>CAJUAP010000045.1 GCA_910584435.1 uncultured Acetatifactor sp.
GCTTCGCCCCCCAAAGAGGTGGGCTTCGCCCCCCAAAGAGGTGGGCTTCGCCCCCTCTTGTCGGCATGACGGGAAGTATGGCAGAGAGGATAAGCAGAAGGTAAATACGAAGGGACAGGCTGCAATACGCGGGAATGAAAAGCATTGCGGCTGCTTTAGGACAGGAATGGAGGGCAAGATGCTGCAGATAAAAAATTTGACAATAACGCATAAGAAAGATTTGAGAGTTATGCTGGAGGATTTCCAATTTACACTGAATGCCGGGGATAAGGCGGTGCTGATTGGAGAGGAGGGAAATGGCAAATCCACCCTGCTGAAGTGGGTTTATGATCCGGAAAGTGTCAGCGGATATGCGGAAGCACAGGGAGAGCGCATCTGTACGGGAGAGCGAATCGGCTATCTGCCCCAGGAGCTTCCGGGAGAAGAGAGCGATAAGAACATTTATGAGTTTTTTACTTCAGAAGAAGGATTTTGGGAGCAGACACCGGGAGAGTTAAACAGGCTGGCAAAAGAGCTGGCGCTTCCGGCAGATTTCTTCTATGGGGAGCAGAAAATGTCCACTCTTTCCGGCGGGGAGAAGGTAAAGGCTCAGATTGCCAGGATTCTGATGGCGAAACCCACCGTATTGTTGTTGGACGAGCCGTCCAATGATATTGACACACAGACGTTAGGGTGGCTGGAACATTTTATCCAGGAGGCGGAGCAGGGAATTTTATACATTTCCCATGATGAAACTCTGATAGAAAGAACTGCCAATGCAGTGATTCATTTAGAACAGATACGACGGAAAACCAAATGCAGGTATACGGTGGCGCGAGTGCCCTACCAGGAATACGTCAGTCATCGGAATGCGGTGATGCAGAATCAGCAGAGAAATGCCGAGAATGATAAAAGGCATCAGGAAATCCAGCAGGAGAAGCTGCGCCGTATTATGCAGAAGGTGGAATATGATCAGGAAAATATTACCAGGCAGAACCCGTCGGGGGGACGGCTGCTGAAGAAGAAAATGAAGGCGGTCAAGTCCATGGAAAAAAGGTTTGAACGGGATGGGGAGCATATGGCACAGATGCCGGAGGCGGAAGAGGCTATTTTCCTGAAGTTCGGCCGGAACATAAGAATACCCGCCGGAAAGGTGATTATGGATTTTCACTTGGATGAGCTGTCTGTGTCTGATGTATGGGGCGGACGTATGGAACCGGATGCGGCAGCTGAGTCGGATATTCATATTTTGGCGAGAGATATCCGCCTGACGGTAAAAGGGGCGGAAAAAATCTGTATCATTGGCAGGAATGGCGTGGGTAAGACCACTTTGCTTCGGCGGATTGCAGAAGCATTATTGGCAAGGGAGGATATCAGAGCAGCCTATATGCCGCAGAATTATGAAGAATTGCTGGATATGGACAAGACACCGGTGGAGTATCTGTGCCCGGACGGGAAGAAAGAGGAGGTTACCGCAATACGTACTTACTTAGGTTCCATGAAGTATACTGCGGATGAAGTAAGCCATAAGATTGCGGATTTGTCGGGAGGGCAGAAGGCGAAAATCCTTCTGTTGAAAATGAGTTTATCCGAAGCCAATGTCCTGATTCTGGATGAACCTACCCGGAATTTCTCTCCTTTGTCCGGGCCTGTTATCAGGGAGGTTCTGCGGGACTATGGAGGCGCCATTATCAGTGTCTCCCATGACAGAAAATATATCAGTGAGGTATGTGAAAAAATATATGAATTAACGGAAGATGGATTGCGGATTACGGAAAAAATGTAGTTGTGATTTGGAATACTGCATGTTATACTTAAAACGATTCCATGTGGTATGCCTGACGAACATGGCAGGATTTATTTTGGCTCATTGGAAAGAGATGACTGGTAAAAATGCGGCCGGAGGCAGGTGCGTTGAGAAGCTGTGTAAGTGATGCGGAAGAGATTCAAATAGCAGAGTCTTGCAGAAGAGATTTGAATAGCAGATTCCGCAGGATATCGGGAGGGCGTTTATGTTACTGATAAGAAACGGATATATGATTGATCCCAAATCCGGTAAAGAGGGAAAATATGATATACTGATAAAAGGGGACCGCATACTGAAAATAGGGAAGGGTATTGCACTGCCTGACGGTAACTGCAGGGTAGTGGAGGCAGAGGGGCTTCTGGCGGTTCCCGGTTTGGTGGATGTGCATGTTCATTTCAGAGATCCCGGATTCCCTGAGAAGGAAGATATCTTCACCGGAGCAGCAGCAGCAGCCAGGGGAGGATTTACCACTGTGGTGATGATGGCCAATACCAAACCTCCCATAGACAATCGGGAAACGCTGGAATATGTGCTGAAGAAGGGACGGGAAACAGGGATTCACGTTATGGCCTGTGCAAATGTGACATTGGGAATGCAGGGAAAGGAACTGACGCCCATGGAGGAATTGGCGCAGTCCGGCGCGGCAGGATTTACGGATGACGGTATTCCGTTACTGGATGAATCGCTGGTGCGCAAGGCCATGGAGCGGGCGGGCAGACTTGATCTTCCCTTAAGCTTTCATGAGGAAGATCCTGCGCTCATCAGCAATCCTGGGATTCATAAGGGAAAGGCAAGCGAGTATTACGGTATCGGCGGTTCGCCCAGGGAGGCGGAGATCCGCCTGGTAGAGCGAGATCTGCGGCTGGCGTTGGAGACAGGGGCGGTTGTGAATATCCAGCATATCAGTACAAGGGAAGCAGTGGAATTGGTACGCCGGGCGAAGAAGCTGGGAACCAATATTCATGCGGAGGCAACACCTCACCACTTTACGCTGACAGAAGAGGCGGCGATTGCATATGGTACTTTGGCGAAGATGAATCCGCCTCTGCGTGAAGAGGAAGATCGCCTGGAGATCATCAGAGGGTTGTGTGACGGAACCATTGATATGATTGCCACCGATCATGCGCCCCACACCCAGGAGGAAAAGGCAAAACCCCTGACCCAGGCGCCCAGCGGTATCATCGGCCTGGAGACAGCGCTGTCGCTGGGAATCACGGAACTGGTGGCAGGAGGATATCTTACCATGTGCCAGCTTCTGCGTCTCATGAGTACCAATCCTGCCGGTCTTTATCATTTGGATGCCGGTTATCTGGCGGAAGGCGGTCCGGCGGATGTCATATTGATAGATTCCGCGGCGGAAACCGTTCCCGGCAGTTATGCTTCCAGGGCTTCCAATACCCCTTTTACCGGGTGGAAGCTGAAGGGTAAGGTGGTGAAAACCATTGCGGCCGGAATGATAGTGGATTGAAGGAGACACATGAAAAATTTTTCACCAAACATGAAATTGTAACTCTTTATCATGATTCTAAGTCAGGCATCCATGGTGATATTGTGCCCATAAGCCGTGAATGATGTGATTTTGGAAAGGGTTTTATATGGGTACGGATCGTAATCAGCCATTGACTTCAATATGCAGTTATCCCAAGGCAGGGATATATACATTAGAGGTTGATTTGTTTCGTCTTAAAGTGCTTGACATTGAACATGGATTGGATTGGGCGTTATTAGTTGCGTATAATCGCGGTAAAATGGAATCAGTGATTGACGATTTAAGGGAAATCTATAGCCAGCGGCATACACCAACTATGGAGCATATGAGATTCGGAAGGGATAGGGATATCCGGAAAGGACATAGTATGAAGCAGAAGCAGAATGCAGTGGTATTATCACAGAAGGAGACAGCAGCGGATATTTATGATATGTGGATTGAGACTTCCCTGGCACACGATGCCAGACCGGGGCAGTTTCTCTGTGTCTATCCCAGAGATAAAAGCACGCTTCTTCCCCGTCCCATCAGCATATGTGAAGCGGATGCAAAAAAAGGAGCGGTGAGGATTGTCTACCGTATTGCGGGAGCTGGAACAAGGGAATTTTCCGGGTATCGGGCAGGGGATGCTGTTTCTATATTGGGTACTTTGGGGAATGGATTTCCTGTGGAGGAAGGAAGCGGAAAACGGGCGTTTCTGATTGGAGGCGGTATCGGCATTCCGCCGCTTTTGGAGCTGGCAAAGCGTCTTGACGGAGAGAAGCAGGTGATTCTTGGCTACCGCAGCAATGAGCTCTTTTTACAGGAGGATCTGGAAAAGCATGGTGCGGTATATGTGGCTACAGAGGATGGCAGTGCCGGAAGCCGGGGGAATGTAATGGATGCAATCAGGGATAACGGATTGGAAGCGGACATCATTTATGCCTGCGGACCTATGCCCATGCTGCGTGCCGTGAAAAAGTATGCGGCAGAGCATCAAATCAAAGCATATATTTCGCTGGAAGAGCGGATGGCCTGCGGCGTGGGGGTATGTCTGGGGTGTGTGGCAGGGACAAAGGAGCCGGACCATCACTCACATGTGCACAATGCCCGTATTTGTACGGACGGCCCGGTATTTGAGGCGGATGCGGTAGAGATTTGAGGCGGCGGAGAGCGGCAGGGCTGCGTTCGCAGAGTGGACTTTTCTCCCCCGCAAGGGGGCTGGAGTGGAGAGACCGGAACAAGTTCCCGCAAGCGGGAACTGGAACAGGAGGAAGCAATATGAATACGCAAGTAACTTTGGCAGGGGTAAAACTGAAGAATCCTGTCATGACAGCTTCAGGTACATTTGGGTCGGGGATGGAATATTCGGAATTCATAGATTTAAACAGGCTGGGGGCAGTAGTGACCAAGGGGGTGGCGAATGTGCCGTGGCCGGGGAATCCCACGCCGAGGGTAGCGGAGGTGTACGGAGGGATGCTCAATGCCATAGGGCTTCAGAACCCCGGCATTGATGTGTTTATGGAGAGGGACATCCCTTTTCTGAAACAATATGATACCGGAATTATAGTGAATATCTGCGGTAAGACCGTGGAGGATTATGTGGAAGTGGTGGAACGCCTGGGGGAAGAACCTGCGGTATCCATGCTGGAAATCAATGTATCCTGTCCTAATGTCAAGGAGGGCGCCATTGCCTTCGGGCAGAATGCGAAGGCATTATATGACATTACCAACGAGATTAAAAAACATGCAAAACAGCCTGTTATGATGAAATTAAGTCCGAATGTAACTGATATCGGGGAGCTGGCAAGAGCGGCGGAGGCAGCCGGAAGCGATGCCTTATCCCTGATTAATACAATTACCGGAATGAAAATAGATATTCATAAGAGACGGTTTGTGCTTGCCAATAAGACGGGCGGGATGAGCGGCCCGGCCATCAAACCGATTGCTGTGCGTATGGTATATCAGGCGGCAAAGGCCGTGAAGATTCCCATTGTGGGTATGGGCGGTATTGCCACCGGGGAGGATGCCATAGAATTTCTGCTGGCCGGAGCTGCGGCGGTCAGTGTGGGTGCCATGAATTTCGTGAATCCCTATACCTGTATAGAAGTGATAGAGGGCATAGAGGATTATATGAGGAAATATCATGTGGAGAATGTCGCTGACTTAACAGGGGCAGTAGAATAAGCAGATATGTTTCATATCGTTCTGCCATGTGAACTTAGCATCTGGCATATTCTTCTCTTATGGTTCATATATATACTTATACCAGTAAAATTGGAGGTATCTATGTGGAACTGTTAAAGAGAAATATACATATGGATCGTATTCGTGTTCAGGCAGTGACGCAGTTTACTTTGGAGGATGATGTGAATCTGCCGGAGAATAAACCTGATGTCAGTACGCTGAATCTGGAAAAGGGAGAGCTGATCATTGATGAGATTAAGCCGGCCGTGGATTCTGTCATGGTTCGCGGCAGACTGGGTTTCGTAGTACTATACCATACTATGGAAGAAGGCAGCAGCCTGATTTTGCTGGAGGGTAAGCTGCCTTTTGAAGAGAAAATCAATCTGCAGGGCGTGGTGCCGTCGGATACAGTGGCGGTGGAGGGGGATGTGGAGGATCTGACCATCAGCATGATCAATTCACGCAAGCTGAATATTCAATCCCTGATTACCATGACGGCACAGGTGGAGGAACTGTATGATGAGGAAGCCCCCGTTGCAGTGCATGGGGACGAGATGGTGGAGTACCGCCGGATGCCCGTAGATCTGGCGCAGATTGCCATCTGCAAAAATGATATTTTCCGTTTGAAAGAAGAAGTGGTTCTGCCGTCCAATTACCCCAATGTTTTCCAGATTCTCTGGAGCAATCTGTCCCTGGGAGATGTGGAATTTAAGGTCATGGAGGAGAAGATCACCATTTCCGGGGATATCCATCTCTTTATTCTGTATGAGGGGGAGGGAGAGGAACATCCCTGCCGCAGCTTTGAGACCACCCTGCCTTTCAGCGGGGTGCTGGAATGCCATGGCTGCAGGGAAGGTATGCTGCCGGATATCCGTTATCGTTTGGGACAGCAGGAATTGGCCATCCGTCCGGATTTTGACGGGGAAGAACGCAATATTGGATTGGAGCTGGTACTGGATATTGCCATCCGCATTTATGAGGAGGAACGTCTGGAGATTATCTCCGATATCTATGGGGTGTCCAAGGAGATTGCCACAACTACCCACAGTGCCCAGCTGCGGAGGCTGCTGTCCAAGGTGACGGGGAAGACCAAGGTGACAGATCATATACGGGTTGCAGACGGAACAGTTCTTCAACTGTTACACAGCGAAGCAGCTGTGGCATTGGAACAACAGAGTACAGTGGAAAACGGTATCCTGCTGCAGGGCAGTCTGCAGGTGAAGGTTATGTATATTACAGGGGAAGACGAATCTCCATATGGATGTACACAGGCGCAGATTCCCTATCAATACACTTTGGAGGTGCCTGACATTGCACCTGAGGACATGGGAAAGGTCCATGCGGAGGTGGAGCAGCTTCAAGTGACCATGTTAGACGGGGAAGAGATGGATGTGAAAGCGGTAATCTGTTTCTCTACCGTGGTGTTCAAGAATGTTCCGGTAGATTTAATCAGTCAGGTGACAGTGTCCGATTTGGACAGCGGTAAGATGAGCAGTCTGCCTGGAATGGTGGTCTATATGGTAAAGGAAGGGGATAATCTCTGGAATATCGGGAAGAAGTATTATGTCCCTGTGGAAGCCATCAGGGCATTGAACGACCTGGACAGTGATGAACTGAAGGCAGGACAGAAGCTGCTGGTGGTAAAAGGCAGTTGATGCATAAATAAAACGGGGCGGCTATAGTTGTCCCGTTTTATTTATGCACACGGGCGTCAAGAGGAAAAATGTCAGCATACGTTGACGGACGCCCGGCGCGGCGGGCAGGGAAGACGGCTCTTTCCTGCCCGATTGCGCAGACCCGCATATGGAAGTGAAAAATCCTCCCCTGGTCGATTGCAGATTACTCAACAATGAATTCTTCTGTGGTAAGGGAGCCCTGCCATGTGCTGCCATCGGAACGATGATATTCTCTTACAACAGAGCCATCTGCTTTCGTATAGTCGATTATGAAAATCTGACCCGTTTCAATCGGCATAGGGTAGTTGTGGTAAGGCAGGACATTGCCGGTTGCAGCGTTGTCCTTGAAATCGTCATATGCGTTTTCCAGGCGCCAGAATTCCCGGCATTGGTAGTCAGGCAGAACTGCGGATAAGTCTGCTTTTCCAAAATAGGAGGCAGTATACTCTTTGCCGCCGATTTTTATGGTATCGATCCTATAGGGATTGCTATTGAGGGCCAGGGAAGTCAAATCCTCTGTATGTAACGCATCGCCGTATTTTTTATGAAGCTGATTTGCCATACAGGGAACCGAATTCGTTACAATATCCTGTGCCGCTGTGTTGGTGTGGGCCGAGCCGTATATTCCCATCACATCCGCGCCATTTAAACTGTCAAATTCCCGGATAAAGTTCTGGACCATTGTATTTTCGCGGTATACGCTGTCGGAATGCTGGTAGTAATATTCTCCCTGACGGATATTTTCCTGTGACAGCCTGTAAAGTTCGGACTGCTGCTGTCCCGTGGATGCAAGGTACTCCAGAAAGCGCTTTCCGGTGGTATTATATTGATGGCCCACATCTGTTCCGTGAAAAACGGTTTCCGGGCATTCGCTTTTTATCTGCCTGTAGAAATCAAGGACTACCTGAGAGTACAAGGCTGTTCCTGCCCAATCCTCATAGAGTGAATCCAAAATGGCATCATCATCGGACTTCATCCATATATTTAAGTATTCTGCCGTGTAATAAGGAAGTTCTACGAACAAGTCCCGAAATCCATCCTTGTGGTAATGGGAGGACCACAATTCAGCCTCCCTCTTCAAGATATTTTCAACGGAGTGCTGTTCACCGTATAAGAATATTCTGCCGGAGGAGCGGCTGTTTTTTAACACGGATTGTACTGTGAAATATCCAATGGTTAGAATTGCAGCACCGGCGATTGCTGTGATAAGGATTGTTTTTTTATTCCGTTTTGATTTCATGCGCATCACCATTTCCTTATTTTATACTTGTTATACATTCAGGCCGGCAAATGTTTTCGTTTATGGGTATAAATTATTTGTTCAGCCGGACATCAGAAATAAGTAAAAAGGCTTTCGCAGATAAAGGTGTGCGAAAGCCTTTTGTCTGATTAGTCCTGTAATCAATTGCTCATAAGAGCAGAATCATTTACTCGGCAGATGGATCTGCGGCATCGGAAGCTTTCTTAGCTTCAGCGGCCAGCTTGTCAAATTTCTCCATAACCGCATCGTAAGTACGCTGGGAAATGTCGGGAAGGTCGCCGCCCCAGGTCTTGCCGGCTTTCTTAAATCCCTTTTCAAAAGCAGCACGCATATCTTCGATCTTGTCAGGATCGCCGCCGGTCAGAGCGTTAGCAAAATCAATGATTCTGTCGGAAGTCTTCTCTACGCCCCAATAACCGTCTTCTGCAATATCAGCCTGTGCCTGCATTTTTGTAGCGGGATCTACCGTATAATTACCGCTTCTTAAGAAAGACCAGATATCGTTTGCCTTGCCATAGGTGTTTGCCTGGCTGGACATCATTTTCTCCACCAGACTGCGCATCTGTGCCATACGTGCATCTGCATCTGCCTGCAGCTTATTGATCAGGTTCGTATCGGGTTTGTAGGTCTTATTTACGGTGGAAGTACCCTTTGAAGGCTCATATACAGCGCCTGTGTCTGCCGCAGCGCCGGTGGTATTCTCGACTTTTGAGCTTTCAGCATTGGTTGTTTCCGTTTTGGTAGTATCGGCTTTTACGCTTTCCGGTGCGGAATAGCTGTAGGCAGCCGCTGCCTGAGTTGATGTAACTCCATTTACACTCATAATATCCTCCTTCTGACGGATTCCCGTCGAATCTGCCCTGAGGTCTGTAAATCAGCAGTTTTGGAATTCCCATGCACTGCTTCTTGCCTCATTTGGGCGCATCATCCATGATTATATAAGTTATTTCGGCTAGAGGCAGTGAAATATTTAGACCATTGGCGCTATTTTCTGGTATTTGGTGGAAATATTGCAGGTGCCGTCTGCATCTGCCTGAAGGCTGTCTGCTGCTTTCATTGGAGTGCAGATGGATGACTGGTGCCGCTTACATTTCCTGGAAGTATATCTTGATTTCCAGCATGCATTCTGAGACAGGCTGGCCTTCTGCGGTCAGGCTGTAGCTTGTATGGATGCTCATTTCGTTCAAACGGGCAGTATGATTGTCATGAAGACATCTGCTGCCTTTATCCTGGAGCATGGCATCAGGTTTGGTGGCAGCAGGAACAGAAGGGCAGGAGGGCTGTCCTGTGCTGCCGGGAGAAATGACTTCCAGGGAATGGGTGAGGATCCCCAGCCTCAGACATCCAAAGGGGGTGGCATAGTCCGTCATATGTTCTCTGCCGCATTCAAAAACCATACGGGTGTTGACGGCGCCATGTCTGGTTACTTCAAGCAGGTGGTCCCTGTATTTTATTCTGGTATGTATGACTGTATTGCTGCCCGGCTGCATTTCTGCCATGCTTTCAGAGCCTTTGCGGATTTTTGCCGCTGCATTGCCGCCCCGGATGCTTCCGGAGGCGGTTCCGTTGTCCTGCTGGATTTTTGCGGTAATCTCTCCGCTTTCAGGATTCTCGTCATACAGAAGATACAGGGCGCCGTTTTTTTCATAATATTCCGCTGCCGCGGATGTTCTGGTAATGGTTTCTTCGCCCTCACTGTCGCGTTGATGACCAGTCAGGGTAAGTATCACGGTAGTTCCCATGTCAATATTCCTCAATGTTAATGGTTTTGGCGGAAAGAATTCCGTATTTAATAATGGAATTGGCGAAACGAACAAACTTTTCAGCTTCATCACTGACATAAAATTGATATTGATTGCTGCCAAGTTCAGGGGGCTGTTCTTGTAATAAGTCCAGTTCTGCCAGCATTTCCTTAAGCTCTCGTGCGGTTTCGTAGGCAGGATTCACCAGCCGCACATTTTTCCCCATGATTTTGCCCAGGGTGGAGCGGATCAAAGGGTAATGGGTGCAGCCCAATATGAGTGTATCAATGTCAATATCAATGAGCTCGGTCAAATATCTGCGGGCTATTTCGTCCGTCACAGGATCTTCTAACAGCCCCTCTTCCACCAGGGGGACAAACAGGGGGCATGCCTTGCCGTAGATGGTTACATTCTGATTCAGCTCTTGTATGTACCTTGCGTAAATGTCGCTGTGTATCGTGGCTTCCGTGGCAATCACTCCGATACGTCCGTTTCTGGTTGCTTCTGCGGCAGCCTTTGCCCCCGGCCTGACTACACCGATAATGGGAATGTCGGAAGAATTCTCTAATATATCCAGTGCATAGGCGCTGGCGGTATTGCATGCCACCACTATGGTTTTGATGCGGAAGGTTTTCAGAAAACGTACAATCTGTTCCGAATATCGGGTAACGGTATCCTGGGATTTACTCCCATACGGGACGCGGGCGGTATCGCCGAAATAGATAATTTTTTCATTGGGAATCTGCCGCATGATTTCCCGCATAACGGTAAGACCGCCCACACCGGAATCGAATACACCGATGGAGGCGTCTTTTTTCAACAGTTCCCTGTTAAGTGTCATTTTCTCCATGTAATGTCTCCCAAAAAATGCTTAAATTCGTAAGCAGTCTGCTGCGGAATGTAATCTGGCCCTCCTGGGCATTCAGAAGGCTGAGGTAAAGTTTTCCCGGATAATCCCATTCGGCAGACAGTAGTTCCAGACTGCCCTCATCATCCTCCACACTTATATTTACCGTATCCGGCGTCAGGGCAAGTTCAGGATACAGAAGCCCCCACCAGCCGAGCGCCGCACACATACTGACAATAATACGTAATCCGGACCATTTCTTTTTCATCTTGCAATAACCTCGTTTTCATTGATGTACAGAGATTATTGCCTTTATTGTCCGAAGTTATACAAACGATCGTCAGTATCAGAGCAGCGTCTTAGAATTTCTCCTCGCATTTGTCAAGCCTTATTTGGCGGATAATGGCTTTTTTCTGGTTGTCAATATGAGTTTTGGCGGCAGCGGCAGCAGTTTCCCTGTCCTTGCTGACAATACTCTGATAGATAATTCTATGCTCATCTACCAGGGTTTCATGCCCGCTGCTGTCCTTTATATATTCAAAACGGTATCGATACATCTGCTCGGATAAATTGTTTACTAATTGAATCAGACGTTGGTTCCCGGTTGCCTGCACAATAATATCATGAAGCGCTACATCGGCCTGGGCAATTTTGAGGATGTCCTTCCCGGCCACACATTGTTCAAAATAATCACAAGCCTGCTTCAGCGCCGCCAGACCCTCTTGGGTAATCCGCTCACAGGCTAACTCAGCGCAGAGGGCATCCAATGCGCGCCTCACTTCCAATACATCATTCATACTTTTCTCTGTGATCTGTGCAACTTCAGCGCCCCGTCTCGGAACCATTGTAACCAGACCCTCCAGCTCTAATTTATGGATGGCTTCTCTCACGGGGGTGCGGCTTACGCCGAGTGTCTCTGCCAGGCGCACCTCCATCAGGCGTTCGCCGGGCTTCAGCTTTCCTGTCAAAATGGCTTGCCGAAGGGTATGAAAAGCTACGTCTCGGAGCGGTAGAAATTCATTTTCATTTAGTTGCAGTGGATTTTGCATAGGATTCCCTCTCTGTCATAAGCCGTTTATGCTGCGCTGCGGTTTACTGCGAAAGTCCTGTAACCTGCCTTGCGGAAACCGCACAGTCCGAATTAGTTCCCTTGCCCGCTGATGCCGTATTATTCTATGGCGTGCGGGACAGTTATGCGCCAAACGGCATACCCGGAGGCGGCGTGCCGTCTTGGCGGTTTGCGTGTATCTTATGTGTGCCAAAGGACAGGCACACGGTAAACTCCCGGATTTTCCTGAAGAATGGAGTAACTGCTTATATGGGAGTATGGCTGGAATGATTGACACATTGCACCAGAAATACCTGTTTTGCCATGGGCTCATGCTGGAATTGTTCTAATGCGGTATGAGCAGTCTGCGTCTGTTCTGGCGGGAAAATACCGAATACTGTGGGACCGCTGCCGCTCATCAGGCTTGCGGCGGCGCCCAGCTCCAGCATTTTCTCTTTGATTCTGGCGATGACAGGATAAGCAGGGATGGTGACTGTTTCCAGAACATTTTCCAGACGTTCCAGAATACCGGCCAGATCTCCGGCCTTAATTGCCTCTGTCATTCCGTCTATGTCAGGATGGTGGTACCTATGTGCGTCAAGCTGTTGGTAAACATGTTTTGTAGACACCATGATATCCGGTTTTGCCACAAGTATCCGGCAGTCAGGTATGGAAGGCAGGGGCGTAAGCTTTTCGCCGATGCCCTCGGCAAGGGCGGTACCTCCCATGAGACAGTAAGGGACATCCGCGCCGATGGGAACTGCGTATTCCATCAGCTGGGACAGAGGTGCATTCAGACCGAATAAAATGTTCATCCCCCGCATGACAGCGGCCGCGTCCGCACTTCCGCCGGCCATACCTGCGGCAATAGGGATATGCTTTTCCAATTCTATATGGATGCCTGAGCGGATGTTATATTTTTCAAGCATGATTCCGGCAGCCTTGTATACCAGATTATTTTTGTCTGTGGGCAGGAGGGCGGAATCGGTGGCAATGGTGATGTCCTGCGCTGTCTTCCGCAGTGTCAGCTCATCCCGGAGTCCAATGCTCTGCATAATCATTTTTACCTGATGGTAGCCGTTGGGCAGTTTCTTAACCACATCCAACCCAAGATTAATTTTGGCATATGCTTTTATGTGATATTCATTCATCCGTATACCGTTCACCTTCCTGCACTGCACGTCGGCATCTGCATAATAGTAGGAATCTGCGAAACTATCATAATTGTATGATTTGTTCTAAATTATATACAATGTTGTTTGTTTCGTCAAGCTGAACGAAAGAGTCCTGTAATAGTTCAGCGGCCGGTCTGGACTGCCGCGGGGAATTCTGTATTCTTTTTCCTTGCCACATAGAAGAGATTGTGATATATTGGCCATGGGGCAAGATGCATGGAAATAGCCGGGCAGAATTCATGTGTACGGAAACAGAAAGGACAATGGATATGGTTACGATTTTAAATGAAACTCCTCAAAAGCCCATAACATTAATGGGAGAGCGTGCAGGGGTATGCTGGGGGGCGGATATTCGGAATAGTGATAAAAATTATAAACGGGGATTGGAATGCATTACATCCGGGCATCATCGTGTTATGGAATATGTCAATGTGGAAATGATTCTGGACGGATATTCTGCCCGTGTCATAAGGGAATGGTATACCCATATCGGAGGAGCACCCACGAGGCTTCAGGCGAGCACAAGATACATCAATTATAAAGAATTTTCTTATGTTACACCTCCTGCCGTTACGGGCAATAAGGAAGCAGAGGAAATATATAAGGGGGTTATGGAGTCCATTGCAAAAGCGTGCAGCCGGCTGGAAGAGGAGTATCAGATTCCCAGGGAAGATGCGGCCATGCTTCTCCCCTTAGGCATGACCACCAGAATCGTAGATAAGAGGAATGTCCGCAATTTAATCGAAATGTCCCATCAGAGATTGTGTACAAGAGCTTACTGGGAGTACAGGCAGCTGATGAAGGATATTATGGAGGCACTCTGCGCTTATTCTGAGGAATGGCGGTATCTGACAGAACACTATTTTGTGCCCAAGTGTGAAGCGGCAGGTTATTGTACGGAAAAAAAAAGCTGCGGCCGAAAAGGAAAACAGGAGTAGGGAAAATGGATTTGCCTCTCCCATGTGTGCGCCGAAAAAACTCACCCTTTCGTGCCGTTGCGCAGCGACTTAAAATAGGAGAAAACAATATGAATACAATACAGCAGATAACAAATGAAGTCTGGATTCCGCAGCGTGCGGATCCATATGTATACCGGCATACGGATGGAACCTATTATTTCACGGCAACCGTTCCTGCCTATGATCGTATCGTAATACGCAGCAGCACACAGCTGGACGCGCTGGCAGAAGCGGAAGAAACCACCATCTGGACCAAACATGAAAAAGGACAGATGGGAGCGCATATCTGGGCGCCGGAACTGCACTATCTGCAGGGGAAATGGTATATCTATTTTGCTGCCGGTGATGCGGATAATAAATGGAACATACGTCCTTATGTGCTGGTATGCAGAGGACAGGATCCGGTTCATGACCCATGGGAGGAAATGGGCAGGATGCAATGCGCGGAGGAAGATGAATTTTCTTTCCGGGCGTTCTCGCTGGATGCCACCGTATTTGAAAATAAAGGTGAATATTACTATGTGTGGGCTGAAAAGGTAGGGGTGGGCAGAATGATTTCCAACCTGTATATTGCCCGCATGGATTCTCCCGTGAAGCTTGCAACGGTGCAGGTGCTTCTGAGCACGCCCGATTACGACTGGGAACGAAGAGGATTCTGGGTCAATGAGGGTCCGGCGGTACTGAAGCATGACGGGAAGATATTTCTGACGTATTCTGCCAGTGACACAGGGGCAAATTACTGTATGGGGATGCTGTCTGTTGATGAGGATGCGGATATGCTTGACCCTCGGATGTGGCACAAGAGACGTCTGCCGGTTCTGCATACGGAGGAAGAGAAAGGCATTTACGGGCCGGGTCATAATTCCTTTACCATGGACAACGAGGGAAAACCGGTGATTGTCTTCCACGCCAGAACGAAGAAAGAGATTCAGGGAGATCCGCTCAATGATCCGGACAGACATGCAATGCTGCGAAGGATAGCGTGGGATGCCCAGGGAGAGCCGCAGTTTGTCCTGTAAGCTTTGCGGGATCGCCGATGGAAAGACGAAATTTTTCTTACAAGCCTAAAGTATTTTATTCTGCTGCCGATAATCTTATTAAGCAAAGGAACATAGGACATTTTGGTAACCTTGTTCCTTGGAAAGGGAGGAATCAAACATGCGTGTTGAAGCATATAATCAGGTTCAACAGATATACCAGACGAAAAAGGTGAATAAATCTCAGCAGACTGGCAATGTATCACATGCCGATAAGCTGCAGATCAGTGACTTTGGAAAAGATTTCCAGTCAGTGAAGGCCGCCATCGCAAAAGTGCCTGATGTCAGAGAAGATGTAACAGCTCCCATCAAGGCACAGATACAGAACGGTACTTATGGCGTGGATAATATGACATTTGCAGAGAAGCTTATGAGCAAATTCGATGAGATGATATAGTCCGGTCAGAAATGATGAATGAGAACTAAAAGGAGGCAGGAGTCCCGTGGCTAGTTTAATGGAAAACCTGATAGAGGTGCTTGGTCGGGAATGCGAAGAATATGAGGGGCTGCTGTCTCTGTCACAGAAGAAGACGCAGATCATTGCAGGTGGAGATCTGGAGGAATTACAGAAAATCACGGAGGATGAACAGGATTTGGTGAGCAGGGTGGGCAGCCTGGATAAGAAGCGGGTTGAAGTCACTGCGGACATCGCCAATGTGTTGAACAAGGATGTTGAAACAATGAAACTCCCGAAGCTTATCGAGATGATGGCGGCACGGCCCGCAGAGCAGGCGAAGCTGGCAGAGGTTCACGACAGGCTTCAGAGGGCTGTCAGGGAACTACAGAGGGTCAATGAGCAGAACCGGGAACTGCTGGTGGATGCGCTGGAAATGGTGGAGTTTGAAATGAATCTGCTGCAGTCTATGAAGGCGGCGCCGGAGACGGCCAATTACACCAGGAACGCTTATAATTCCGGTTCGCAGATGGGAGTTACCAGTGGTAATTTTGACGCAAAACAGTAAGGAAAACAACAGTCTTGAGAAAGCATTGAGGTGATTAGCATGCCGTTAATGGGTAGTTTATATCTTGGAACATCCGGATTACAGACCAGTCAAAATGCGCTGAATACCACAGCGCATAATCTTTCTAATATGGAGACCGTCGGCTATGTCAGACAGCAGGTACAACAGGGCTCCAGACCTTATGTCACAATGTCTACCAATCCCAAGTCAATTGCGAACCAGCAATATGGATTAGGTGTATCATATTCCCGTGTAAAACAAATAAGAGATTATTTCCTGGACAAAACATACCGCAGAGAATCCGGGCGCAGTATGTTTTATGAGGTGTCCACAGATGTGATGGAAGAAGTGGAAAGCCAGCTGGGAGAATTGAACGGCGAAGCTTTTCAGGGTACAATTGAAGATTTCTGGACCTCCATACAGGAACTGGCAAAGGATCCGGCAAGTTCAGTAACACAGGGGCTGCTGGTGCAGAGAGCCGAGGAATTTATACTGAGGGCTAAGGCGGTATATGACGGGCTGTGCTCATATCAGGACAACCTGAACGTACAGATCAAACAGCAGGTAGAGAAGATTAACGGTTATGGCAAGAAGCTGATAGCCCTGAATGATGCTATCAGGAAAATTGAGGCCGGCAACGTGGAAAAGGCCAATGACTTGCGGGACAGCAGGAACCAGCTGTTAGATGAGCTGTCAGAAATGGCCGACATGAATTTCGGCGAGGATATCTACGGCAACGTATGGGTGCAGATTGAAGGCGTAGATTTTGTAAAAGGCGATAAATGCTATGAAATGGATGTGGACGTGGATTCCAAAACGGGATTTTATACGCCGTTCTGGCCCATGAATGCTTCTTATACGGTCAACGGGGACGGCACCAGGAATTACAATATTGACGGTGCGGAAGTGTTTGATCTCAGCCGCAGGATCTCTACGGATCTGAATACGGATGTCGGCGGATTGAAGGCCATGCTGCTGGCGAGGGGCGACCACAGAGCCGATTATACGGACATTACAGAAGAAAAATATGATGATGTATCTCAATCTGTCATTATGAATATTCAGGCGGAATTCGACCAGCTGATTCACAGCGTGGCGGTGAAGATGAATGAAATTATCGGAGATGCGGCCGGAGCTAAGACACTTGGCGCAGGAGAGACATTGACAGTGCCGGATGCAGACGGCAATATGATTACCCTGGGAGAGGGCGATAAGTATTGGGAGGTGGATTCCAACGGGTATATGCGCAAGGATGACGGCAGCCCGATTGAGATGTTTTCCAGGCTGTCCGTGGACGGATACCGGAAAGTTACCGGAACTTTGACGGTGCCGGTGCTGGATGCAGACGGAAATCCTGTGCTGGGGCCGGGAGGGATTCCGCAGACAACCACAACGACAAAAGAATACTGGGTATTCAATCCGGAGAACCTGAACGGACCAAACGGAGAACCGGAGACGGAGACTTTGTTCTCGGTGAAGAATATACAGGTACATCCTGAACTGGCACAGAAACCGGGCATGCTGGGATTCCGCCTGGAGGACGGTTCTGAGGATAAGGCAACGGCGGAAGCGTTGAAGGCCGCTTTTATGGATGAAAGCTATACGCTGAATCCCAATGTGAAGAAGAAGACCACTTTTGTGGATTATTATACAGATCTGGTGTCACAGATTGCCAATACAGGGTATGTAAACAGGCGCATCATGGAGAATCAGCAGAATACCGTGGAAGCAACCGAGAGCGCCAGACAGCAGGTGATAGGTGTATCTTCCGATGAAGAATTGTCAAACATGATCAGGTTCCAGAATGCGTATAATGCATCCAGCCGTTATATTAATGTAGTGTCTGAGATGCTGGAACATATTCTGAATACACTTGGGGCATAAAAGGAGGCGTAGTAATGGCATCAACATTTTTCGGGTTAAATATCGCATACACGGGCTTACTGGCCAGTAATGCAGCGTTAAATACGACTTCTAACAACATTGCAAATGTGCAGACGGTAGGATACAGCAGACAGCAGGTCACACAGCAGGCGGCAAGTGCATTGAAGGTGTTCCAGACCTACGGCTGCGCGGGTGCAGGTGTGGAAACTCTGGCAATAGAGCGTGTCCGTGATGAATTCTATGATTTCAGATATTGGAGCAATAATTCCAAGGTGGGCGAGTATGCCCAGAAGCAGTATTATATGCAGCAGATTGAGGCTTATTTCGATGACAACGGGCAGAATGCAGGTTTTAAGACGGTGTTTGATCAGCTGATGATTTCCGGACTGCAGGCATGGATGGACAATCCGAATGATAACGCAACCAAACAGCAGTTTATTGGCTTTGCCGGTTCGCTGGCAGAGTACTTTAACGGAGTGGCAGGTAATCTGCAGAAGGTGCAGAAGGATGCCAATCAGGAGATTAAGCTGAAGGTTGACGAGATTAATTCAATTGCAGGTGAAATTGCTACTTTGAATAAGCAGATTAATACCATTGAGCTTGCAGGGAGCCGTGCCAACGAACTGAGAGACAGGCGGGAGCTGCTGATTGACCAGCTTTCTCAGATTGTGGACACGGAAGTACAGGAAATTCCCATTAGTGATCCGAACATGCCTGACAGGGAAACGGGTGCACACCGTTATATTATCAGGATTGCCGGGGGGCAGACGCTGGTAGACGGCAATGACTATAAATCGCTGGAATGTGTGGCCAGACGGGACTATGAGAAGGTGAACCAGTCCGATATTGACGGCTTGTATGATGTTTACTGGGGAGACGGGCAGAAATTCAATCTCTACAGCGGCGCCATGGGAGGCGAGTTAAAGGGATTGATTGACCTGAGAGACGGCAATAACGGCGAGAACTTTATGGGAGAAATCGTTGATATCGGGAAAGTGACAGGCCAGGACAATGTTACCAGGGATACGGTAACAATTAATGTAAACAGGCATTATCTGACGGATTTGAATAAGTGCAACCTGTCCGATCAGGGAGGTATTATCAAGCTGGGGAATCAGGAGTTCAACTATGATTCCTGGACGTATAGCGTCAGCTATGACGCCAATGGGGAGCCGACCTACAGTTATACTTTTACCATATCGGACAGCGAGAAAAACGGTACGGAATTGGTTACAAATCATAAGCTTGGTATGACGGCAACCGTTGGCGCCGGCATTAATTACCAGGGTGTACCTTATTATATGGCACAGATGAATGAGTGGGTGAGAACCTTTTCACAGAAATTCAATGATATTCTCACAAGCGGTTATTCCGGTGAGGAACAGGGGATTAAGATGTTCACGGCAGGAATGGCCGCGGATAATAAACAGTATACGCTGCCGGACGATAAGAGGTATGATTTGGAGAGCTTTGAGGCGTACACTGCCAGAGTGGATAAGCTGAAAGCTGATCTGAAGACACAGCTGGAGACGGAGTGGAAGGATAACCACAGGAACGATCCTGCATATGCAGGCTTGACAGGGGATGCATTGGAGGCGGCGTTGGAGAACGATGTCCAGGCGCCCGCAGTACAGGCAGGCATTACGGCACAGATTGCGGCACAGGATGCAGATATCAGGGAAAAGGCAAAGCTCACCATATCCGCCGGTGCAAACGGTGCTTCAGGAGACAATTATTATATGATGACGGCTCTGAATGTGGATATTTTATCCGCTTTGGAATTGGATCCCAGCCGTCTTGCGAACAAGAAACAAATTGGTGACGGCGTAGAGCAGAACGATCTGCTGGAAGATCTGAAGGATCTGGCATCTGATAAGAACAGTATGAGTTTCCGTGGAAGTTCGGCATCGGAATTTCTGCAGTGTATTCTTTCCGATATTGCTTTGAACGCCAAGAGGGCGGAAACCTTTTATCAGAGCTTCAGCGATATCGCTTATACCATAGACACGCAGAGGGCGTCTATCTCCGGGGTGGATGAGGATGAAGAGGCAGTGAATCTGGTGAAGTTCCAAAACGGCTATAATCTGGCATGTAAGATGATACAGACATTATCTGAAGTCTATGACAGACTGATATTACAGACGGGTGTATAAGTGTGAGAAGAATTTCTATGACGCCAAAGTACGTCGTTTAAGAAATTCTACGGTTCGCGGAGCGAACCTTTCTCACACTGAAAAACGCAAGGACAGCGTTTTTTTCACGGATTGTTTGTGCCGCCGCAGGCGGCATGACAGGAAGTGTGAGAAGAAAATCTAATCGCTTGCGGCAGGGGCCGCTTCGCGAAGATTTTCTACGATGCAAGAACAGCGCCTGCTCGCACTCATCTCTTTGGGCGGCATGTCCGGATGTGTGAACGGAATGAAGCGGTTGTACAACTGTTGGCGAGGAATGTGGAAAGAAAGGTATGAACCACTATGAGAATAACGAATAAAATTATACAGCGCAACAATTTGTCCAATATTAATACCAACAAAATTTACCAGGATAAGCTCAGTACGCAGATGTCTACGCAGAAGAAGATTAATCGTCCTTCGGATGACCCTGTGATTGCCATTAGAGCGCTGCGTCTGCGGAGCAATGTAAATGAGGTTACACAGTATTACAGCAAGAATATTCCCGATGCGGAGAGCTGGCTGAGTGTAACGGAGGCAGGGCTTAAGAATCTGTCTCAGATTATGACCAATATGATCGCGCAGTGTACCAAAGGTTCCAACGGTCCTCTGAAGACTTCTGACCGCCAGATTATCTTAGAGGAATTGAGGGGATTGGGAAATGAGGTATATTCCACAGGCGATGCGGATTATGCAGGCAGGTATGTATTTACCGGATTTCGAACGGATACTTCGTTGAGCTTTATGAAAGAAGAAAAAGATCTGAAGTACACAATTACGGAGCAGCTGGACAATACAGCCATCGACAGTGTGACAAAGGTTCAGACGGGGAATCTCCTGGATATTAATTCCAGCAATTTTAATGACCCGAATTTTAACGGTACGGATATGACTGCAATCAGTGAAGATGATGTGGATGCTGTGGAGTGTTACCGTATCCGGCTGGCATACAATGACTGTCTGGATGATGTCACGAATATTAAGATAGAATATACGGATTCAAGCCAGAATCCGCCGGTAAAAGTTACATGGCCCGGCAATGGCGTTACGATTACCATGAAGCATTCTTATGATGATCCCTACAGTGATGTGGCTGTCAGTGAAGATGATCCGCCGGCAGTTGCACAGGCAAAGGCAGATGCCGTCATATATGTTCCTGAAACCGGTGAACTGCTGCTGGGGAAGAACCGTTATGCGGAACTGATGGCTACCAAGGATCAGGACAACAGCCCTGAAAATGAAGGTGAAATCCGTGTAACATATGAGAAGAGCGATTGGATGAAAGGGGATCTGCGGCCGGAACATTATTTCTATTGCACCAGTGAAGCCGATGACCCAACAAACCCCGGAGTTAAGAAGACCATAACATATAATGAGAATTATCTGGATGTTAAAGCTGAACGCCAGAATATTGAATATGATGTGGGATTCAATCAGACGATTCAGGTGAATTCCACTGCTGACGAGTGCTTCCAGCATAATGTGGGCAGGGAAGTGGATGATATTGTAAATGCCATGCAGGATGTGCTTGACTTAGAGAGTACCAAGGCGAAGATTGAGGAGATTCTGAAGAGCTTTGACACGGAGAATGAAGGCGCTGCCAATCAGAATGATATCGACATATTGAACAAACAGCTGAAGGCGGTGGATAAAGCGCTGACTTATGCCAAGGATAAGGAGCAGAAGCTTTTTGAAAAAGGCATTTCCACATTCCAGAAGCATCTGGACGATGCAAACCTGTGTATTACGGATTGTGGTACAAGAAGCAGGAAGCTTGCCCTGATCAAGAATCGTATGGAGAACCAGAAGACAACCTTTGATACCTTGAAGAGTGATAATGAAGATGTGGATATCACTGAAGTGGCTATTAATCTGAACAGTGCGGAATTGACCTACAATGCAGCACTGATGGCAACAGGTAAGGTGACACAGAGCACGCTGCTTAACTTTATATAAGTAAGTGTGCAGACTGTTTTCAAGTGATTATCAGGTGTGCCAAAGCATGCAAGGGGTATATATATGAAAATTCAGACGAAGGTATTTGGAGAGATAGAAATATCAGAAGATAAAATTATATATTTTGCAAATGGCATTGTGGGATTTCCGGAGTTAAAGCGTTTTGCATTGCTTCATGATGAGGAAAAGGGGAACAATGCGGGGATTCGGTTTCTGCAATCCATTGATGAGCCTGGTTTTGCCATGCCGGTGATGGATCCTTTGCTGGTAAAACCGGATTATGACCCACATGTAAATGATGACCTGTTGGCGCTGGCGGGGAAAATCTCTCAGGAGAATCTGCTGGTATTGGTCACAGTATCCATTCCGGGTGATCTGACAAAAATGAGTGTGAATCTCCAGGGGCCGATGATTATCAATGTGGAAGAATATAAGGGATGCCAGATTATTGTAGAGAATAAAGAGTATCCTGTCAAGTTCCCTATCTATGAGATTCTGCAGACAGGGGAAGGAAAGGCAGGTGCATAGAATGCTGGCGCTATCAAGAAAGAAAAACGAAGCAATTGTTATCAGCAACAATGTGGAAGTCACCATTTTGGAAATCAAGGGTGATCAGGTGAAAATTGGTATTACGGCACCTAAAGAGGTGCCGGTGTACCGCAAGGAAGTATATCTTCAGATTCAGGAGGCAAACAGAGAGGCTGTCAATGCGGATGGGATGGAAGCTTTGAGAAAATTGCTGAAATAAATAATATTTATTTCTGAAGGGGTCTACGTGTTAATTTTCCGGCAAATGTTTCCGATAAATCAAGTAGATACTGCTGTAAGCAGTTATTGTATAAGCAAATAATTACAAGGAGGTGGGAAATATGGCAATAGAGCCTATTTCAAGTTTAATGACTGTGCAGGCACAGGGAAGTGCAATGGTGCAGAAGCCGCAGACGCCCATACAGACGGAGAGACCGGATAGCAGTACCAGTAGTGTCCCTGCAGCCGAGCAAGTAGACAAAACAACTGCAGTGGTGGAGAATTCACAGGAAAAGGGAAATGCAAACAGTAATGAGCAGGGCAAGGATCAGCAGCCGACACATGAGCAGATACGTAAGGCGGTGGAGAGACTGAACAAGAACCTTGCCGATTCGGAGGCGGTGTTCGGTATTCATGAGGACACAAATCGTGTCACAATCAAGATTGTGGATAAGAACACCAAGGAAGTCATCAAGGAATTGCCCCCTGAGAAGACTTTGGATATGATTGCAAAGGTATGGGAGATGGCCGGCATCCTGATTGACGAGAGAAGATAGGAAAGGATGGAATGAGAATATGGCTATGAGAATAAGCGGTCTGATGTCCGGTATGGACACAGAGAGCATTATATCCCAATTGGTGGAGGCCAAGAGGACTAAGGTAAATAAAGCAGTGAAGGCGCAGAAATCCCTGAAGTATAAGCAGGATGCATGGAAAACCCTGAATGCGCAGATTAAGAAGCTGCATACCACGGCGTTGAGCAATATGCGTTGGGAAGGTTCCTTTGTTAAGAAGACAACTAAAGTATCAAATAACAATAAGGTGTCCGTAATCACCGGTGAGATGGCCATGAACGGCGTGCATAGTCTTAAGGTGAACCAGATGGCTCAATCCGGCAACCTGACCGGCGGTAAGCTGACAAGGAAAGACGGTGAGGCGGTGACGGGGAATACCATGCTTGGTGAGCTTACCGGTCCTACCTTGGCAGGACAGGGCCTGATAGTTGTTGAAAACGGTACAGGCGAGAACAGCCGTACTCCTATTACAATGGATGAGACTACTACGATAAGTGATTTTGTGGGAGCACTCAGGTCAGCAGGGCTGAATGCAAATTTTGATGAGAGTAATGGCAGGATTTATGTTGCTGCTAAGGCTTCCGGTACAGAGAATGATTTCAATATCCGTACGTATCAGAATGGGGAGGGAATGTATGACGCAGCCTCCGCGGCAAATGGCTTGCAGATGCTCCAGGCGTTGGGATTGGATTACAGCAATTCTGCCAAAGACAGCATTGAAGGTATGATTGACGGTGTTAATCTGGCGCTGGATTCCGGTTCCGCATTGAATGGGTGGACTGCAGAATTAAAGATTATGGCGGATAATTTAGGTTTTGTTGACAGTAATGGCAAGATTAGAAAAGATTTGACAGATGATGATTATAAGAACCTGGCGATTCAGATGTTAAATGGTACCAGCGGTGTGAGCGACAGCGGGTTGAAGAACTGGGCAAACCAATGGCTGAACAGAGGCCAGAAGCTGGATGCATCCGATGCCAAGATTACCCTGGACGGTGTGGAGTATTCATCCTCTAAGAATACTTTTGAAATCAACGGCCTGACACTGATGGTAAATGCAACAACAGATCCGAATGAAACCATTACCATTACCACAGAGGATGATACTGACGGTATCTATGATATGATCAAGAATTTCTTCAAGGAGTATAATTCGCTGATCAATCAGATGGATAAGCTTTATAATGCGGATTCTTCCAAAGGATATGAACCCCTTCTGGATGAAGAGAAGGAAGCAATGTCCGAATCCGAGATAGAAGAGTGGGAGACCAAGATTAAAGATTCCATCCTCCGCAAGGACAGTTCCCTGAACACCATTGCCAGTGAGATGAAGAGAATCATGATGGAAGGTGTGAACATGGCTGAAGAAGGAGAGCCGAAGAAAATGATGTATCTCTCCCAATTCGGTATCAATACCCTGGGGTATTTCATCGCTGCCGAGAATGAGAAGAATGCTTATCATATCGATGGTGACAGTGATGATGCGGATACTTCCGGCAATGCTGATAAATTGAAGAGTATGATCGCCAATGATCCTGATACGGTTGTAAAGTTTTTCACCACTCTTTCCAGAACGCTTTATGACAGGATGACGGAAGTCATGGCCGGTACGGAATACAGTTCGGCATATACTGCATACGATGACAAGAAAATGCAGCTGGAGTACGATGAGTATACAGTAAAAATAAAAGAATTAGAAGATAAGCTTGCAGATTACGAGGATAAGTGGTATGCTAAATTTGCAGCAATGGAAACAGCAATGGCAAAAATGCAGCAGAACGCCAGTGCAGTAACAGCTTTGCTGGGCGGAGGTATGTAATCATATTGGCATAGCTTTCTGTTCCCAGCCGGGCAAATTATGAAAGGCAGGATGGAATTATGGCATTACCTAACGCGTATGGGCAGTATAATAACAGTAAAATTTTGACGGCATCTCCCGCAGAGCTGACATTGATGCTTTATGAAGGGGCAATCAAATTCTGCAATATTGCCATCGTTGCGGTGGAACATAAGGACATTGAGAAAGCGCATGAGAACATTCGGAAGACAGAGCGCATTATTGACTATTTCCGTCAGACATTGGATATGAGTTATCCGGTGGCAGAGGATTTTGAGCGTGTATATGCTTATTTAAGCCAGCGGCTGGTGGAAGCCAATGTAAAGAAGGAGAAAGAGATACTGGAGGAAGTGAACACGCATCTGCGTTCTATGCGGGATACTTGGAAGGAAGTTATGAAGAAAAGTAAGGAGTAGAGCCCATGACGGGAAATTACCTGACTCTATTGGAAGAAAGCTTGAAGAGTAAATTGCAGGTTATGGCTGAGATTCAGGCATATAATCTGCGCCAGCAAGAGATTTTCCAGGCGGATGAGGCGGAACTTGATAAGTTTGATGAGTATATGGCGGAAAAGGAATCCTTGATCGAGAGGCTGACTTCCCTGGATAATGGTTTTGAACGGCTCTACCAAAAGGTGGCAGAGGAACTGAAAGAGAACCGTCAGATCTACGCGGAACAGATTAAGAATCTGCAGAAGCTGATCACGGAAGTGACGGATGCCAGTGTTGCCATTCAGGCACAGGAAGCACGTAATAAGAAGCTGATAGAGGATTATTTCCGAAAAGAACGTGACGGCATCTGTATGAATCGCAAGACTTCAAAAGCAGCAATTGGCTATTACAAGAATATGAGTAAGTCAGCTGTAGTATTGCCCCAGTTCATGGATAGTAAGAAATGAAGACGGGATAGAATCGAAAGTTCCGCAGCTTTCGCTGTGGAATTTTCGATTTTCAAAATTAGATTTTCAAAAAATATTTTCTTCCGACTAAAGTATTGAAAAAATGTGTCCGATATAATATGCAGGGAAGTAAACAGGAGGTTTACTGATTATTTGCTGTTACGGCAGCAGAACTGGCCGGACAATAAATGAAATAGATTAAAAAGCAAGATGCGACAGCCGCAAGGAGGCAGCTTTTTTCAAGGAGGAATTGGAGTATGATAGTAAAACATAATCTCACGGCGATGAATTCTAACAGAATGTTAGGTATGACAACAGCTTCTCAGGCGAAAGCTACGGAGAAGTTATCTTCCGGTTACAAGATTAACCGAGCTGCTGATGATGCGGCAGGACTTGCAATCAGTGAGAAGATGAGAAAGCAGATCAGAGGTCTGACACAGGCGTCACTGAATGCACAGGATGGTGTCAGCGCAGTGCAGACAGCGGACGGTGCATTGCATGAAGTTCATGATATGATTCAGAGAATGACAGAGTTATCCGTAAAGGCTGCAAACGGTACGCTTTCTGTATCTGATAGAGATGCGATTCAGCTGGAAGTGAATCAGCTGGTGAGCGAGATCGACAGAGTTTCAACTACATCCAAATTTAATGAGACATATCTGCTGAGAGGCGCAAGCGGCGGAGAGGCAGGAAAGCTTACGTACAGCATGGCGTCAAAAGGATTATCACCGGAGTTTGATGCCTATGGCCCTATTAATGCACAGACAGGCACAATGGGTGTTACCCAGGCTGCGGCATTTGCAGGAGCTGCGACCATTGCTACGAATCTGGGACTTTCTGCGAAAGCAGCAGCAACAACAGAATATACGGCAAAGGCATTTGGCCCCATCGGCACCACGCCCGGAACCATTTATGTATTGGTGGAGAGCACGAAGCCGACAGGTACAGTGGCAAAGATGAATGCAAGTGAGATTGCAAAGGACATTAATTCCAATCCTGCAAATACCAGCCCTGTATATAAGGCATTTACCGGAATGGATCAGCTCACATCAGCTTTGAAGGCTGACTATGGTGAGGATATCAGAAATGTCAGCACCTTTATCAACAGTAACAAGGAGATTGAGCTGAAGATAGAGACCTTTGCGGATATCAATGATGCAATTGATCTGAGCCTTCATGTCGGTGCGGACTCCGATAATGAGAACAAGATTTATATGAATCTGCAGAACCTGAGTGCAAGAGGTCTGGGGTTGAACGGTCTGGATGTGAGCGGCGATACAGGTAAGGCTGCAACCCGTGCGATTGACGTTGTTGCGGAAGCACTGCAGAAGGTATCTGCACAGAGAGCTTCCCTGGGTGCAATTCAGAACAGACTTGAGCATACAATCAACAACCTGGATAATATTGTTGAGAATACAACCGCAGCAGAGAGTGCAATCCGTGATACGGATATGGCTACGCAGATGGTGGAATACTCCAACAACAATATTCTTGCTCAGGCAGGCCAGTCAATGCTTGCTCAGGCAAACCAGGCAACATCCGGCGTATTGTCACTGCTTCAGTAATTGTATTAATTATAGTAAAAAAGCGCTGCCAGCAGTTTTATGTCTGGCAGCGCTTTTTTTAAACATAAGATTGTCTTCTGTATGGTTATCACAAGGAAAAAGGATTTACTGTTGTGACATTTGACAGAAAGCTGAAAAACGATTGGGTGATGCTTGAGACAAGAAAAAAATATTTTCAAAAATCACAAAAAAAGGCTAAAGTAATTACAAATCGCACCGATATACTTAGTAGGTAAAGCAAAGAACAGAACAGAACAGTATTTGTTCAGGCTTATCTTCGGAAGCTCCGGAGCAATACGCACGATTGCAAAGGAATAACCGTTTCGACCTGCCGGAATATGAACGTGCGAATCATAGGATGGGCAGGCGCAAATAGCCGCATGGAAGCGGCATCATATTCAAGGAGGAATGAATTATGGTAGTACAACACAATCTAACAGCTATGAACTCTAACAGAATGCTTGGCTTGACCACAGCATCACAGGCTAAGGCTACTGAGAAGTTGTCTTCCGGCTACAGGATCAACCGTGCAGCAGATGATGCCGCAGGCTTGGCTATTTCCGAGAAGATGAGAAAGCAGATCAGAGGACTTACACAGGCTTCTACAAACGCACAGGATGGTATCAGTGCAGTGCAGACCGCAGAAGGTGCTTTGACAGAAGTTCATGATATGCTGCAGAGAATGAATGAGCTGGCAGTTAAGTCCGCAAACGGCACACAGTCCGAGAGCGACAGAAATGCAATCCAGAGCGAAATTGACCAGTTGGTAACAGAAATTGACCGTGTATCTACTACGACCAAGTTCAATGAGACCTATTTGTTGAAAGGTAACAACGGCGGTGATGTTGGTAAGTTGACCTATAGTACTGCAAATGCAGCATTGTCCAGCAAGTTTGGCGCTGTTTCTCAGTCAACAGGTACTATTTCAGGCATGAGCCTTACAAAGAGTACTGCAACAATCGGCAATACCACTTATGTGGTACAGACCTTTACAGTTAGCGGCGGCAGCACATATCAGTTCATTTCCAGCACTTCTGTGAAGAGCGGAGCAGGTGCTTCCGTTACCAAGTTGAACGTAAGCGAAGTTGTGAAGCAGCTGAATACCGGCAGTGTTCAGGCATTCTCTAACATTGACGATATGACTTCTGCAATCAAGCGTGATTACGGCGATGATATCAAGTCCATTTCTACTTATGTAGACGGAAGCGTTACCAATCTGAAGATTGAGACCTTCGCAGACTTGAATGATGCTATTGACTTGAGTCTGCATGTAGGTGCTGATTCTTCCAGCGATAACAAGATTACTCTGAACATCAATCAGATGAGTGCAAGAGGACTTGGCGTGAATGGTTTGAATGTAGCAGGTTTGACCGGCGACAATGCAACAAGAGCTATTGATACAATTGCTGACGCATTGGCTAAGGTTTCCAGCCAGAGAGCTACGCTTGGTGCCGTACAGAACAGATTGGAGCACACAATCAACAACTTGGATAACATTGTTGAGAATACCACCGCAGCAGAGAGCGCAATCCGTGATACGGATATGGCTACGCAGATGGTTACTTACTCTAACAATAATATCCTTGCTCAGGCAGGTCAGGCAATGTTGGCACAGTCCAACCAGACCAACCAGGGTGTTCTGTCACTGTTAGGCTAATAGCATAACCAGGTAACCATATGGAATAAAGGAAGAGGGAGATGCTTCGGTATCTCCCTTTTTTATTGCCATTGGAATGGAAATGAGTTATGATAGAACTATTGACAGAGTTGGGAGGAATGATTATGAGTAAGCAGATTCTTTTGACCATATCAATCTTGATATCGGACAGGCCGGATACAGTGCGTAAATGTCTGGATTCTGTGCAGCCCTTGCTGAAGGCAGTTCCGTCAGAGCTTATTTTGACGGATACGGGGTGTGGAGAGCAGGTGCGCAGTATCATAGAAGAGTATACGGATCACATTATCCGGTTTCAGTGGTGCAATGATTTTGCAAAGGCGAGAAATGCAGGTTTAAAACAGGCAAAGGGGAAATGGTTTCTTTTTGTGGATGATGATGAATGGTTTGAAGATACAACGGAAATTATTCATTTCTTTAATTCCGGGGAGTATAAGCAATATGGTATAGGAGGATATTATCAGCGGAATTACGGCAACAGAGAGGGAACCATATATTCTGATTTGCTGGTGGGGCGTATGACCCGGCTGGAGCCGGATGTTAAGTTTGTGTATTCCATTCATGAGTGTTTTAACCGCGTGGTGGGCAAGGTAAAAAAATTTAATGTATTTGTGCATCATTACGGTTATGTATATGATACAAAGGAGGCGCTGCATGCCCATGCCAGGCGCAATATTGAGCCTCTGCTCAGGGAGCTGAAAGCTGCCCCCAATGATATGAAGCTTGCCCTGCAGTTGACGCAGGAATATAATGTGATTGATGAATATGAGAAATCTATAGAAGTAGCCAGGGAGGCCATAGAGATTGCGAAGAAAGGACCCATAGAAAATGATTTCTGCCTTGCTTCGCTATATACCAATGTGGTTCTGGGCCTGATGGATTTGTGGCGTTTTCAGGAGGGAATTGCAGTAGGAGAAGAGTATCTGCAGCTGGATATACTGGATCCTATGGCAAAGGCATTAATTGCGGTCAGAATGACTTCCGCTTATATGCGTGAAGGTGAGATTGATAAATGCTATGCACTGACACAATATTATTGGAAGGTGTACCATGATTATGTGCGGGATGATGAAAAGTTTATTACTTATATTACCAATATTACCTGTTCTTCCTTTGAGCCATATAACAGAAGTATTATTTTGGGAAACGGTGTGAATGCAGCGGTTCTGATGGGAAAGGAAGACATCGCCTGGGAGTGGTTTCAGGCCATGGAGATTGAAGAACATGTTGTGCACATAGAGCCGGAAATGGTGAAAGCCGTTGCGGAGAAGCTGCCGGAAGGGAGCAGCAAAGCCAGGGAATATTATACGGAGATGTGTAATGTATTCCTGAGACGGGAGGATATGAAATTCTTCATCACAGATGTGATCATTGCCAGATGCAGACAGGGAGCCGCCTGGGAGGATAAGGTACGCCTGGCTGCGGCATACAGGGATTGTGTGATGGAGCATCCGTTCCGGAAGATAATCGAGACTGCCGTGTTGATTTGTGCCAGGGATGCAGGAGAGGATTATGACAGGGCACAGGCAGGGCAGACAGCGGCCTGGTTCTGGACTCATATGGCTAACCATATGACATTGATGAAGGATTTTGATTTTGTAAAAATGGAAGAGCATCTGGGGCTGGTTCCGGGGCAGATACTGGAGAAGATTCCATTCTATGTATGGCAGAAAGAGCTGACTGCATATTTCAGCCATTATTCCAGGGAGGAAGCAGTTTGGTGGACGGAAAAGTTTGCAGCTTATCTTCCGGAGAACAGCATGGTAATGCTGCTGTGGAAGGCATTTGCAGGAATCTACGATGCAATTGGAGAAGCCGGTTCCGAGGGCGCATCCATGGAAGTTATTTTGTCCGGGGTAAGGGAATATGCGGACAGCCGTATTGCCATATGTGAACAGATCTACAGACCTGAGATTCTGCAGAATAAGAGGGATGTACTGACGGAAGAGGATCAGGCTGCGTATCGGCTTGTGGCTTTGGAAGAGCAGATTAAGGCAGGAGCTTATGGCAGCGCTGTGGAGGAAGTGAAGGAACTTCGGGAGCTGCTACCGGGATTAAATCCTTTGATGAAATGCTATTTAGAGTGGCTGAGTGATAAAATGAAGGAACAGGAGAAGGAGAAGAAGGCGGCAGCCAATGAATTTCAGGTATTGTCGGTAGGAGTAAAACTGAAGATCCGGCAGTTGATGACGGCAGGGAATTATGAGGCGGCTCTGGCAGTGGCCAGACAGCTGCATGCTCTGATGCCGGATGACGAGGAACTGCTGCGGCAGATTGAGAAACTGGAAGGAATACTGCAGGGAGGCTGAAAGTATGGTGAAACAGATTTTGCTTAGTATTTCTATCCTGGTTTCCGGAAGAGAAAGTACTGCAGACAAATGCATTGCATCATTGGACAGACTTAGACGGCGGGTACCCTGTGAACTGATTCTTGTGGATACGGGCTGTTCGGAGGAATTGCGGCAATGGATAAAGCAAAAAGCTGATAAGGTGATTGCCTTCCAATGGTGCAATGATTTCTCGGCTGCCAGGAATGCGGGTCTTCAGGAAGCATCGGGAGAGTGGTTCATGTTTCTGGATGATGATGAATGGTTTGAGGATACCAGTCGGCTGGAAGCATTTTTCCTGTCAGGAGAGTATAGGGGTTATGCGTCTGCTTCATATCGCATCAGGAATTATATGGACATGCAGGGGGAAAGGTGGCAGGATGTGTCATTGCCCCGTATGGTGAGAAGAAATCGTGATACTCGTTTTGTCTATCCGGTGCACGAAATGCTGTGGCCCCGGTACGAGCCTGAGAAATATCTTGAGGATTTCGTGCATCATTATGGTTATGCCTCTGCCTCGCCGGAGATGCACAAGGAAAAACACCGGAGGAATTTATCGCTTCTGCTGCCGGCCATAGAAGAGGATAGGTATTGTATGCATCATTATCTTCAGGCGGTCATGGAGTATATTGCAATAGAGGATTTGGCGTCCGCACTGCAGACGGCGGAAGATGGCATCAGGCATTATGATTCCGGCAGAGAGAATGATAATAGTTTCTATTTCGGGCTATGTGCTGCAGCGGTGAAGATAAGGGTGTTAGACGGGCAGTATGGAGAGGCGGCTGGGAAAGGGAAAGATCTGCTGGAACATATAGAACTTTCAAGGCTGGCGAGGGCGTCTTTTTATGGCGATTTGGCAATTGCGTGGAGTGCGCTGACAGGGCAGTGTGCGATGGAAGCCGGAGGCCGGAAGGCATTGGAAGCAGGCGTTCAGCAGATGCCGGAGGC
>CAJUAP010000046.1:0-25253 GCA_910584435.1 uncultured Acetatifactor sp.
TCGGCGCTTTTGTGGCCATTCGGGGCGGTATCAGCGTGGGACGGCTTTCCTGCTTCCTGAGCTATGCGAATCAGTATACCAAGCCCTTTAATGAGATATCGGGGGTGGTGACAGAACTGCAGAATGCCCTGGCTTGTGCTGCAAGAATTTTTGAATTGATTGGTGAAGAACCCCAGATTCCGGACAGTGACACTGCGAAGGTGCTGACGGATGCCAGGGGCAATGTAGCCCTGGAAAAGGTGTATTTCAGTTATGTGCCGGATAAAAAATTGATAGAGAATTTTAATCTGGAAGTGAAGCCCGGACAGAGGGTGGCAATTGTGGGACCCACCGGATGCGGTAAGACCACGTTAATCAATCTGCTGATGCGCTTTTATGATGTGGACAGCGGTAAGATTAAGGTGGACGGCACGGATATCAGAGACATTACCAGGGGAAGCCTGCGCACCAGTTACGGTATGGTATTGCAGGAGACCTGGCTGAGGGCGGGAACTATCAGGGATAATATCCGCATGGGAAAACCGGAGGCTTCGGAAGAAGAGGTGGTGCAGGCGGCGAAGGCGGCTCATGCACATAGTTTTATTAAGAGGCTGCCGGAGGGATATGATACTGTGATTACGGAAGACGGGGGCAGTCTCTCTCAGGGGCAGAAGCAGCTTCTGTGTATTGCCAGGGTGATGCTGTGTCTGCCGCCCATGTTAATATTGGATGAGGCTACGTCTTCCATAGATACCCGTACAGAACTGCGGATACAGAATGCATTTGCGAAAATGATGGAGGGCAGAACCAGTTTCATTGTGGCACACAGGTTGTCTACGATTCAGGAGGCTGATATTATTCTGGTGATGAAGGACGGCAATATTATTGAACAGGGCAGCCATGAGATGCTGCTTGCCCGGAACGGTTTTTACGCCGCATTGTACAATTCGCAGTTTGCCGGATAATTTACTGCCGGCTCCGTTTACAGCAGCCCGGATAATGCCGCCTCGGAGAAGTTAGTAAATATTGGCGGTCTTGAGTATAAAAGCATTTGGAGAATTAATATCCAGATGCTTTTTTATTTTGCGCAATTTTTTTACCTTTGCGTCAGGGTAAGTGCCGTCAGAAAATATGTAGATAAAAAATATACAAAAAAACACTTGACATATTTTTAAGATGATATTATTATAATGTTAATAACAAAAAGATAATATGAAAGATGCAAATTGGGAAGAGGTGAGAAAGTGGAAGCAAAAGAAATATTGGCCATTGAAAAATGTGGGGATTTATTTCCCTATGGCGAGGATAAGGTGAGAGAAAAATATAAGGAACTGGCGAAAGAGTGGCATCCTGACAGCAGCAGTCATCCGGATTCCTTTGATGTATTTGCCAAGATTGCAGAATTATATCAATGTGCCATAGAGCTGTTAAGAAACGGGCAGTGGGAGAAGACGGGATATTTGTTAATCAGCAGAAAGGATGGAAAGAAAATTGAGGTAAATTATGATACCAGTTTTCATTTTGAGCTTGGAACCTGTTATGTGACAAGGACGAAAATCGTATATATTCTTGACAGTGATAAAGAGAAATTTTACAGGAATGCAGTCAGCAGAATCAAGGGATTACGCTATCAGGATAAAAAAATGGAAGAGGAATTGGCAAGAGTTCTTCCTGTTATTTATCAGACCTTTCAAACAAATGACGGGTCATATGGAATTGTGCTGGACAAAGGGAAAGACGTCTATCCGCTGAAAAATGTATATGAGTATTATGAGGGGCATATGGATCACAGGCACGTTGCATGGATCATAAGCAGATTGTGTAATCTGACATGTTATTTGAATTTCAGCAGGTTAGTGCATAATGGAATTAATCTCAATAACTGTTTTATTTCACCGGAATCACATGCTGTTTTCCTGCCGGGAGGCTGGTGGTATGCCGCGGAAGAAGGGGAAGCCATGATTGGCACTACAAAGGATATTTTCTCCATTATGCCGGTGGGGGCAAAGAGCACAGGAAAGTCATCCCCTGTTACGGATCTGGAAGCGGTAAAATTGCTTGGAAGACAGCTGTTAGGAGAGACGAATTGCAGAAAACTGTCCCTGGATGCTTCCGTTCCAAAGCCCTTTGTTGATTTTCTCACAGGCGGTTCCGGCAGTCAATCCTTTGAAGAATTTGCAAAATGGGACAGGGCACTGATGGATTCCTATGGGAGAAGAAAATTTATCCCAATGGAAATACAAAATATATATGATAGAAAAGGAGAATGAATTATGGGATGGGGAACATTTACAAGCAGGGATTGGAGCAGCTACAGGGCAAGCAGAGGTTATACATCTGCATCAACGGTAAGTGATATGTATAAGGCATCCACCGTTAAGAAAGAAATGGAGCCATATGGAATCACGTACAGAGAATCCTGCGATTCGGCGGAACATCCGGATTCCACGCCGATTATTCTGGGGCTGGACGTTACCGGTTCCATGGGTTCTGTCCTGGAGACGGTATCCAAGAAGCTGAATACGCTGATTATGGAAATTTATGACAGAGAGCCTGTGAAGGATCCTCAGATTATGATTATGGCTTTCGGAGATGTGGAGTGTGATAAGCACCCGCTCCAGGTATCACAGTTTGAATCCGATATCAGAATTGCCGAACAGTTGAATGATGTGTATTTCGAGAGAGGCGGCGGTGCCAATGCCGGTGAATCCTATACGCTGCCATGGTATTTTGCAGCAAGACATACCAAAATCGATTCTTTTGATAAAAGGGGCAGAAAAGGTTTCCTGTTCACAATCGGGGATGAACCGTATTTAACGGATGTATCCAAATCTGCCATCAGGAGATTCATCGGTGACAGCATTGAGAATGATTTATCGGCGGATGAGTTACTTACGGAGGTGTCAAGGCAGTATGAAGTATATCATCTGATGATAGAAGAAGGCTACGGGATGAGAGGGAAGCATGATGAGGTGGTAAATAAGTGGACGAATCTGCTGGGACAGAGGGCGGTATTGGTTTCTGACTGTACAAAGATTCCGGAAATTATAGTATCCATCCTGGAAGTTGCCGCCGGAAAAGACGCGGAGGAAATAGTGGGTTCATGGGATGGTTCCACAGCCGTAGCGGTGGGTAAGGCAATTCATGGCCTGACAGCCGTGGATGCTTCGGAAGAGCTGGTAACTTTTTCGTGATGCCGAGGCTTTGAAGAATTCTCTTGACAATACAGGGATAACAGTCATGCCATACTGCACATCCCGAATGGATTTACAGCGGCGTACTGCGGCAAAGATACTGGTGTGGCAGCGGTTGATGATAAAAACAGGAGCAGAAGTGTTATGAAAACAGCTAAAATTGTAATTGGAGCGAATTTCGGCGATGAGGGAAAAGGACTTATGACAGATTATTTTGCAGACAAGGCAGGGAACGGACGCCGGTCCTGTCTGGTAGTCTGCCATAACGGAGGGTGCCAGAAGGGGCATACGGTGGCGGCCCCTTCCGGGGTCAGGCATGTATTTCATCATTTTGGCTCCGGCAATTTTGCAGGTGCGGATACCTATCTCGCACCTCAGTATATTGTAAATCCTATGATTTTCCAAAGGGAATATTGTGAATTAGCGGCCAAAGAAGCCCTGACAAAATGCTATGTGGATAGAAAATGCAGACTGACAACGCCCTTTGATATGATGCTGAATCAGATTGTGGAAGAACACCGGGGAAATGAGAAGCATGGCAGCTGCGGTCTGGGAATATTTGAAACCATAGTCAGAACGGGCAGGACAGACGGAGAATTTACAATCTGTGAATTTGCCGATAAAACGGATGCTGACAGGAGAATGCTGCTGGAGGAAATTGCAGCAGTATATCTTCCGGACAGATTAAGGGAGCTTGGCATTGCCGGGATTCCCGGACAGTGGGTTGAAATTATAAGCAGTAAAGACAATATTATAGATAATTACATTGCTGATTTCCGGATGATGTTAGAGAAGGTGGAACTGACGGATGACAGTATCATTGATGCCTATGACGAAATTATTTTCGAGGGGGCACAGGGATTGCTCTTAGATCAGAACAATATATCCTATATGCCCCATCTTACTCCGAGCAATACGGGAATTAAGAATCCACTGGATATCATCGGGAGCAGGGAAGGGGACATTGAGGTGTGCTATGTGTCGAGAACTTATATGACGCGCCATGGCGCCGGCAGGTTTGATACAGAGTGCAGTAAGTCGGATATCAATGCCGATATGGTTGATTTGACCAATGTTCCCAATCCGTTTCAGGATACTATCCGGTACGGAACATTGGATTTGTATGATTTGAGAGACCGGATTGAGAAGGATCTGGGAGGGAGAAACTTAAGTAAATCCATAGCATTTACGCATTGCAATGAATATGAAGCGGACAAATCTGTCATTGAGATGCTGTTTCATGATTATAACATTTACATGTCCTGTGGAATGACACGCGAGGATTGCTGCGAACGGAGTGGACGGTAGCGCATGAGGAAGCATGCTGCATAACAATTGCTGCGCAGCTGCATGCAGGTAAACAGAAATTACTGTACAAAATGCGTCTGCAAAGGGTATAATGGTGTTATGGCTGTTATGAAACCAAAGGGGAAGCGTACTGCTTCCGTGAATAAAAGCATGGAGCGTGTCTAAATGAATCAAGAAGAAAAAGAATATCTGGAACAATACGACATAACAAAGTATGACCGTCCATCCATTGCCGCTGATATGGCGGTATTTACTGTCATGGGGAATCAGGCGGACAGGGATAAAGAGAATTACCGGAAGCTTCCGGAGAAGAAGCTTAAAATTCTTCTGATTAAGAGAGGTTCTCATCCCTATAAGAATCAATGGGCATTGCCGGGAGGCTTCTGCAGGAAAGGGGAGGAAGTCCTGGATACGGCACACCGTGAATTGTTTGAAGAGACACAGGTGGAAGATGCTTATCTGAATCTTGCAGGAGTTTTCGGCCAGGAGGGAAGGGATCCAAGGGGGTGGATTATTTCCCATACTTTCCTTGCGCTGTTTGATGGGGCAAAGTGCAGTTTAAGAGCAGGAAGCGATGCGTGGGATGCAAGATGGTTTGATGTGGAGCTTATCAGGGAATGGGCCGGGGATGAGCAGAGCGAAACAACTGCCTGGAGGAGTACGGTATATCGTCTGCAGCTTACAAATTCTGATGAAACAGAACCGGTTTCCCTGCAGGCGGTGATACGGGAAGAGAAAAACTTATGCCGGTTTCAGGTGAAGACAGTTTATAAGGTTGAGGAGGAACAGGGGTTTGCATTTGACCATGCCAAAATTATCACATATGCGCTGCTTTATCTGAGGAGACAGGCGGAGACGGATGGGAGAATTGTCTTTGACCTTATGCCGGAGTATTTTACTTTGACGCAGCTGCAGAGAACCTGTGAGATTATATTGGGGAAAGAGCTTTTGACCGCTAATTTCCGCAGGAAAATGGCGGATTATGTGGTGGAGACAGACAAAATACTCACAGGCGCAGGGCATCGGCCGGCGAAACTGTTCCGGCGGAATCTGCAATCGGTATTGTCTTGAGTCTGCTGTTTTTTGCGAGGGAAAATTATTGAGGTTTTCCCTTGCTTTTTTGATAAAACATTTGTATGATGTTCAAAAGCATTAATTGGTCTTCTTCATTCAGCTGTTCCATATATTCAATGGATTTTCGGATCATTTGCGGATATTCCGGGTCGAAAAATTCTGCCGGAGTTATTTCAAAATAGTCAATGATGTCAAAAAGCCCCCCTACAGATGGAAGCGATCTGCCGGATGTGATTGAGCGGATGTAGTTTTTATTGTGTCCTAAATCATAAGACATCTGGTATTCAGAAGTACCCTTTTTCAAACGAAGTTCTGTGATGCGTTGTCCGATAAATGTTACATCCATTTTTCATCTTTCCTCCTGGTCCAGTTCCCGCTTGTGGGAACTTGTTTCTTAGCTGGACTATATATATAATATCCCCAATAAAAATGTAAAAGTCGGGCTAGGATATGGAATTTTAGGATTAAATCATGCTATTTAGTATTTATTGTCGGGCTAAAATGTGGTATTATGGTTTTAAATAATATTGCGTTTATCTCATGGACTGTTTGTGCCGGCTGCATCGGCATGACGGGAAGTGTGATAACGAAAGAGGAATGAGCTCGGTAACAAAAATGCAAAGGAGACAGCCCGCTGAAAGTGATAAGAAGAATGCGGCGAGTGAAGTGCGGACTATGACAGAACAATCAGCAAAAAGAGAGCAAAAAAGAAATCAAAAAAGAAATCAAGTATTCCTGACAGGGAGAATAGCATCTGGTTTTCAATTCAGCCATATATTGTGTGGGAAATATTTTTATAAAACGGAATTAGTAGTGAAGAGGAACAGCGGAACGTCAGATTACATTCCGCTGATTGTTTCCAGAGAGGTACCTGGGGTGTCTGACATATCATTTGGCATGGAAGGAGAGTATGTCTCTGTGAAAGGGGAATTGTGGTCATATAGACGTTATGTGTCAGGGAAGAATCGGCTGCTCTTGTCCGTGTATGTGGAAATGCTGGATACTCTCAGCCAGAATGACGGAAGCAGAGAGAAAAACGGGATTATTTTAGAAGGTTATATATGTAAGCCGCCCGTATGCCGTATGACACCCATGGGAAAGAGGATTACGGATATTATAGTTGCGGTGAACAGGTCATATAATAGAGCAGATTACATTCCATGTATCTGTTGGGGAGCTTATGCTTCGGCAGCAGCGGAACTTGGCATAGGATCGCATATTCAGTTACAGGGAAGGATACAGAGCAGGGAATATATCAAAAGATATTATGACGGAAGATGTATGACTCGGACAGCTTATGAAGTATCCGCTTCCGAGATTAAATGCCTGGATGGGAACGGCGGAACCGGTAAGGTATGAATGCAGAATAAACCAGTATCTGCTAAAGTTTCTCTTATAGGAAGTCGATATAATTATTATAAATAGGTGCTTGTATCCGATTTTCATGTGGGACTGGAACCGGGATGAAAGTGGTCGTGGGAATACAGGAGAGCGGGACTGGGATGAAGGCGGAAGCGGGAATACAGGCGAGGGAGGGATTGGGATGAAGGTGGAAACGAGGATTCAGGTATTGGCAGGGCCTGTGCAGGAAAGAGAAAATGTGAAAGAATGTATCGGCGATAAGTCCGGTCTGCGTAAACCCACGGGATATACAATATTTGCAGGGAATCTGGGGGGAGATTTCTCTTTGCAGGAGAGGGTGGAGCAGCGGAAAGACCGGGCAAAACGGCGTGCAATGAAGGTGGTCGGTGATGCGTGGGATGGCGACCGGAAAATGGATGATGAAATCAAAAGAGCCCAGGAGCATATCGAAGAGCTTAAGAAGGACAGACTGGAAGTCGGAGCCAATCATATAATGATTAATAAGCAGATTGCGAAAGAAAATGAAATTATCCGCGGTATCCGGGAAGCAAAGCGGAAGGTGCATCCTATGGTGGATGCGCAGGAGAATGCAGACGAAATTATGGATGCTGCCAGAGATGAGGTCATCGGCATGGTGATGCAGGATGCTAAGACACATCTGGACGAAGAGCAGGAGCAGCGGGAAGAACAGGGCGAGAAGATCGAAGAAGAGAAGGAAAAGCAGGAAGAAATTCTGGAAGAGCGCAAGGAGAAAGAAGAAGAGCTGGAAGACCTGATGAAGGATATGTCCACGGACGAGGCGGTTAATGCGGAACAGACTGTCTCGGAGGTAAAGCGCCAGGTCCAAAATATTATCAATGAGATGAACCTGATGGTAGAGGATGTCAAAGGTGTTCAGGTGGATGCAAATGTATAAGTGCGAGAAGAATTTCTAAGGCGTCAAAGTACGCCGCCTGAGAAATTCCAAATCTCACACTGAAAAACGCAAGAACAGCGTTTTTCTCACGGATTGTTTGTGCCGCCCAAAGAGGTGGGCTTCGCCCCCGCTTGGCGGCATGACGGGAAGTGTGAAGAAAATGATGGTTGCGCCCCTTGTACGGGGGCAGATGGGAGTTATTATGAGGATAGAAAATAATATTACGGTTATGTCGAAGACGGCACAGGAAAGTGAACATATTGAAAGGATGAATGGAAATAAATCCGGCCGGACAGTGTTTGCAGGTGATCTGCAGGGTGATTTCCTGCTGCAGGATCGTATCCGGCAGAGAAAAGAGAAGGCTCAGAAGCAGGCGATGAAGATTGTGGACGATGCATGGAACAGCGACAGGAAGTTATATAAGGATATTGATGAGAGTAATAAACATGCCAGGGAGCTTCGGCAGGAGAACGGGGAGATGCGTGCCGAACAGAATGCTTTGGCAGAGCGCATGGAGCAGCTCCGGCAGTCCTATGGCGTACAGCCGGACAGCGAGGAACAGAAGGAATTGGAGCTTCTGAAAAAAGGACAGGCAGCGATGAATGGATTTTCCGGGGTTGAGCTGACGGAGGAAGAAAGGAAGCAATGGAACGAGATATCCATGAAGGAGCGCACGGAATACCAGAGCCGGGCGCTGGAGTTAAATAAATTGTCCCTGTCTTATGAAGAAACACTGTTTCAGAATACAAGGAAGATTGAAGAAGAAAATGCAACGGTTCGTGGTATCCGCGATGTAAGGCGGAAAGTGCATACTATGGAGGATGCGCAAGATCAGGCGGATGATGTTATGGAAGCGGCAAATGACGAGATTGTTGGCATGGTTATAGATGATGCCAAGGAGAAGCTGGAGGAAGACAAGGAACAGAGAGAAGAAGAGGCGGAAGAGATCAAAGAAGAGAAAGAGAAGCAGGAGGAGTATCTGGAAGAACGGAAAGACAGAAATGATGAGCTTGAAGAGCTGATAGAGGATATACCCTTGGATAAGATGGCGGATATGGATAAGGCCATGTCTGAGATGAAACAACAGATACAGAATGTCCTGAATCAGATGAATCTGGTGGCAGAGGACGTCAAGGGGGCCCAGGTGGATACCAGTGTGTAGAAGAAAGTTTTCTTTAGAAAGGGATTATGATGAAAATAGACAGTGTAATAGATAACAATATCACGGTTATGTCGAAGGCGGTTCAGGAAAATGACCACAGGCAGCAGATAAGTGATCGTAAATCCGGCCAGACCGTATTTGCAGGAGATATGCAGGGGGATTTTGCACTGCAGGATCGTATGCAGCAGAGGAAAGAGCTGGCGCAGAAGCGGGCAATGAAAGTGGTGAATGACGCCTGGGGCGGTGACAGGAAAGTAGAAGATACTCTGCAGGAGAGTAAGGAGCATCTTCGTAAGCTGCAGGCGGAAAATGCAGCCCTCATTGCAGAGACGAATGAGCTTACGAGGCAAAGCAGCGGACTTATGACGGAGTATCAGATAGAGCCGGGAAGTGAAGAGCAGCAGGATTTGGAGCTTTTAAAAAAGGAAATGGCATCCGGACAGTATGGCTTGTCCGATGTGGAATTGTCTGAAGAGGAAGAAGAGCGGCTTGCCGGGATACATGAAAAAGGTCTGACGGAATACCAGAGACGCGCCCTGGAACTGGAGGAACATATCTGGGTCAATCGAAGAGAAATCTATAATAACGAAAATGGTACCAAGACAGAAAACGGTATTGTGACGGAAAATGCTGTTATCCGCGGTATTCGGGAAGAACGCCGCAAAGTGCATTCCATGGTGGATTCTAAGAAGCAGGCGGAAGAAATTATGGAGTCCGCAGGAGATGAGATTGTAAATATGGCAGTAAATGACGCCAAAGAACATCTTGAGGCAGAACAGGAGGAGCGTCAGGAGGAGGCTGCTGAGATTAAGGAAGAAAAGGAAAAGCAGGAAGAAATTCTGGAAAAACGTAAGGAGAAAGAAGACGGACTGGACGAACTCATGGAGGACATGTCAGTAAGTCAGATGACGAATGCAGATCAAACCCTGTCAGAGGTCAAGAGGCAGATACAGAATATTGTGAACGAAATGAATCTGGTGGTGGAAGATATCAAAGGCGCTCAGGTGGATACAAGTCTGTAGGATGGCATAGTTTTTATCTGCATTATATAAGACGGAACAGGAAGCACATTAAAAAGAATTGAATCCGGAACAAAGAACAGGCTTTCCGCATATCATATAAAAAGGTATGTGGAGGGCCTGTTTTTATGGCTTTGGTGGTAATTGACGCAGGACATGGAGGAAGTAATCCAGGGGCAGTGTATAACGGCAGACAGGAGAAGGATGATGCGCTTTCGCTATCCCTGGCTGTGGGGCAGATTCTGGAGCAGAATGGTGTGGATGTATATTACACCAGAACAACGGATATCTATGAATCACCTACACAGAAGGCACAGGAGGGAAATGCAGTAAGGGCAGATTATTTTGTATCCATTCATCGTAATTCCAGCCCCTATCCCAATCAGTATACCGGGGTGGAATCTCTGGTGTATAATCGCTATGGAGATGCAGGAAGGCTGGCATATAACATTAATACCAGGCTGGAAGAAGTCGGCTTTGTGAACCAGGGGATAAATGAACAGACCAATCTGGTGGTTCTGAATCAGACACAGATGCCTGCTGTGCTGGTAGAAGTGGGATTTATTAATACGGATGCGGATAATCAATTGTTCGATGAAGAGTTTGATGACCTTGCCCAGGCAATTGCGGATGGGATTCTTGTGACAATATGGGGAACATGAAGGGGAAGGGAATCATTGGATACATTGGGAAAATGGCACAGGGTATTCTGGAACAAAAGGGCATTAACAAATTGGCCAATGACAGAAAAGAACGCTGTCAGGTTACATATGGAAGCTGGATATTTATCGGTGCCATACTATTGTTTTTCATGGGCATTGTGGTTCATGAGAGGGAAGCAGTTCATGGAGACATGCAGGAAGCCGGAGGCATTCAGGGAAATGTACAGGAGGCCGGCGGCATTCATGGAGATATGCAGGAAGCCGGCGGCATTCAGGAAGACATGCAGGAAGCCGGCAGTGCTCAGAGTGATGTGCTTTCCGGTTTTCTGCGGCTGGCGGGAAGCAGTTCTATGGAAGAAATGGCCGGCAGACTGGCAGAAGGATTTATGGAACAGTATCCTGATGTCATTGTAACAATTGAATATGTGGGATCGGCAGCAGGTATTGAAGCTGTGCTCAATGGCAGTGCGGACATAGGAAACTCATCAAGGAATTTGAAGGAGGAGGAACTGGCAAGAGGGGCAGTAGGAAATATTGTTGCCATGGACGGAATTGCAGTCTGTGTAGATCGGGCCAATCAGGTCACAGGACTGACCAGGGAGCAGCTTGCGGGTATTTATACAGGAAAGTATACCAACTGGTCAGAATTAGGCGGCGATGATGTGCCGATTGTGGTAGTGGGACATGAGGCCGGTTCCGGTACAAGAGATGCGTTTGAAGAGATGCTGGGAATCAAAGACAACTGTGTCTATGCCAATGAACTGAACAGTATGGGAGGGGTGAAAGCCAGAGCTGCATTGATTCCCGGTGCTATCGGCTATCTGTCAGCGGAAGTGTTGGATGAGTCTGTGAAAGCACTGACATTGGATGGTGTGGAACCCAGTGAGAGGAATGTAGATAACAACAGCTATCCCTTATGCAGACCCTTTGTGATGGTCACAAAAGGAGAAATCTCAGAGCAGAGCCAGCTGATACAGGCATGGTTTACTTACGTATATCAGAATCAAAACGGAGAATAGACAAAAAGGAAGTGGTTTCATGAAAAAACGGAATATTGTATCTTCGGTTCCGTCCGGTTCGATTATCAATAGCAGTGGGAAAAAGTCAGCCGTAGAATCTGTTATGAGGGCTTTTTTTGCGGCATGTGCAGCCGTTGCCGTTTTCGCGGTTATTTCTATGACGCTTTACATGCTTCTTAACGGTCTGCCGGGGATTGGCAAGGTGGGATGGAGGGAGATCCTATTTCAGAAAGCATGGAAACCAACAGCGGCAGAGCCTTCCTATGGAATATTCAGTATTATACTTACTTCTCTTACAGGAACCTTGGCTGCTGTCATGATCGGTGTGCCTGCAGGAATTCTTACGGCGGTGTATCTGGCGGAAATATCCGGGAAAAGGACAACAAGACTGGTAAAGCCTGCAGTGGAACTGTTATCGGGGATACCATCCGTCATTTATGGCTTGTTGGGACTGTATCTGTTGAATCCTTTGATGTACCGGGTGGAGAGAAAACTATTTCAGGGTTCCCACGACCACCAATTTACCGGAGGAGCCAACTTACTTTCAGCGGTTCTGGTACTGGCGGTTATGATACTGCCGACGGTAATCAATGTCAGTGAGACGGCGCTGCGTGCGGTGTCTCCCGGCATCAGGGAGGCGTCTCTCGGCTTGGGAGCTTCCCGTATGCAGACCATTTTCAGGGCGGTTCTGCCTGCGGCAAAATCAGGGCTGTTTACGGCCGTTGTATTGGGTGTGGGCAAGGCGCTGGGAGAAGCCATGGCGATTCTGATGGTGTCAGGCAATAGTGTCAATATGCCTTTACCGTTTCATTCTGTCCGTTTTCTTACCACGGCGCTGGTGAGCGAAATGGCATATGCCCAGGGAACCCATCGCCAGGTATTGTTTACCATCGGCCTTGTTCTGTTTGTGTTTATTATGTCGGTTAATCTTGTGCTGCATTGGATACTAAGGAACTGTACGGTTCCAAAGGAAAGCGAATGAGAGCGAATGAGAGATAGCAGAAAGAGTTAAAATATAAAGAGAAAGGGCAGGAGATGAAGATGAAGGAGGATTCCCTGTTTCGGAGACATATCAGGCCCGCGGAGCTTTTCCTTCTGGCAGTTGTACGGGGGGCAGCGTCCCTGTCTGTTTTATTATTGCTGGGAATCGCAGGATATGTGTTTTTCCAAGGCGCACCGGTGCTTCGGCCGGAGTTTTTTACCAATGTGACCAGCTCTCTTCATGGCACACGGGGAATTGCCGGTAATTTGGTGAATACCTTATATCTGGTATTGATTGCACTGGCCATAGGGGTTCCGCTGGGGGTGGGTGCGGCTGTCTACCTGAACGAATACGCCAGGCCCGGGAGGTTAGTCCATATAGTGGAATTTGCAATAGAGACTTTGGCAGGAATTCCCTCGATTTTATTCGGAATGTTCGGCATGGTATTTTTCGGCGGTGTTCTGGGACTTCACTACACCCTGCTCAATGGAGCGCTGACTTTGACATTGATGATTCTGTCGCTGATTGTGCAGAATACCAGGGAAGCATTAAGGGCAGTTCCCGATAGTTATCGGGACGGTGCGCTTGGAATGGGAGCAGGGAAGTGGCATATGATTCGCACTGTTTTGCTTCCCTCGGCAATGCCGGGTATTTTGACAGGGGTTATTCTGGCAGTGGGGCGTATTGCGGGCGAGTCGGCGGCGCTTTTGTTTACGGCGGGCAGTGCCAGGGGATTACCCGGACTGGGACAGGGACTGAGGGAAGATATGGGCAGGCTGTTGATGAAGGCATTTGAGTCCGGAGGAACCCTTGCCATTGAACTGTACCTGCAGATGCAGAATGGGGAATATGAACTTGCCTTTGGCATTGGCTGTGTTCTGATTGTGTTCGTGCTGCTTATGAATGGACTGGTAAGGCTGATCAGTGCCAGAATAAGTTAAACGGCTGTAAGATGCCGGAGATACCGGAGGCGGACGGGGAACTTGGTACAATGTTGACCCGGAAATGCATTGTGTCAACTACTGATTCCATATGCGCAAGAGGGTGTGTAAACACCCCTCTTTAAGCGCATGAAATCATGGTATAATAAGACCATATTCAAGGCAGGAAACGGCCGAATGGCCATCCATACCATGATTGAACTGTGATCATGGTATAATGACTGTGCAGCGGCCGGCATCAGAAGGAAGAAAATGAAGCGGAACAAAATATGGGTAAAAAATCTGAATCTGCATTATGGGCAGAAGCATGCGCTGAAAAACATAGATATGGAAATCAGAGAGCATTTCATTACTGCACTCATCGGTCCAAGCGGATGTGGAAAATCGACTTTTCTTAAATGCCTCAACAGGATGAATGATCAGGTAGAGCATGTACGGATAGAAGGCAGAATATTCTTAGACGGAGAGGATATTTATGATAAAAGGGTGGATACTGCATTACTGCGGAAAAAGGTGGGAATGGTATTTCAGCAGCCTAATCCCTTTCCTATGAGTATTTATGATAATATTGCCTATGGTCCCAGGCTTCACGGCATAAAAAATAAAACGGAATTAAGCCGCAGGGTGGAGGAAGCGTTGAGAGATGCGGCTATCTATGAAGAAGTGAAGGAAAATCTCAAAAAGCCTGCACTGAGCCTTTCGGGCGGACAGCAGCAGAGACTCTGCATTGCAAGGGCGCTTGCAGTGGAGCCGGAAGTGCTGCTGATGGATGAGCCTACTTCCGCGCTGGATCCGGTTTCCACCCTGAAAATTGAGACATTGATGAAGGCGCTCAGGAAAAAATATACGGTGGTGGTGGTGACGCACAATATGCAGCAGGCGGCCAGAGTGGCTGATGATACGGCTTTTTTCCTGGCAGGTGAGCTGGTGGAATTCGGTTCTGCGGATCAGATATTCTGCCGGCCCAGGGACAGGAGAACCGAAGAGTATATTACAGGGCGCTTTGGGTGATAATAGGAGGTAAACCGATGATGCATTTGATGCGGCAGGGGTGAAAGCACGAGAGAGGGTGTCTATGGATTTCTTTGATTTTCTGACAATGATAGGCGGATTGGCGCTTTTTCTATATGGGATGCATCTGCTGGGGGAAGGACTGGCGAAAATAGCCGGGGGCAGATTTGAACAAATACTGGAGAGGCTGACGGATAATCCCGTTAAGGCAGTATTTATGGGAGCAGGGGTAACGGCGGTGATTCAATCTTCCTCCGCAGCTACCGTCATGGTAGTAGGGTTTGTCAATTCCGGTATTTTGAAGCTGCAGCAGGCAGTGGGCATCATTATGGGAGCAAATGTGGGTACTACCCTTACATCATGGATTCTGGGGGCGCAGGGGATTGACAGCAATTCATTTCTGGTGCGTTTGTGTAAGCCGTCCTCTTTTTCCCCTGTTCTGGCAATCACAGGGGTGGTGCTGATGAGCGTATCCAGAGGGAGCACTGCTTTACAGAGGGACAGGTCAAGAAGCATAGGGGTGGTTATGGTGGGATTTGCCATTCTAATGTCCGGCATGGATACCATGAGCAGTGCAGTGAAGCCTTTGGCAGATGTACCGGAATTTACCGGGCTTCTGACCAGATTTACCAATCCCTTCCTGGGAGTGCTGGCAGGAACATTGCTGACAGCGGTGCTGCAGTCCTCTTCCGCTTCGGTAGGTATATTACAGGCGTTCTGTGCCACCGGCGCTGTGGGATATGGCGCGGCTGTACCGATTATTCTGGGGCAGAATATCGGTACCTGTGTTACCGCCATGCTTTCTGCTGTGGGAGCAGGTAAGAATGCAAAAAGGGCCGCATTGGTGCATCTCTATTTTAATCTGATAGGAACCCTTTTGTTTATGATTGTGTTTTATGTGGTAAATGCAGTAACGCCCCTGGCTTTTTTAGACATGGAAGCCACACCCTTCGGCATTGCAGCGGTTCACAGCGTGTTCAATATCCTGTCCACCGTTTTCCTGCTGCCTTTTTCGGGAGGGCTGGTGCGGCTGGCATGCCTGTCTGTCCGGGAAGAAGATTTTCCGAAGGAAACTCATCCGGAGGGAGAAGAGAGTGTATTGCATCTGCTGGATGTGCGCTTCCTGGAAGTGCCTTCTTACGCGGTGGAACGAAGCAGAACGGTGGTGGGCATTATGGCAGAATTGGCCGAGAAATCCATGAATCAGGCAATGGGGCTGCTGCAGTCGTATACAGAGGATGCAGCGGATGAAGTGGCGGTATTGGAATGCAGGGTGGATGCATTGGAGGATGAATTGGGAAGCTATCTGATGAAACTCAGTACCAGGGACATGCCTGAACGGGATAGCCACCTCCTCTCTACCATGCTTCACTGCATCAGTGACTTTGAACGAATCTCCGATTATGCCAGAAATATTAAGGAAGCGGCAGAGGAAATGACGGAGAAAGGACTGCAGTTTTCGGAGAAGGCATTAGATGAGCTGGCAGTACTTTCCACGGCAATCAGGGATATTCTGAATTTGGCCACGAGAAGCTTCAGGGAAGGAAACCTGCAGCTGGCGAGGCAGGTGGAGCCTTTGGAGGAAGTCATAGACGGGCTGAATCTGGATATCAGACGCCGGCATGTGAAGCGTCTCAGAAAGGGGAAATGTACAATAGAGCTGGGATTTTTATTGTATGATATTGTGATGCATCTGAAGCGGGCGTCGGAACACTGTACCAATATTGCAGTCTGTATGCTGCAGGTCAGCGACGAGGAATTTGATACGCATGCCTATCTGGAGAGGCTGAAACAGGATGAGGATATAGAATTCCGCGGTAAGGTATTGGCATATGGGGAACGGTATAAACTGCCGTAAGGCCGTTTGCCGGCAATGTGAAATTGAGCCGCTGCACTTCAAGCGGGAATTTATAATCTTCAATGCCGGGTAATAAATTAAAGGAATGTCTCAATCAGGAAGAGAATGTCTCAATCAGGAAGAACGCAGACAAGGAAGCCCGTCTGCGTTCTTTTTGAAATGTCTTGGAAAGTCTATATATTTTCGCCTGTACTGCCGTCTTCGGCATTCTCTTCCGCAGAAGTATCATCGGGAGCTTTCTTAGGAAGCGTCATTAATACCTTGACAATCCGGTTCTGCTTGATTCCCTGTACTTTCAAACGGATGCCGTTTTCCAGAGTGACCTCTTCATTGTCTTCCGGTAAACGGTCAAGGCTTTCGATGATAATGCCTCCGATGGAATCATAGTCATTGCTGTCGAGATCTGTTTCCAGCTCATCATTAATATCATCCAGCTTCATACTGCCTTCCACAAGGTAGGTATATTCATCAATCTCTTTGATGAGTTCTTCTTCATCCGCATCATATTCATCCCGGATTTCCCCGACAATTTCTTCTAATAAATCTTCCAGGGTGATCATACCTACCGTGGTGCCGTATTCGTTTAGTACAAAAGTGGCACTGGTGGTTTTCTCACGCAGTTCATAGAGCAGGTCAGCCACTTTCTTGAATTCATATGTATAATGAGCATCACGAAGGATGGATTTAATGTGGAAATCATCACTGTCTGCTGTGAGAATGAAATCTTTGATATTAATCAGGCCGATAATATTATCCATATCGTCTTCATACACGGGGAGACGGGTATACATGGACTCCCGGAATACGGCGAGAACTTCCTGATAAGTGGCATTAATATCCACAGTTACCATATTAATCCTGGGAATCATGATGTCCTTAGCCAAAGCATCCGAAAAGTCAAACACGTTATAGATCATTTCTTTTTCTTCGGTTTCGATAACGCCGTCCTCATGACTCACATCAACATAAGTACGCAGTTCCGCTTCTGTCATGGTGGTGATCTTCTTGCTGGGATCAATGCGCAGCAGACGCAGTATGCCGTTTGACATTTTATCTACCACGAAGATAACAGGGGTCAGAAGATGCATTAATCCCAAAATAATGCCGCTGTAAGCCAATGAAATTTTCTCAGAGGAAAGCATTGCCCATGTCTTGGGAACAATTTCACCGCAGAGCAGTACCACAATGGTCAGGATACCGGTGGCGACACCCACGGGCAGACTGATGCGCATAGCCAGGGTAGTGGCAAGGGAAGAAGCGGATAAATTTACAACATTGTTGCCGATCAGAATGGCACTCAGCATTTTACTGTAATTCTCCAGTATTTTATTCACCTTTGCCGCACGGCGGCTGCCCTCTTCTTCCAGTGCACGCATGCGCACACGGTTGACAGTGCTGAATGCTGTCTCTGCCGAAGAGAAAAAGCTTGATAGAATCACTAGAATAATAAGAGATACAAATTGTATGACACCTGGGACGTCCAAAAATAATTCACTCCTTTTTTTTATAATATTGTATGGATTCTAATATTTCAAAATTTAATATACTATATTTTCCTAATAGTTGTCAAGTTCCTGAACTTGTATGCATATGATTTAATAAAAAGTTTATAGTGTCGGGAGGATGAGATCGGATGCTGCATACGGAACAGGAGGAACGGATTTCGGATATGGAGGGAATTCCGGTATGGTTTTTACTGAAAAGCCTGCTTTTTTCGTACATATTAACAGGGGTTATGCTCGTGGTTCTTGCTTTTTTGCTGTATAAGCTGGGGTTAAGCGAGAAGATTGTCTCTATTGCAATCATTGTCATATATGTGGCTGCAACGCTGTTTGCCGGTTTTGTCACAGGAAAGAAAATGCAGAATCGGAGGTTTCTGTGGGGGCTTTTCATGGGAGGCGCATATTTTCTGGTATTGGCGGCAGTTTCTTTCTGTATGGGTGAGGACGGAATTCAAGTGGGAAGTTCACTGCTGACCACACTGGTACTATGTGCCGGAGGCGGAATGCTTGGGGGAATGTTAAGCTGAACCGTGATTTTGCATTTATTTTCAAAAAAACCTTTTACAATTGAGATTTTTATGTTATACTACATTATATTTACAAATTTGCGGGCAGAGAGATTGTCATTCAATTATGATATGACGGCTGCAGAGAAGAACATAAGGAGGCTTACTGTTATGAAGCATATTAAGACTTTGACCACCAGAAATCTGAAGGAATCCATGAAGAAGGGCGGCTGCGGCGAGTGCCAGACTTCCTGCCAGTCTGCATGCAAGACTTCCTGTACGGTTGGAAATCAGAGTTGTGAGCAGGTGAAAACGGAAATCTAAGGAAGCAGGCTGTTTATGCTCGTCTGGGCGGTGGATGGCAGTTGCAGGTTAGAACTTATAGTATGAGTGCAAGCAGCGATTTCTGTCGCTGCTTAAACTTTGTGAAAGGAAAACAAAAGTGATACACCAATACAAAAGCAATGGATACAATATTGTAATTGATGTAAACAGCGGTTCTATCCATGTAGTGGATGATATCGTCTATGATATGATTCCATTGGTGGAACCCCTTGTCAATGAGGGCATTAAAGATGCCGATACCATTCGGGCAGCCGTGTTGAATATTGCAAATCTTCCCTGTCCGGAGGAAGAAATTGCGGAAGCGGTGGACGAGCTGCTCCTGCTGGAGTCCATGGGACAGTTATTTGCACCGGATATCTATGAGAATTATGTGTTTGATTTTAAGAAACGGGAGACGGTGGTGAAGGCTCTCTGTCTTCACATTGCCCATGACTGTAATCTGGCCTGTCAGTATTGTTTTGCGGAAGAGGGCGAGTACCATGGAAGGCGTGCTTTGATGAGCTTTGATGTGGGCAGAAAGGCGTTGGATTTCCTGGTGGCTAATTCCGGCAGCCGTGTGAATCTGGAAGTGGATTTCTTCGGCGGAGAACCATTGATGAACTGGCAGGTGGTAAAGGAATTGGTGGAGTACGGCAGGAGCCTGGAAGAACCTAATCACAAAAAATTCCGTTTTACGTTGACGACAAATGGTGTTCTGCTGAATGATGAGATTTTGGATTTCGCTAATCGGGAGATGGCGAATCTGGTGTTGAGCATTGACGGCCGCAGGGAAGTTCATGATGCCATGCGTCCCTTCCGGGGCGGACAGGGAAGTTATGATCTGATCGTGCCCAAGTTTCAGAAGGCGGCCGAGAGCAGGGAGCAGACGAATTATTATGTCAGGGGTACTTTTACGCATAATAATCTTGACTTCTCGGAGGATGTGATACATCTTGCGGATCTGGGGTTTCGGCAGATTTCTGTGGAACCGGTGGTGGCGAAACCTACGGATTCCTATGCCATTACACCGGCGGACATTCCCAGGTTGAAGGAAGAATATGATAAGCTGGCGCTGGAGATGATAAAACGCAGAGAAGCCGGGAGGGAGTTCCATTTCTTTCATTTTAACATAGACCTGGAAGGCGGCCCCTGTGTGGCGAAGAGGCTTTCGGGCTGTGGGTCGGGGACGGAGTATCTGGCCGTGACTCCCTGGGGCGATTTCTACCCATGCCATCAGTTTGTGGGAAATGAGAAGTTTCTTATGGGCAATGTGGATGAGGGAATTGTCCGTAAGGATATTCAGGATATGTTTAAATGCTGTAACGTCTATGCAAAAGATAAATGTAAGAGATGTTTTGCCAGGTTCTATTGCAGCGGCGGATGTGCCGCCAACGCATATAACTTCCATGGAGATATCAATGATGCTTACGATGTGGGCTGTGAGCTTCAGAGAAAACGGGTGGAGTGTGCGATCATGTTGAAAATTCATGAGAATGGGATGTGATTTCCGCGCAGAATTGCTGATGCATACGGAAAAGAAAATGCAGGCATGGACCGGGAAGAAGTAAATCAGGGGTAAGAAATTTACAGGCAGGAGAGTGGAATAAGTTCGGAAATGTGATAATTTCGGATGGGAAACGGAGGTATGATATGAAAAAGAACAATGCGATTGTGACTTTGCTCTGCATTCTTCTGGTTTTGGCCGGCGTTGTATATGTTGATATCTTCGGCGTGAATCCAGAGGGTGACGGGAGTGCTTCTGATATTAATCTGGGGCTTGATCTGGCCGGCGGAGTCAGTATTACGTATCAGGTAGTGGGAGAAGGAACTCCCAGTGCTACCGATATGAGCGATACCATTGCAAAGCTGCAGAAGCGTGTGGAAAATTACAGTACGGAGGCCATTGTCTATCAGGAGGGTACTGACAGAATTAATATTGAGATTCCGGGTGTCAGCGATGCCAATGCGATTCTTCAGGAGTTAGGCAGACCGGGAACATTGTATTTTATCGCACAGACGGACCCTGAGGGCAATGTAAATTACAGCCAGCAGGCAGTGCAGAATTATGACGGCAGTTATGGGTATGCCTATGTGTTGAATAAAACCATTGATGAGCTTCTGGAAGACGGCTCCATTCTGGTACAGGGGACCGATGTGGAGGATGCTCGTGCAGGCTCCACCAGGACAAACGATACCCTGCAGAATGTGGTGTATGCAGTTGATCTGACCATGACGGAAGAAGGACGGGAAAAATTTGCACAGGCTACACAGAATGCCTGCGAGAAAGGTGAGACCCTTGCCATTTATTATGACGGCAGCATTATCAGTGCGCCAAGGGTGAATGTTGCGATTACGGACGGAAATGCGCAGATTTCTCCCATGGAATCTTATGAGAGAGCCGAAAGTCTTGCATCTACCATCCGTATCGGCGGGTTGAAACTGGAACTGGAGGAACTGCATTCCAAGGTGGTTGGGGCACAGCTTGGTGTGGAAGCCATTGATACCAGTTTAAAGGCGGGGGCTATCGGTCTTGGCATCGTTATTGTATTTATGATTGTTGTATACCTGGTTCCCGGCGTGGCATCCGCCATTGGCTTATTGGCATATGTTGCATTGGTGATCTTATTGCTGAATGGTTTTGATATGACATTGACATTGTCAGGTGTGGCGGGCATTATTCTGTCCATTGGTATGGCAGTGGATGCAAATGTGATTATCTTTGCCCGTATCAGAGAGGAACTGGCGCTTGGGAAAAGTGTCAGGAGTGCGATAAAAAGCGGATTTGACAAGGCGTTATCCGCTATTGTGGACGGCAATGTGACGACTTTGATTGCGGCGGGTGTGCTTCTGCTGCTGGGGCCGGGCACCGTAAAAGGGTTTGCGCAGACATTGGCTCTGGGCATTGTGCTGTCCATGTTTACCGCATTGGTTGTGACCAGATACCTGATTTATGCCTTCTATGCACTTGGATTGAAGAGCGAGAAGTTTTATGGTGTCGGGAAGGAACATAAGGCATGGGATTTCTTGTCTAAGAAAGGGATTTGTTTTGGGATTTCTCTGGCAGTGATTGTTGCAGGATTTGTAGTAATGGGAGTAAATAAGGTGTCTGCCGGAGATGCGCTGAATTACAGTCTGGAGTTCAAAGGCGGTACGGCGACCACGGTTATTTTCCAGGAAGCCATGACTTTGGAGGATGCCAATACCAGGGTGGTGCCTTTGATTGAGGAAATTACCGGCAGTACCGTACAGATTCAGACAGTGCAGGATTCCAGCGAGGTGATTTTCAAGACCGGTTCATTGAATATTGAACAGAGGGAAGCATTGAATCAGATGTTCGTGGATAATTTCGGGGTTGATGAGAAAATGATCACTTCCGAAACCATCAGTTCCACCATCAGCAGTGAAATGAAATCAGATACGGTGATTGCCGTGGTAGTTGCCATTCTCTGTATGCTGGTGTATATCAGGATTCGTTTCAGCGATATCCGCTTTGGTGTCAGCAGTATTGCGGCACTGTTACATGATGTGCTGGTGGTATTGGCTTTCTACGCGGCGGCGAAGGTCTCCGTGAGCAATACCTTTGTGGCCTGTATGCTGACCATTGTAGGATATTCCATCAATGCTACCATTGTGATTTTTGACCGCATCCGTGAAAATATGGGTATCATGACCCGCAAGGGGGATTTGAAGGAGGTTGTGAACAGGAGTATTACACAGACTATATCCAGAAGCATTTTCACTTCCCTGACCACATTTATCATGGTGGCGGTGCTGTATGTTATGGGTGTCACAAGCATCCGCGATTTTGCACTTCCTTTGATGGTAGGTATTATCTGCGGTGCATATTCTTCCATCTGTCTGGCGGGCGGTTTGTGGTATGTATTGCGGATGAAATTTGTTCCGAAGGCGAAGCAGGAGAATTGAAAAATGACAGCTTTTATGTCTGAATAAGGGTGGGATTGCCTGAACATTCATTAGAAAATGTTTTGGCAATCCCGTTTTTATTTGTCCCTGGTTTGATTTTTTCCTGCTATATAAGTATAAGGGCATTAGAGCCGTAAGTGCACAACAGTCTGGATGACATGAATGCATGGCAGTATGAAAAGGAAGATGCCGGGGATGGTATGGCAGATTTTATAATAATTGCACGATATGAGGGGGAAGAAGGAGTCTATTATAATACAAGAGTATGTGAGCGGACAGAAGAGGGATACCTTCCAAATCATGAATGGATGAGCTGAACCGGAAATATTATAATGTGGAGGAGTATCCGGTAGAATTACTGATAGAAATGTGTTACTGTTCACTCCGTTCACAGTAACAAGCCTTCTGCGAAGGCTTTAGGCACACAAAACGCAAAAACAGCGTTTTGGCGCACATCGTCTCGGGATTTTCATGCAAAATACGCATGAAAACGCCTCGCGGTGGCGGCGAGTGAATGGTAACAGAAATGCCTCATGATGAAAAAGCAAAAAAGTGTTTACAGTGTAGACAGTTTGTGCTATACTATGTCTACAGTGTAAACAATCAGAGGAAGAGAGGCGGTTATGAAAGAGTTAAGTGAAGCAGAATGGAATGTTATGGAGAGTTTGTGGGAGGCTTCGCCGAAGGTGGGAAGCCAGATTGTATCAGATATGGTAAAACGTACAGGATGGAGCCGGAGTACTACATTGACAATGCTGCGGAGAATGACGGACAAAGGGCTGGTTGCCTGTGTGGATAACGGTAAGATGAAGACATATACGCCGCTAATCGAGCGTAAGACAGCGGTGAAAAAAGAGACGGAAAGCTTTTTAAACCGGGTATATCATGGCAGTATCAGTATGCTAATCAATGGATTTGTGGAAAGACAGCGGCTGAGTCCGAAGGAGCTTTTGGAGCTTCGGCAGATTTTGGACAGGGCGGAGGAAGGGGAGCATGATTGAATGGGTTATATCATCCAGTGTATTGATTATTATGCTGATTGTCATTCGGCAGTTGTTCCGAAAGACATTGTCAATGCGGGTGAGATATGCTTTGTGGCTGGCTGTGGCATTGCGGCTGCTGATTCCGGTATCTTTTTTTGAGAGCAGCCTGAGCATATTAAATCTGTGGGGACAGATGATTGTATCGGAGGATACCAATGCAGCGGAAGGTCAGGATATCAATTTCCTATACAGGGATAATTTGTATGCTTCTCACGGAGAACGGAGCGAGGATATTGTTTTCAGGAATGGGTTGAATCAGATGTCTGCCATGGAAGGAACGGAGATTCTTAAGCTGCAGGGAGACAATGGGGCGGGCAGTGATTGTGTGCAGGACAGTCTGGGTGTGGGCAGCAATGAAATGCCAAAAAGTCCAGGGGCTGTGGAGAGCGGCAGCCTGGAACTACAGGAAGCAGCGGGGGCGAACGGTTCAGAACTGCAGAGTGGTATGGGAAATAGCGGCATGAGCGGCATGAAAACGCAGGACAATGAAAATGAGAAGGATGTGGGGTTGGAATTATGGAATGATATAAAGACAACAAATGTTGAGCTTTGGGGCATTGAAAGCGATGGAGAGAGACAAGCGGTGCCGCTTTCAGGAGAAACAAAAGGGGCGGCGGAAGGAGATGGAAGACGGACGGCCTTGTACGGATGGCTGCGGCGTGTCTGGATATTTGGTATATTTATCTTCCTTGGGCTTGTGGGCATCACAAATCTCAGGTATTGGAAATGTGTGTATCGTTCCAGAAGACGTTTCCAGGGAGAAGGAGAAAGCCGTCTGCCTGTTTATGTGTCTACAGTGGTTCGTATGCCCTGTATGTTTGGTTTGCTGCGTCCGGCGGTTTATCTGGGGCAGGAGGCTGTGGAAGAAAAGGCATTGGGATATATTCTGTGCCATGAGAATACGCATTACAGACACAGGGACAATCTGTGGATATTGGTCCGCCTGTTCTGCGTGTGCCTTCATTGGTTCAATCCGCTTGTGTGGCTGGCGGCGTACCTGTCAAAACAGGATTGTGAACTTGCCTGTGACGAAGAAACCATAACACGGCTGGGAGACGAGAACAGAATTGAATATGGAAGAACATTGCTTTCCCTCAGTGTGCAGAGTGGGGAATTGTTCGGCGGTCTGCGTTTATCAATGACCATATCCGGCAGTAAGAAGCAGTTAAAGGAGCGGCTGCAGATGATAGCCGGGCAGAGGAAAAGAAGTGACGGCGCTTTGACTGCAGTATTGTTATCGCTGCCGCTGCTGTTTATGGTTGCTTTTACCGGAGGCAAGACCGCTGAGGCATTGGAAAGAGATAACCCGGATGCAAGTGCGGAAGCCAGGGAAAACGGTGCTTATGAGAGCGGTGCCGGAAGCCGGGGAGCAGGAGTGCAGGAGAGCGGTGCCGGAAGCCGGGGAGCAGGAATGCAGGAGAGCGGTGCCGGAAGCCGGGGAGCAGGAATGCAGGAGAGCGGTGCCGG
>CAJUAP010000046.1:25353-32370 GCA_910584435.1 uncultured Acetatifactor sp.
GAGAGCGGTGCCGGAAGCCGGGGAGCAGGAATGCAGGAGAGCGGTGCCGGAAGCCCAAGGGAGAATGAAGCGGCAGGTTCGGCAGTGGAATTTTATAAGGGCGACATTGTGAGTTCAGAAAGAGAACAGCAAAGTACATATGTATCCGTTGATTTGAATGACGGAGGAGAATATGTACTACAGGTAATTGGTTGCTCGGCATCAGTAAACGGGTACTATGAAATCGAGCAGATAAATTTATGCCTGGAGGATAATGAATCAGGAGAAGTGCTGCAGTCTATAGATCCCGGAGAGGTTAAGCCATTTTATTCGGAAGCTCTGCAGAATGGAAGACAGGCAGAACCGGGGGGAGGATATGGGTCTTTGTTTCAGTCAGAGAGGGAACCTCTATATGCAAAATCCTTACAGAGTATTGAAGAATTGTCCGCATATGCAAGGGGACAGTTTTTGGCGGATGGAAGTGGAACACAGCTCTCTTATTTTCCGGATGGAGGAATCATGGCAGCGGATTTGAATTTTGACGGTTATGATGATTTCTGTGTGCAGATTGGAGTGGGAAGCGTAAATCAGCCGTTCTATTGTTATCTGTGGAATCCGGAGGAAGAACGATTTCAGCACAGTGTCATGATACCAAACGTGCACATAAATCAGGAAATGCAGCTGCTGGAGAGCGCTACCCAGGACGGGGAAGATCAGCATAGTGTAAAGTATTACAGATTCGACGAAGCAGGAATTCTTCATATGGTGCGGTATGTGGAGGAGAATCGGTCGCCGGATGCCCTGTTCCCTTTGCTGGATTTGACATATCAGGAGGCAGAGTATGCGCTGCCGGCTGTGGACGACTGGGATGCCGGGACGGAGTATGGAGGTGCGTTGAATGAAAGGTATATCTATTGGGCGAAAGAAGCTTTAACAGAATTATATGAATGGAGCGGGACGAAAATCGATACAGCTTGTTTTGCGGTAACTATGCATGGCGATTTCTATTTTGGGCAGACACCGCAGGATCTTGATGCCTGCAGAAGTTTTTATGACAGGGTGTATGGAGCGAAGGCAGGTTTTAGTGATGTGATTGAGTCGGCGAATTTGAAAACAGAGAGAGTTACATGGTATTCGCCGGTGGTTCAGTGGAATATACCGGAACAGCTTGAGAATATGACGAATGTTCAGCTGGTGGAATGGTATTTCGGGCAGTTGGGTCCTGAAAAGGGGGAAATCATAGAAACGATAGAGAGTGAATGGGAGGATGATTATGTTATCAGGGCAGAGTCAGGAAACTATTATGAGATCACGATAAACAGGGTAACGAGGGAAGTGGATTCTATATATGGTCCTTATGATGCTTACCCGGTGCATTAAAAACTATAACAGTTCAGACAAATCGCTGAACCGTCACGAGAATGCACACAAAATGCAATGGCATGTGTTTTGGGGCACGCAATAATTACAAGGCGGTACGCTGGCTTTGGAGCGCAATTTTGACTTCGCGGCAGGAACAGTCTGAACTGTTGCTTATAATTTACAAAAGTCAGATGTGGATTGAGAAGGTGTGAACAATGGAAAAAAGAGTATTGGTGTATAATAATCAGACAGGGATTGTAGAGAAAATAACTTTTTTGTGCAGAAGAGAGAATCTTTCAGTTTTGGTGGCAGCGGATGTACAGCAATTGTATGAGATGCTGGACAAGATGGAAATACATTTAATGCTGGTTGATGTGGCATTGAACGACAAAGGCTGGGATAAGGGGATTGAATTGATTATGAGACTGCGGCGCAAGAGCTGTATTCCTCTCATTGTAGTATCTGCCCAGACTGCGGAAACGGCGAAGATTATGGCATTAGAATCAGGAGCGGATGATTATGTGACGGCTGACTGTAATCCTTTGGTATTGCTGGCAAGGATAAAGTCTCAGCTCCGCAGATATACCCAAATGATGGGGATGTGTGAGAATATTGACAAGATCTACAGGATAGGCGGTTTGACACTCGATGATAGTCGGCGGACTGTCACGGTGGAAGGCAGGAATGTGCATTTGACACCGGTGGAATATAAGATTCTGCGTTTATTGGTGCAGCAGAGAGGTAAAGTATTCTCCAATGCTCAGATTTATGAGAACATCTGGAATATGAGGGCTGTGGGCGTGAACAATACTATCGCTGTGCATATCTGTCATTTGCGGGAAAAAATCGAAGAAGATCCCAAACAGCCTAAATATCTGAAGGTGGTATGGGGAAATGGTTATAAGGTGGGCTGAAAACGCAAGTGTTCGGAGAATTATGAAATGGGGGTACAGGAAATTGTGAAATGGAAGAATGCAGGGGATTATAAAATGGAAGAATGGAGTAAGAGTATGAAGAAAATAATATGCCGATTAGGAATGTGGACCATGGCAGGTGTGTTTTTCCTGGGAGGATGCGGACAGACAGAGGATGAATCACAGGATATGCAGTCTTCAGATAAAGCAGTATTCTTAAATAGTGCAGTGGTGCCGGATAAAGAACCTGCCCCGGACAGCGGAAGCAATTCAGGGAGTACGGCCCCGGATAGTGGGACAGTATCGGGAAGTGCAGCCCAGGATAAGGGAATGGCTTCCGACAATGCGCAAATATCAGGAAGAGGGACAGCGTCCGGCAGTGCACCGGTTTCCGGCGGCACAGCAGCTCCGAATCAGGATGACACAATAGCTCTTCGTGAGGAGAAGAGGAAAGCTTACCAGGCAGCATTGGAAAAGCTGTACACCCAGGGCGCATTCCCCGATGGTATGGAATATGGCGCCCCGGATGGTGCGTTTGATCAATCAAACAATTGCTTTGCAATATTTGACATTGATTTTGACGGTGAAGAAGAACTTATCATACGATATACTGATACAATCGTTGCCGGAATGATAGAGGCAATATATGATTATGATATTGCATCAGGTACGTTTACAGTGGAACTCTCAGAATTTCCGGCATTGACATTTTATGATAATGGAATGGTGAAAGCGGAGTTGTCCCATAATCATGGAAGGGGTGGAGAATTCTGGCCATATTCAGTGTACAAGTACGATCAGGAGACGGATGCCTATTTGAAAGCAGGGAGTGCTGATGCCTGGGATCAGAAGCTGGGCGGGACGGATGGCAATGGAAATCCTTTTCCAAAGGAGATTGACAGCAATGGCGATGGCATTGTGTATTATGTCATGGGGGGGAAATATACGGATAACACAATAGTGGATTTGGAGGAGTATAATCAGTGGTGGGATTCTATGGCGGGAGATGCGGAGGAAATGGAGATTCCCTGTCAAAAACTGAAGGAATATGCTCAAAGATATGCAGTCTGTACTTCAAAATCCGTATGGGAGGTGGAAGACTTTGCCAGGAAGGTGAAAGAACAGATTCTGCTTGGCGATTTCCAGGGATTGTCCAAGGAGATTGCCTATCCTGTTACGATTGACGGTGTTGTGTATCAGAATGAAGAGGCTTTTTTAGAGGCAGATTTCGTTGGTAACAGGAATCAGGCACTATTGGCGGAACTTGAGGCGGAATCATGTGAGGGAATGTTTGCGGATTGGGAGGGGATTATGCTTGGCAATGGCTGTGTCTGGATTGGGGAAGTTATGAAGGATGATCTTACTTCACAGGGATTGAGGGTGATTAAATTGAATGGGTTTGCATCAGCAGATGCAGCAGAATAGCGGAAGGATTGGAATGAAATATACGATATTGAAAATACAAGAACACGGGGAATGGATGGAAGCGGCAGCAGAGTGGTTTCATCAGAAATGGCAGATTCCCAGAGAAGCGTATGTGGATAGTATGGATATGTGTCTGCAGAAAAAATCCGCAGTGCCCCAATGGTATATTGTATTGGACGGGAAAAGGATTGTGGCAGGCATTGGTGTGATTGAAAATGATTTCCATAATCGGAAGGATTTAGCTCCAAATGTATGTGCGGTTTATGTGGAAGAAGCATACCGCAATCAGGGAATTGCAGGAGAAATGCTGCGGTATGTATGTGATGATTTGTATGAAAAGGGTATTGATATCTTATACCTGGTTACGGACCACGATTCCTTTTATGAGCGGTATGGGTGGGAGTTCTTGTGTATGGTGCAGGGAGACGGAGAGCCGGAGATGACAAGAATGTACAGGCACAGAGAAAAAAGAAACAGAAATCCAGACAAGGAAAACCTGTAACAGCTCAGTGACCTGTCCGGACTGTTACGAAAACTTTGATTGAAATGCAGGAACAGAAAGATACCTGTGCGGATATGATAGAATGACAGGATATGATTGGGGGATTGGGGATGTACTGCAAGGAGCATGCACTTAGCAATCATTATTATGATGTTATCACTGATTATCCGGTGAGGGTATTAGAGAATTCCGGTTTTGATTATTGCTATTATCCAATTGACGATTTTTATCTGCTGTATGTCAATGAAGATGATGTAAGGAATACAAATGATTATTTTTACGATTATGAAAGTATTCCCAAGATATATGGGCTCATGCAGGAGCAGGGGGCGGTTGGATTTGATCCTAACAGTTTGATTGTAAGCGGTATTACACAGATACAACGAGACCCTCTAAGGCTGACGGGACAGGGAGTGGTCATCTGTGTGATTGATACAGGAATTGATTATACCAATCCCGTTTTCAGGGACAGTGAGGGCAATAGCCGTGTATTGGCCATATGGGATCAGACCATACAGACTGGTCCTGCGCCGGAGGGATTCTTCTTCGGAACGGAGTACACCAGGGAGGACATTAATCGGGCGCTGCAGGCAGAAGATCCCTACTCGGTTGTTCCAAGCAGGGATGAGATTGGACATGGAAGTATTATGGCGGGTGTGGCAGCAGGCAGTCAGTTGAGCGGGGAGGTAAGCTACCTTGGCGCTGCACCAAATGCGGATATCGTGATCGTTAAGTTAAAGGAATGCAAACCTTATCTCAGGGAGTTTTATCTGATTCCGTCAGGAGTACCGGCCTATGAAGAAGGGGATATTATGCTGGCAGTACAGTATGCGGACAGTTTTGCAGAAGTCTTTCGGAGACCTGTCGTCATCTGTCTGGGACTGGGAACCAATTACGGCGATCATACCGGCAGGGCTCCGCTGCCCCGTTATCTGGATAAAATTGCTTCAAAGCGCAGCCGGGCAGTAGTGGTCTGCGGAGGAAATGAAGGAAATGCTGCACACCATTATCAGGGGAATATCGGAGACCGAAGCAGAACAGGAGACAACAGTATACCGGTAGAAATCAGAGTGGGGGAACGTTCGGAAGGTTTTCTGCTGGAATTGTGGGGAAATGTGCCGGATGTGTTTACAGTATCCATACGTTCTCCGGGGGGAGAGTCCATTCCGGTGCTTCGATTGGGAATACAGGATAGTATTACTTATGGTTTTGTGTATGAAAGAACCAAAATTACAATATCAGGGATGCTGGTGGAGCCTGCATCGGGCGAAGAATTGATTCTGATGCGCATCGTGGCGCCTACCCCTGGCATATGGACTTTTCAGGTGACGTCAAATGCAGAGATTCATAATGGAACATTTCATATGTGGCTGCCGATTACACAGTTTTTGAATGTACCTGCGTACTTTCTGGAGGCTACTCCTTATATTACATTGACAGAACCGGCTATGGCGGAAACTGTGATTAGCGTATCGGCTTATGATGCTGCAAACAACAGCTTTTATATTGAATCGGGCAGAGGTTTTACCAGAACAGGTATGATTAAGCCGGATTTTGCGGCACCGGGCGTAAATGTTACCACAATTCAGGGCAGACAGTCGGGGACGTCTCTGGCGGCGGCCATTACTGCAGGTGCAGTGGCACAGTTTATGGAGTGGGCGGTGGTGCAGGGCAACAACAGGGTGGTGGAAAGCCGGGAAATTAAGAATTATTTTGTAAGAGGCGCTTCCAGAAATTATGATATCCTCTATCCAAACAGGGAGTGGGGGGCGTATGGTAATATAGTGTCAAGTTAGCAAGGAGCCAGTAAAATCAAGGGCTTCCGCTGATTTAGTCCTATGAAAAAACTGCTGCGAAAACAGCAAAATTGGATAAGGACGGGCCTGTTTTTAACCAGAAAACCGAAAATCAAGCAACTTGACACTAATATACCATCAAGCCGTTTGGTGTTATAAAACGTGTGCCAAAAAGGGGTGATAACTGAATATTTTTAAGTTTAGGTAGGACTAAATTAGCTTTTCATGCGGACAAGTATCGTGTCTGTGCGGCTGATTTAGTCCTATTTTTATTGAATCATATTAACAGGAGGTACGAATGAAATCAAGAGAAATGACGGTTTACAGGGCAAGGGGAAACGGTAAAGACCTCACGCTTCCAATGATTATGATGCAGGGAAAGTGGCTGCGTGATATGGGGTTTGCCGTTGGCGACAGGGTATCCGTAACCTTGCAGGATGGAAAACTTGTGGTAGAGAGGACGGGCCGGGTATGGTCTGACCCGAAAGCGATTGCGGCTGTGAAAGAGGAAGCCGGGATATGCGATGGAAAGGCGGTGTAAATATGGCAGATTTAAACACGGTATTAAAGGAAACCCAAAAGCTGAATGGAAGCATTAGGAGCCTGTTGAGGCTGTCTACATATGACGAGTACGATGATCTGAGCGGGCTGCATATCGACTATGAGGACGGGCAGCAGCTTTTTCTCCAGACCGAACTTAGGGAGATCATGGAGAAACTTTCGGATGTGGCGGGCAGGATTGCATATCTTTCCCGCCCGGTAAAAGAAACAAGCCGCCTGCATAAGAACCGGAGCGGAAGGTATGAGACAAAAGGCGGTCATTATTATACCAGTGGGAGCGGCATTGAGGCGCTGATAAAAGACGATTATCAGGAAGTGCCTTATTGGGTGTGGACAAGCGTGGAGCATGACGGAAAGGACTACTATCTGGTAGGCCATAAAAATATACGGCTGGACGGCCTGACTGTCCGGGTGAGGGAGGCGGTGTGAGTATGAGTGCAACAATCTACTGTTTATGTAACCAAAAAGGGGGCTGTGC
>CAJUAP010000047.1 GCA_910584435.1 uncultured Acetatifactor sp.
CAGTTTTGATTTTCCAATGTAAAACTATGGGTTATTTTATGATTGATGTACTAGGGCGATTCTTTTTCTATTGGTGTTTCTTCTTCTCTTTTAAAATCGGTTTTTGTTTCACGTATGATGACAAAGGCAAGAAAGCAGATGAATCCGTTTTTGGATTTCTGCAGCGGCGGTAGTTTGGCTGTGTAATTCTCGCATTGGAAATAAGGCGATAGGGAAGTGATTGATAATTACAGCATTATAATACAACATAAAATATGTGTCAATATGTCATATTGTTTGCAAAAATGCAAGTAATATGACTATTGCGTATTAAATTAAATGGGGATAAAATAAAAAAGAATTTGAACAACAACATTTTATATATAGTATTGAGGGCAAGATACATAATCAATGTTTTTTGATTTTTTAAGTCCTTAAATGTTGTTATTTAAATGAATAATTTTAGCATAATTAAATAAGGTGCGTCTGTTTCTATGACGAAAACTTATTTTGTAAAGAAGGTGATATTATGCAATAGATGAAGGATTGGCGAGCTGTTGTTAGGTAGAGATATTATAAAAGCAAAAATCTTTACCACAATTTGCGTCAAAGTGTGTTGTGAGCACAGGTAACATTGAGTTTATTTTGTGGTATCAGAATGAACTGCCTTATTCATTAGATATGTGGAGCATCGCGCTAAATAAGGTCTAGTCGTTCTGAGGTTAATTAAGTTTGTAAAAGGAGGAAGAAATATAATGAAGGAATATCATAAACCTGAAATTGTAGCAGAATACTGTGAAAAAGATCTTGAGGATTTAGTAGTAGCTGAAGCATGTTCAAAATACTCAGTAAATTGTGGCTGCTATGGCGGGCCTAATAAACAATGAGATTTATAATGATGCTTTAGATCTGGATATGTGGGGGGCTCTAGGAGATTTTGAGTTAGTGCAATTGTTGGATTAGGAGGGTTGTTCCGGTGATATGTTACAAGGATATGGTTTTTGGAAAAAACAAAGATGTAGAAAGGTTTGATCTGGAAGAGGGTACTGCTTTATTGGATACGGCAAGTGATAGATTGTTAGTAATAAACGAAGTTGCTCTTGTAATATTTGAGCTTTTGGCGGATGATAACATTTATAAGATTGAAGAAGTAGGAAAAAGGATTTTAGAAAAGTTTGACAATGTTACAGACGAAAATGTCGAAAAAGATATTATAGAATTTCTGGAAAGTCTTATAAGTCGTGATTACGCTAAGAAAGGCTAGTTGCTATGATAGAAAGTGTATATATTGAATTGACAAATGTATGTAATCTTCGGTGTAAGCATTGCTACAATTCCTCTTGTGGGCAAAATGAGAAGAAATATTTGAGCATTGAAACGATAAGAAAACTTTTGTCCTTGCAAGAGAAAAATGAAGGGATTTGTCTTCAATTGAGTGGAGGTGAGATTGCTTTATATCCTGACCTGGAAAGGCTGATTTCTGAATTTGCTGAATATGGTTGGCGAGTGTCTGTTGTTACAAATGGGCTGTTGTTGACACAAAACCTGATGAAATGTTTTGAAAAATATGGTGTGAAGGTTCAGGTCAGTATTGAAGGGCCAAGAGCAGTAAATGACTTTATCAGAGGCGATGAGGCTTATGCCAGAGTTACCGGAAAGATTACAGAGTTACTTAAGATTCTTGACAGTGATCATTTAGCTGTAAAAGCAGTTTTGACAAATCTTCTTATGGGAAAGGTGAGAGAATTTGTTGAAGAGATTATTTCTTTAGGCGTAGTTCATATTGAATTTGGAAAATTAAGTTTTTCTGGACGGGCAAAGGGTAGTTTTTACAATCTATATGTTCCCGACAATTATCAAGTTGTAAAGTTGAATCAAGAAATATTAGAAATAATGACGGTATATCCAGATATTGTAAAGCCTTTTATGTTTTGTTATTCGTGTGGATTGCTCTACAGTGCTGAACATAGACATAATATAAGGATTGATGTGAATGGGAATGTTTATTTATGTCAGGGATTTTCAAGTGAAAATATGGCAATAGGTAATTTAAATGAAGGAACTTTGCCAGAGATGTTAGATGGTGAAAAGGCCAGAAATTTGATTACAATGTTGCGAGAGCGTCAACAATTGTATCCTTGTAACAATTGCATTTTGCAGAAGGCTAATAAGTGTTTGAAAGGCTGTCCGGCAGAAGAATTAAATAGAAATGGCGAAAATATTGGGCAGGATGGAGATTGTTATGCTAGAAGGTATCAATACATCTCGAAATTAGTTCAGTCAGGAAGGGCTATATAATATGTTGAAAGCTTTATATCTATATTTGACGTGGAAATGTAATCTTTATTGTGAACATTGTTGGGCCTCCGCAGGAAGTAATGGAAAAGAATCAGAACTTTCAATGCGTAGATACAAAGAAATTATTATAGAGGCGAAGACACTCGGGGCATCGTTTTTAAAAATTTCGGGCGGAGAGCCTTTTCTTTGCGAAGAATTGACTAAACAGATAATTACATTTGCAGACGCTCTCCAATTTGATATTCAGGTGGAGACAAATTGTACATTTATGACACAGGAGACTGCAGATTTTCTAAAGATGCATCATTGTCAAGTGGCTACATCATTGGATGGTATGAAGGAACATCATGATGCAAGAAGAAATTGTAAGGGGGCTTTTGAGCAAACTGTACAAGGAATCAAGCTTTTAATTGATGCGGGTGTGAAAGTCAATGTGGTGTATAGTTTGTCGAAGAGAGATGATTCGGAACTGCAATCTTTAATAGAACTTTTAGCATGTTTAAATGTTACCGAAATGAAAATAAATCCTATCATGAAAGTTGGACGGAGTAAAGCCGTTTACAAAGAACAGGGTGGGAAAGTTTTTTTGCTTTCAGCGAGTGAACTTCTCGAAATCCGTAATAAATTTTGCACGAAACCAATTCATGGGGTAAGAGTCAAAATGATGCTGCCGGTTTGTATGGAGGGATTTTCGTACATATTTGATAAGTCCTATATTCATTTGTCTTGTGAATGCCATGATGTGGTAGGGATAATGCCTAGTGGAGATGTTTGCCTATGTGGAATAGTAAAAGATATGGATGTATTTGTATATGGAAACGTGAAAGATCGAAGTCTGAATGATATATTGAAGAATTCGGATAACTATTGTGCGTTAGAAGCAATCGAAGAGAAATTGGAAGGTTTATGTCAGGAATGTGCTGTTAAATCTCTGTGTAAAGGTTCCTGCAGGGCGGTTGCTTATAGTGCGACAGGTTCGATATATGCGCCAAATCCGCTGTGTTTAGAAATGGATTTGGCTGGGAAATTTCCTCTTCGGAAGAAACGTAAGGTTGGAGGACAAAGTGAGGTTAGAGAAAACTGAAAAAGATTGGAGTAATTCAAAATCTGCTTATCAAGTGTTTATTGAATTACCTTATCAAACAAATGCGTATCAAATAATGTCTGATGAAAAGTTTTTTGTGGATTATTGCAAGAACTTTTATGGCAGTCATGTATGTTCAGAATACCAAATGGATTTAAAAAGGAATTTAGTTATTATTGTTATTCGCAAAAGTTTTTCTGGTTATGAAGTAAATATCGATAATGTTGTGGAAACTGTAGAAGAACCGATTAAATTGCTGCACAATTATATATATAAAAATACTAACTATTCAAATGAATATATTGCATTGCATGGTGCTGTTGTAGTTTGTAATGGCAAAGCAAATGTGTTGCTTGCACCCAAATATACTGGTAAAACAACGATGGCAGTTTATTTAGATCAGTGTGGAAAGGAAGTTGTTTCTGATGATTGTGCTCTTATAAATGTTAATACAATGTCAGTGTTGGCGATAGATGTACCTTTCCATTTAAGGGAAGGAGGACTGAATGTTTTAAGGGATGGCCTTGGTCTGACATTTGAGGCAAAACCTGTTTCTGCTGATAATATGGATGTAAGATATATATATGAACCTCGTTGCCATACAAAAAGGAATATCAGTGTTGGACAATTCTTATTTTTAAATAGATGTGATAAGCCGATATCTGTGTTGACGCGTCTGTGCCAAAGAGAAATTTTTAATCGTCTATTGAAAGCAGTACTGATTCCATATAAGTTATCACAGGAATATATATGTTCAATTTCTAAGCTTTCCCAAATTAATGCATATGAAGTTAATTATGTAGATTTGGATTTTGTGAAAGGTATTATTGAAAACTTGTAGGATAATGTGGTGTATTATGGAAAATAAACAAATTCAAGTTATGAGAGTCAGTGGGAATAGTATGGAACCTATTCTTAGCAGTGGTGATCGGATACTTGTACAGAAGAGAGCTGCTTACTGTGTCGGCGATATATTGGTTTTTGACCATGAGGGCAGTTTTCTGGTACATAGATTATGTTATGAAATAGAAGGAAAATGTTATTTTATGGGTGATAATAAATCTTCTGTTGAAGCAATCGAAGAAAAAGATATCTTGGGAAAAGTAGTACTTATAAACAGGAACAATATTTGGTATGGTGTTGAAAAAAATGGAGATTATGAAAGAATTAAATCAATGCTTAAATTGATAAAGAATAAAAGATAGTCCTTTGGTAATTGAAAGGGTGGTTTCTGGTGATGGGAAATAAGAAGGTTAGCTGGATTTTCAAGAAAGCATTGGCATCCGGGTGGCAGTGCTTTGCTGTTAATGGGGTCATTTTAATATTTCTTGCTTCGCTGGCATTTTTGGCAGGTATATTTCTTCGTGATGCAGTAAATGCCCTTACGAGAAGCGTTTCAAACAAAATAGTAGAACCTCGTTTTGCTGTTTGTGTTATCCTGTATTTTCTGGCAGATTTTGTACGGCAGGTTGGGGGAAGCTTTTTGACTGTTCTTGGAAGCAACTACTTTCGATTTCATATGGATCAGATTTTTCAGGTAATGTTCATGCAGGTTCTCGATGATACAGAGCAGGTAAAGTTTCTTGATACTGCATTTATGAAAAAATATGATTTTGTGAAGAGTGGGATACAAGGTATCAGCGCTTATTTGGAAAAGGTTTGTGACAGCCTGTTTTCGAATGTTTATACTATTTTTCTCGCTGCATTGATGTATATTCGTTATGCGCCGCTGCTTTTGGTATTTTCTTTGGCGGATTTCTTTATATGCTTTGCAATAGATGGATATACAGTTCGGAAACGATATGAACTGCAGAAAATGCAGGTTCCGGAGAAGCGCTTTGCCGATTATTATTACGACCTCCTGACAAGGAAAGAAAGTGCCAAAGAAATAAGGCTTAATAAACTGCAGAACTATTTCTATACGAAATGGCATAAGTATTATAAGGCGATTTATGATCAGAACTTGGAGCTTGGAAGAAAAAATGTAGCTCTTCTTAATAAATATTATGTGATAAAAACACTGCTTTACTGTTTTACTGTTTTGACATTGATTATTGGTTTATACAGAAAAACATATGATATTGGAGTTTTTGTGATGCTGTTTACTATAGTCAATTCTATTCGAAACAGCATCTCACAGCTGGCTTCCGATTGTTCCTGCGGAATCTTTAAGGACTATAAGTATTTGGAAGAATATTATGATTTTGTTGCAGAAGGGGTATCAAATGCCGGAGGTGAAGTATGTAGGCCGCAAAGTGAGAATAGAGGACATATATTAAGGAAAGAGTCTGGGAAAGGCGGAAATGAAGAAGCAAAGGATTTGGAATTTGGAAAGATTGAACTGAGAAACGTTTCTTTTACATATCCGAACAGTGACGCAGAGGCTGTTTCGGACATTTATTTTACTGTGAATCAGGGAGAATACATATGCATACTGGGTGAAAACGGGAGCGGCAAGACAACCCTTTCAAAAATTTTGAATGGGAGCTTTCTGCCCGGAAGCGGCGAAGTGCTGATTCATGGCGAACAGATGACTAACAAAGAACGAGAGAGAATACGAAGACTTATTGGTAATGCGCCGCAGGAATATTCCAGATTTTCCGTAAAAGTGAGGGAATTGGTCAGTCTGGGATGTCTGGAAAAGGCTGATGATGCTGAAATGCGAAGGATGGCATATGATAGGGCGGATGTGTCAACATTGATTGATGGTCTGCAGGAGGGTGAAGAAACCATACTGGGGAAAGAATATGAAGCTAGTGGGCAGGAGGTTTCGGGAGGAGAGTGGCAGAGACTTATCTCAGCGCAGGCTTATATGGGGAATCCGCCCATACTGCTGCTGGATGAACCAACGGCGTCTGTGGACCCATTCCAGGAACAGCAATTTATGCGCAATGTTTTGGAGAATAAAGACAGACGGAATCAGACGGTTATTTTGATATCTCACAGAGTAGGATTTGCAAGAACTGCAGATAGAATTGTGCTTATGTCCCATGGCAGGATCATAGAAGAGGGAACCCATGAACAGTTGATGGAAAAGCAGGGAATATATGCAGAAATGTTTGAAAAACAAAAGGAGCTTTACACATGTAGTTAAGCCAAGACATGTCAATAGGAAATTTTAACAGCATCTGCCCGGACAGTACCAAGAACAATGCTCGGCTATGTTTTTCAGACGAGCATTGTTCTGCCGTTCATGGTACTGGAAGGGCTGATGCGGAACTTAAATTAGGAGGAGGAATGGATAAATCAAAGGAAGGCAAGACAAGAGATACAAACAAAGCAGGAAGTAAATATTTGTTGGGATTGAAGCGTTTTTTTGTTATGCAGAGAAAAGTAATGGAAGATCTATTTTCTATGAATCGTTGTATGGCATGGACATTGTTGATGATAAACTTTATTCTGATAGGGGAAGAACTTGTTAATTTAAAGTTTATTGAATTCATTACAGATGATATTTATCTATATTTACAGGATGAGACTGAATTTCGATCTGTTTTAAAGATGACAATATTCTTTTTGCTGGGAATGCTGTTTTTTGTTTTGATTCAAAATAGTAAGAGGAGTCTGGAGCTGCGTTATCAGGCTAAAATAAAGTTCATAGTAGGCAGACGCCTGACGAAAAAGCTTTCACGGATTCCATATGAAATGTATGAGACGGCAAGTATATATGATAAACTGAAACTGGCGAACAAATCTGGTGAAATGTATTCTCAGTGCATATATGCTTTATCGGAGTCCATCCGCATCTTTCTGCAGCTTGTATTGTATTCCTATTTCCTTATACCGCTGGGGGGAATGATATTCGGTGTTGTTATAATAGCGGTTTTTTTATGTGCAGTTCTTTCTGCTAATGTAACCGGCAGACAAATTCATTATTGGGAAGTGAACGTATCGCCTGCATCCAGAAGAAATGCCTATTTTCGAGAATTACAGAAAAACAGAGTGAACCAGGCAAATATTCAAAATACAAGAAGTATTTGTTTTTTCCTGGATAAATATCGACATTATAATAATAAGGAAGCCGGCAGTTATGTAAAATTGAATCTGTATTCGTTTTGGACAGATATGATACTGGCCGCACTTTTTTTTGTGCTTTTTGTGCCCATTACTTTGATGACAGCAGGGAGAGTTGCGGCGGGAGATTTTTCAGTAGGGTATTTTTCTTTAGTAATCACCATGCTCGGACGGCTGTATAGCTCTACAAACGCTTTTTTAAAGTTTGCAATGAACCAGGACAGATATCTAAATGTTATGAGTGCATATTATGAGGTATTGTCTCTGCCGGAGGCAGTAATGTATGCTGAAATAGAAAATGATGCTGGAATAGAAAATGATGCTGAAACGGAAGATAAGAAAATTCATATTGGTAAAGACTTTGCTATAAGTGTCCATAATCTGCACTATACATATGCACAATCGGAAAAGGAGGTTTTGAAGGGGATTTCAGTAAAATTTTCATGGGGCGAAAAAATTGCGATTGTCGGTTTGAATGGGAGTGGAAAAACTACTTTCATTTTAAACCTTTGCGGTCTGCTTTTCGGTCAGGGTGTTATCCAAAGAGGGACAATGGATTTTGCGGTAATTTTTCAGGAGTTTGTTCAATATCAGATGACGATTAAGGAGAATATAGAGACAGGAAGATCGGGAAGGCTTTTGACCGAACAGGAAATTGGCGATATACTGAAAAAGGTAGAACTTTATGATGAGGTATGTTCTCTTCCCGACGGGATGTATACGAAGCTGGGGCAGCTGGACAAGGGTGTGGAGCTTTCAAAGGGGCAGTGGCAGCGTTTGGCGATAGCCCGGCTGCTGGCCAATGAGGAGGCAGAAATTTGGATATTAGACGAACCTACGGCTTTTCTGGACCCTCTGGCAGAATTGGAATTGTATAAACTGATATTCAGCCTTGCGGGTAATCGATTGGTATTTTTCATATCCCACCGGCTGGGATTTGCAAAAAATGCAGACAGGATATTGGTTATGAAAGATGGAAAAATATGTGAAGAAGGTACACATTATGACCTGATGCAGTGCAGAGGGGAGTATGCGAAACTTTATGGTATGCAGGAACAGTGGTATATTTAAGGCAGATGCAGTGGAAGTGTAAATGTGTATTCGTATCGGCTGGTGTATTTATTATAATTCAGAAAAACACACAAATCAGGGATTTTGGTGGTATAAAAATGGGAGCGATTATGGTAGAAAAATTAGAACATTTTCTGTATAAAATATGTGATTGTAAGTTAAATGAAATTATTAATTTAATCAATTGCTCAAAGTTAAAATTATTGACCGTAAACTGCCAGAAGAATATAGCTAAAAGCTATTATTATGCTGCTCTTATTTCAAGAAAAATTCAAGCTAGGATATATGAGGTACATTATGAAGCCCTTCAGGAATTCCTTCATGTCTGTGAGGAAAGCGGCCTGAAGCCGATTTTTATGAAAGGAATTTTTCTGGCGGCGGAATTATATGAAGAGATGGGGGCAAGGTCCTGTGGGGATATTGATGTTTTGATAGATGCGTCTCAATTCAAGGAATACGATACGATATTGATAAGCTTAGGCTATGAATGTGACGGTTCAGAGGCGCTTGAGAAACGTTATGACCAAGTGCGGCTGCGGCATATCAGGTATTGTAAAGAAGTGAGGGGTACGGCAGTGCTGATTGAAGTCCATTCTTCCATTCTGAATCCGCCCAATTTATTCAGAATTGATGTAAAGCAGTTCCTTCTCAATACGAGGCAGATAGAATACAGAGAGCTGAAATCTTATGTTCTGGCAGATGAGTATAATTTAATTGCGTTAATGCTGCACTTTTTTAAGCATCTTCCGGCAGATTACTTTCAAAGGGTAATGACGGGGCAGAAGGTATTTATCAATCTGCTAAATCTGCATGATATCGCGTTGTTTGTGCAGAAATATGCTGATAGAATGGACTGGGAGAAGGTGCTTGGGATAGGAATAGAAATGCAGGTGGTTCTTTATCTGCTGATGACTGCCAGGTTTGTGAACGAAATATACGGGGAGGTATTCGGCAGGGAGTTTATTTCAAAATTGGAAGAGAATGTATCTTATTCCTGGATGGAAACAGAATCCGTGGAAGGCATGGGAAATTTTTTATGGCTGATGGATTTGCATATGAATGCGGTTGCGGAAATGTCAATTAGGGATATTATCTCAGGGCGTATGCCGGAGGGCGTCAATTTGACTGCAATGGCAGCGGACTGTGGAAAAGCCATTCGGCGGTTTCGCGAAGGGGATAAAGTCTGCTTTACAGAAAGGTATAAATTCTGCTTTCCCAGTGCAAAGGATATAGAATCCAGTGTGGAATTGGAAGCATGGCCGGAGGCCGATTTTCTTAAAATCATATGTCGTGTGGAGAACAAAAACTGTATTTGCTTTGAAGGGGAGCACAACGATCCGAGGAAGCGGTATCGTAAGAAGGACGGCATCCAGGTGATGGCAGTGAAAAAGGACTATATAGTTCATAGGCTGTTTACCGTGGCAAAAGATGATAATGGCTATTATGTCATTTGTTCCTCCAATAATTGGAGCGAAGTAATCCGTGTAGAGGAAACAGATGTTATTTCTTCCTTTGCCCTTACCGAAAACGGATTTGTGTTGGAACTTGTGATACCATGGGCATTTCTGGATATAGATGTGCGGAAGGAAAGGGTGGTTCCGTTCAATGTCTGTGCTGTAGCGACTGATCCTGTGGTAAATGCCGATGCAAGGACATGTAACCTTTTCAAAGGGGAAGGGGATTTCTGGGATTTCCGTGGGGTAGGCGGAGTGGCGCTCCTTTCCCAGAACGGTTCTGACAGTTCTGGCTGTCTCTCTCTTGATTGAGACACTGCAGTATTTTATCGGCCGAAGCGCAGACATTGACGATGTTATCATGAATACAGTGGGGGGCATGGTGGGATATTTGTGCTTTATGGTCTATGAAAAAATTATGAAATGGATACAAAACATTCGTTTACGTAGAAAGAATTCCGGGTAGATTTCAGTTTATTCATTAGAAAACTACATTTCTGAAAGTAATTGTAATTCCATGAAAAATCATTTATACTGACAGGAGAGCCGGATTGTTAATAATTGCTTCAGGAGGCGCATATGGCCAGGACAGTGGGAATAGGTCTGCAGGATTTCGGGGATATCATACAGAAGAACTGTTTTTATATAGATAAAACGCATTTTATTAAGGCGTGGTGGGAAAGTGAGGACAGTGTGACTCTGATAACCCGTCCGCGCCGGTTCGGCAAGACATTAAATATGAGTATGGTGAAACAGTTCTTATCTGTGGAGTATGCGGACCGTGGAGATTTGTTTGAGGGACTGGCTATATGGGAAGAAGAAAGATACCGTAAACTGCAGGGAACATATCCGGTCATCAGCCTTTCCTTTGCCAATATCAAAGAGACAAATTATGCCAATGCAAGAAAAAAGATATGCCAGATAATTTCGGAGCTGTATACGGATTATTCATTTCTTCTTAAAAAAAGCACCCTGGATACAGCAGATCAGGAGTTCTTCCGCCGGGTATCTGTGGAAATGGATGACGTGGATGCAGCAATGGCCCTTCACTATTTGTCAAAGTATTTATATTTTTATTACGGCAAAAAGGTTGTGATTCTGTTAGATGAGTATGATACGCCCATGCGGGAAGCCTATGTTTATGGGTACTGGAGGGACTTGGCGGATTTTACGCGGAGCATTTTTAACGCGGTGTTCAAGACCAATCCCTGGCTTGAGCGTGCTATTATGACGGGGATAACAAGGGTCAGCAAAGAATCCATTTTTTCGGATTTGAATCTTATGAAGGTGGTGACTGCCACTTCCGATAAATATGCAGAAGCGTTTGGATTTACAGAGGAAGAAGTATTTACTGCGCTGGAAGAATACGGTTTTTCAAGAGAAAAAGAGCAGGTAAAACGCTGGTATGACGGCTTTATATTTGGCTCCCGCAGGGATATATATAATCCATGGTCCATACTGAATTTTCTGGATACCGGAAAATATGCTCCTTATTGGGCGAATACCAGTTCCAATCGTCTGGTTGGAGTGCTTTTGAGGGAAGGAAATCGTGGGATAAAAGAGCAATTTGAAACATTGCTTCAGGGAGAAAGCATACGGACTCCGATTGATGAACAAATTGTTTACGACCAGCTTGATAAGAGCGATTCAGCCGTTTGGAGTCTTCTGGTGGCAGGCGGCTATTTAAAGGTTCTGCGTTTTGAACGGGAAGAGTGTCTGGAAGACGGAGAAGAAGCTGAGTATGAACTGGCGCTTACCAATTATGAGGTCAGGCGCATGTTTCACAGCATGGTACGAGGCTGGTTTCAGGATGCCAGGATAGATTATAATGATTTCGTCAAGGCTATGCTGCAGGATGATATAAAGGCCATGAATGCATATATGAATCGTATGGCGCTTAAGACATTCAGTTACTTTGATACAGGAAACAGACCGTCAGGGGAGGAACCGGAGCGTTTTTACCATGGCTTTGTGCTGGGGCTGATTGTAGATTTACAAGGCAGATATATGATAACTTCCAATAGGGAAAGCGGATTCGGCAGGTATGATGTGATGCTGGAACCAAAGAATCCGAAAGAGGATGATGCTATTGTGCTGTAATTTAAAGTTCATGATCCGGAAGACGAGGCAGCATTGGAAGAAACCGTACAGGCGGCGCACAGGCAGATTGAGCAGAAGCAGTATGAGGTGCAGCTGACAGCCAGGGGGATAAAAAAGGAGCAGATACGTAGTTATGGTTTTGCCTTTGAGGGAAAAAAAGTGTTGATCGGATGATGATAATAAGAAATTAGAGATAAAATCTATAGGAATGAGCACCAGACAATCTTCTTGCAGATGTGTCTGGTGTTTTTTATTATGAAAGCTTGCGGAAACCGGACATGGAGTTACTTGTATTCGGAGATAGTTTGTGGTAGACTGGAATGGATTGCAATAGTGCTTTGGGGGCATGGGATAAAACAGAACAGGGAGGTATGGATGGCGGGGAGAATCAGGGAAAAGCTGGAGGGAAAGGAATTAAAACTTTTTTGCATTTTGTCCATACTACTGTTGTTTGCAGCAGGGATGTTTGGCAGCAGTTGGGAAGGTCTGGGTGACTGGTCCACTGTCCGCAGACTATGGACGATTGTGATTTCCCGTGATGCGCTGATTACCGATTACTTTGAATTGGCGGGGTATGGTGCTGCGTTTATCAATTCAATGTTTGTGATGGCCATAGGTTTTGTATTATTATGTATCAAAAGGGTAAAGTTCACCGGTTTGACCATGGCGGCTTTTTTTATCAATATGGGGTATGCCCTGTGGGGGAAGAATCCATTAAATATTCTGCCCATTCTGTTCGGCACGCTTTCTTATGCCAGGCGGCATGGAGTGCAATTGAGCAGCTGCATCTATACTGCGCTTTTCGGTACCTGTCTTGCGCCGCTGGTGACGGAACTGGTTTTTATACTGCCGTTTGCAAAGCCTGTTAATCTGTTGTTTGCAATAGGGGCGGGGATGTTTATCGGCTATGTACTGCCGACATTTTCACTGCATACCGCCACTATGCATAAGGGATATAACCTGTTTAACGTGGGATTTTCTGCAGGGGTTGTGGCTTTTGTGCTGGTCTGTGTGCTGAAGGCGCTTGGATTAGAGAGCGGTTCCGTACTTATCTGGCGGGCGGAAAGTCCTCTGTGGATTGTGACAGGGCTGTACGGATATTTTATAATGACGTTTCTCTATGGATTATTCCTGAACAAGGGAGATGTGAAAAGCTTTCTTAAAATACATCGGCATTCCGGCAAGGCGGCAGCGGATTTTGTTCTGCTGGAAGGTGTGGGTTCTACCTTGATGAACATGGGGTTGATGGGAATTACCTGTTGTGCCTATATCTGCTTGATAGGGGGGGATTTTTCCGGGCCTGTGGTGGGGGCAATTTTGGCGGCGTTCGGTTTTGCGGCTTTTGGCGCACATGTGAAGAATTATCTGCCGGTGCTGCTGGGGGTGTATCTGTCCACGCTTGTAAATCAATATCAGCCGACAACGCCAAGTATGCAGCTGGCGGCAATTTTTGTCGTGGGGCTGGCTCCCATTGCCGGGAAGTTCGGTGTAATTCCGGGCATGATTGCGGGGCTGCTTCACTCGGCCATTGTCACCTGTACCACGGAGATGTATGGGGGGCTGAATCTGTATAATAACGGTTTCAGTGCCGGATGGGTTGCCATTGTGATGGTGCCGGGGCTGGAAGGGCATAAAAAGGGGACGGGAATTATCGGCCGGTGCAAGGAGCGAATTGCCGGTTTGCTGAGGGAGAAACATAATCAGTCAACCAGGGCAGAAAATAATGAGTTCGTCAAATGGGAAGAATGAACTGCCAGCTAAAGCAGAAAATAATGAGTTCGCCAAATGGGAAGAATGAACTGTCAGCCAGGGCAGAAAATAATCAGCCTGCCAAGTGGGAAGAATGAACTGCCAGCCAAAGCAGAAAATAATGAGCTCGCCAAAGGGGAAGAATGAGCACACAGTTGAGATAGAAAATAACCAGTCGTCAGGAATTGAAGAATGGAAATTATAAAATAAAATGATAGATAAGAAATCAGAGAAAACCGCAGATGCGGGAGGAGGAGAAAATGTCAGAGAAAAAGATGGTAGAGGAAATCACTTCCATGGAAGTGGATTTTGCTCAGTGGTACACGGATGTGGTAAAAAAAGCGGAGTTGATTGACTATACTTCCGTCAAGGGCTGTATGGTGATTAAGCCTGCCGGTTATGCGATCTGGGAATTGATTCAGAAGCAACTGGATGCCAGATTCAAGGAGACAGGGGTGGAAAACGTATACCTTCCCATGTTCATTCCGGAGTCTCTGCTTCAGAAAGAGAAAGACCATGTAGAGGGCTTTGCGCCCGAAGTGGCGTGGGTGACACATGGGGGATTACAGCCCCTGCAGGAGCGGCTCTGCGTGAGACCTACTTCCGAGACGCTTTTCTGTGATTTCTATAAGAATGATATACAATCGTACAGGGATCTGCCCAGAGTGTATAATCAGTGGTGCTCCGTTGTGCGCTGGGAGAAGGAGACAAGACCCTTCCTGCGCTCCAGAGAGTTCTTATGGCAGGAAGGACATACTGCTCATGCAACTGCCCAGGAGGCAGAGGACAGAACCATACAGATGCTGAATGTATATGCGGATTTCTGTGAAGAGGTGCTTGCAATTCCGGTTATCAAGGGGCAGAAAACGGAGAAGGAAAAATTTGCAGGCGCACTTGCCACATATGCCATTGAAGCCCTGATGCATGACGGCAAGGCATTACAGGCGGGAACCAGTCATAATTTCGGCGATGGTTTTGCGAAGGCATTCGGCGTTCAGTTTACGGACAGGGATAATAAACTCAAATATGTGCATCAGACTTCCTGGGGAATGACCACGCGGCTCATTGGTGCGATCATTATGGTACATGGCGATAATGAAGGACTGGTGCTTCCTCCCAGGGTAGCGCCCATACAGATCTGCATTATACCCATTCAGCAGAAGAAGGAAGGCGTGCTGGACAAGGCATATGAACTGAAACAGCTGCTGTCAGGGAAGTTCCGTGTAAAGGTGGATGATACCGAGAAGACGCCCGGATGGAAGTTTGCCGAGGCGGAGATGAGGGGATATCCTATCCGTGTGGAAATCGGACCTAAGGACATCGCAGCAGGGCGCTGTGTCATCTGTCGCCGGGACACCAGGGAGAAGCTGGAAGTGCCCTTGGAGGAACTGGAAGAAAAGGCAGGAGAGATTCTGGAGACAATGCAGAGGGAAATGCTGGAAAGGGCCAGGGCGCACAGGGATGCCAACACCTATGCCGCAGCGGATATGGCTGAATTCGAGAAGCTGTTCCGGGAGAAGTCGGGCTTTGTGAAGGCCATGTGGTGCGGTGATGAGGAATGTGAAGTACAGATTAAGGAGAAACTAAGTGTTACAAGCCGCTGTATTCCCTTTGAGCAGGAGCAGATTGCAGAGACCTGCGTGTGCTGTGGGAAACCTGCGAAGAAGATGGTGTACTGGGGAAGGGCTTATTAGGCTGGAGTGAAGAGACGGAACTGACGGAACTCTAAAACAGTCTCGGAACGAAAGCCCCCGGGAGAATTTTCAGATGCGCCCTTTGCAGCTGAAAATTTCTCCCCTTACAAGGGGGCTGGAGTGAAGAGACGGAACTCTAAATAGGAGGAGATTGTTATGCTGCATCAGGAATTTCCAATACAGGCGGAGGGTTCTCTGCCCGAATCAAAATTAGTCACATATATACAGGATTATTATGATGAAGTTGCCATTGACACAAGGCCGCTGGTCTTAATATGTCCCGGCGGCGGATACAGCTATACATCCAGCAGGGAGGGAGAGGCTCTTGCCATGCAGTTCCTTGCCATGGGGTATCATGCGGCTGTGTTAAAGTATTCCTGTGAACCGGCAGTATATCCTACGGCGTTGACAGAGCTGGCGGCAAGTATGCTGTTGATACGCCGGAATGCGGAAAACTGGCATGTGAATCCCCGGCAGATTCTTGTGCTGGGCTGTTCTGCCGGAGGACATCTGGCGGCTTCCCTGGGTGTGTTCTGGGATGAGGATTTTCTGGCGGAGGCTGTGAAAATAGGGCCGGATGACCATGAATTGTTACGCCCTGACGGGATGATTCTCTGCTATCCGGTGATTACTTCCGGAGAGTTTGCACACAGGGGTTCTTTCCAAAAGCTGTTAGGGGAACGGGAGGAAGAACTTTCGGAAAAAATGTCATTGGAGCTTCAGGTGAGCAGTAAGACACCCCCCACATTTATCTGGCATACCTACACGGATGGTTCTGTGCCCGTGGAAAATTCACTGCTGTTTGTCTGTGCGCTGCGCAAGGCCGGGGTATCTGTGGAATTTCATATGTATCCCTGTGGGGGACATGGTCTGTCGCTTGCCAATCGTTTGACCCGGAACAGGGGAGGAGATGCCGTTCAGGAAGAGTGTACTTCCTGGATTTCACTGGTACATACCTGGATAGAACACAGGTATGTGGAAGAAACAGGGGGTTGACCGGCAGCTGAAAGGATTTTTATGAATTATATTGTAATGGATTTAGAGTGGAATCAGAGCAATACCGGTTTGGAAGAAGCGGTGAGCAGTGTTCCTTTTGAAATTATTGAGATTGGCGCCATCCGATTGGATGCGGATGGCGTCATGACAGGAGAATTCAGTGAATTAATCAAGCCTGTCATATATCGTGAAATGCATCAGGTGACAGGCAGGCTGATTCATCTGCAGATGTGCGAGCTGGAAAAAGGAAGGCCGTTTGTCCCAGTGGCAGCGGATTTCTTCCGTTGGTGCGGAACGGAAGAATATATGTTCTGTACCTGGGGGGCAATGGACTTGACAGAGCTTCAGCGGAATATGAAATATTACCACATGGAACCTTTGTCGGAAGGACCCATTGCTTTTTTGGATGTGCAGAAGCTGTTCAGCATCGCTTATGAAGACGGGAAATCAAGGAGAGCTTTGGAGCATGCGGTGGAGGTTGTGGAAATGGAGAAGGATATTCCGTTTCACAGAGCATTCAGTGATGCCTACTACACGGCGAAAATCATGAGCCGGATTATGGCAGAGAAACCGGAAGTGCTGAAGAAGATCTCTTATGATGTGTTCCACATTCCAAAGGATAGAAAATCGGAAATAAAGGTGCAGTTTGATACCTATATGAAATACATTTCCAGAGAATTTGCTGATAAGACAGAAGCCTTCCAGGACAGAGAAGTGGCATCCAGCAAATGCTATCTCTGCCATCGGAATCTGCGTAAGAAATTGAAGTGGTATACCCCGAATGGCAGACATTATTACTGCCTTGCTTATTGTGATAAGCATGGACACCTGAAGGGAAAGATACGGGTACGGAAGTCGGAAAACGGGGGCATTTATATTGTAAAAACTACGAAACTAATTACGCCTGAAGAAGCGGAGGCCGTCAGAGAACGGAGTAAACACGCAAAGGAATTACACAGGCATTACAAAACAGCACCATAAAATCAGCCGGAAACCGCATTTGTGAAGTCATGCCGGGAATGCTTTATACGGGTGAGAGCAGAGAGGCAGCAGCGTGTGTGCTTATAGGCATTTCCGGCTGCTATCTCCGGCGTCTCCGCCGTCTGCGACTGCGGTCTCTTCCCGGAAATACGAAGTTTTTCTTCAGAATGTACAGGAAGATACGGGCTGTTATGATAAAAATAATGATGGCAAGGAGGATGATGATCCAGGTTTTGTTGATGTAGATAACAGGCTTGTCAGGTTCTTCTTTCGGAACAGCATCCTCCGGCAGTTCATTAAAAACAAAAGATTCCTCCTGGCTGGCAGTATAGTTTACCCTTACAGAGCCGATGGAAACCCCTGCATATGTATAGAAGATGACGGCGGCCTGTTTCTCATTGGAAGCCTCATAGGAAATATCTGAGGTAATGTCTTCAAAGGAAATTGTCTTGGGCAGGATGATGTAATCTTCCTGATTCAGGGTCAATAAGGGCTGTGAGCTGCCGAAAATGTCATTGCCGCTGTAAAACAGACCGGTATTGTCGATATTATATTTGGTTTCCAATTGTGCCACTTTGACTCTCTCAAAATTGGCGAAACCATATTCAAATAGGGAAACGGTATCCTCATATTGACTGGGGGATTCATCCTTCAGAACCACACAGATGAGCTTCATGCCGTTTTTTTCCGCACAGGAAACAAGACAGCTTCGCGCCGCCTGTGTGTAGCCTGTTTTGCAGCCTATCAGATAGTTATAGGCATATTCGCCGCCGGGAATAATCTGCATTTTGTTGAGTTCCAGCTTTGCCTGGGGCAGTTTATCAGAGGCAGGGATTTCAAGGCGCCTTGTCAGGGTGATTTTGCAGAGCATTTCATTGGCGAAGAAGGCTCTTCCGATCATGGCCAGGTCATAGGCGCTGGTGTAATGATTTTCATCGGGCAGACCGTTGGGATTGGCAAAATGGGAGTCCACGCAGCCTAATTCCGCAGCCCGGCTGTTCATAATATCTCCAAAGTCCTGCCATTCCGTGGAACCGGTTATGTGTTCTGCCACGGCAAAGGCCACTTCGTTGGCGGAGCGTATCAGGATGGCATTGAGGCACTGTTCCATGGTGAGTTCCTGGCCTACGTCCATGGCAATGTGGTTGCTGTCTCTGGGAGTATCAAATACTGCTTTCCTGGAAAAGGCAACGGTCTCATCCATTTCGCACAGCTCAGAGGCAAGCAGGGCCGTAAGTATCTTGGTGGTGCTGGCAGGATATTCACGCTGGTGTATATTTTTGGCGTAGAGTATGGTGCCCGTCTCTGCCTCCATTAAAATGGCGGCTTCCGCGCTTACCACAGGGCCAATGGGCCAGTCAGGATTCTCGTTGGATTGAATCGCCATGGCACGCTGTATTTCCAGACGTTCTTCCGGGGTGGTTTCGGCCAGGGAATGTATGGAGGAATGGAACAGCAGGCTGCAGGCACAGACGGTTAAGGTGAAAATTTTAATGCCTCTGCAGCACTTTTTGATATATTTATGAAAACAGGGACGTTTGATTGTTTGCATAAGAGTGACCTCACAAAGTTATTCTTATCCTATTATATACTATTTTGTCAAAAAACAAAACAATAAAATTCAAGGATTGACAAGAATGTAAAGATACAGTAAATTTAAGAAGTATGGAGGGAGGTTGTATCAGGAGGGGAGGGATGCGGATATGAGATTGCGCAATGTTACGGGTTCCAGGGAGGTGATTGCGGCAAGTCCATATGTAATACAGGAGGCGCTGCAGCCTGACTGCGCCGGAGCCTGGAATAAAGTATTTGGAAATTCGCAGCCTGTTTTTATAGAAATCGGTATGGGAAAGGGTAAATTTATACATACTATGGCCAGGGAGCATTCCGATATCAATTTTGTGGGCATTGAGAAGTATTCCAGTGTATTGCTGAGAGCCGTACAGAAAATGGAGCAGGAAGAACTCGCGAATTTAAAGTTCCTTCGTATGGAAGCGGAAGATATCACAAGAGTCTTCGGATCCGGAGAAGTGGACAGGATTTACCTGAATTTTTCGGATCCGTGGCCAAAGGACAGACATGCGAAAAGGAGGCTGCCTTCCAGAGAATTTCTGCAGCGTTACCGTGTGATCTTAAAGGCGGATGGCAGATTGGAATTTAAGACGGATAACAGGGAATTGTTTGATTTTGCTCTGGCAGAGCTTGCACCGGCAGGGTGGTGTGCGGAAGCGGTAACTTATGACCTGCATCATGATGAAAAACTGATGGAGGGAAATGTTATGACAGAGTATGAAGAGAAGTTTTCCGGCATGGGGAATCCTATCTGTAAGTATGTAATTTATCCGCGGGCATAAGAAGGAACAGTCGGCCGGCGTGATGTGCGGGCGCATACAATAATGTGGAAGGCCGAAGCACCGGAGGATGCAGAGGTTTTCGCAGGTATCATGCGGCAGAAGGCGGTGGCAGACAAAATGTAGTAAGCAATATGCAGCGGTAGAGCTGCGGCAGGTATAGTCAAAATGTAATAAGCTGTGTGCAGCAGTGGAATAGGAGGATGATAATGGAATATAAGTTTACAACGGACAATTTTGATGCGGAAGTGTTACAGGCGGATATGCCTGTGCTGGTGGATTTCTATTCGGATCGGTGTATGCCCTGCAGAATGATGGCGCCGATTGTGGAGAAAATTGCAGAGGAATATGACGGCAGAATGAAAGTAGGGAAATGCAATACAGATGAGAATATGCAGCTGGCAATGAATTATCGTATCTCAAGTATTCCCACATTTATGTTTTTTAAAGCAGGGAAACCCACAGCCGTATATGTAGGTGCCATGCAGGAATCCGAATTAAAGGAGAAAGCGGAGCAGGCGTTATTGAAATGAACAAAAAGCGAATGGTGGAAGAGGGAAAGAAGATACTGTTGAGCATGCTGGGTGCATTTTTGTATGCGGCAGGGATGAATCTCTTCGTGGTGCCTGCGGGATTGTATACGGGCGGTGTTATGGGGCTTTGCCAGGTCATCAGAACTGTGCTGGCGGATACTTTTCACATCAGTTTCCAGAACTTTGACATTGCCGGTGTGATTTATTATGCAATCAATATTCCTATTTTTGTGATTGCGTTTACCCGTATCGGGCGTAAATTTTTCCTGAAGACATTGGTGACGGTTACGTCTATGACAGTATTTCTATCTGTAATTCCTGTGCATGTCATTGTGGAGGATGTCATGGCCTCCTGCGTTGTGGGAGGGCTTATCTCAGGAACAGGTATCGGCATTACGCTCAGGATGGGTGCTTCCAGCGGCGGGATGGACGTGATAGGCGTCATCCTGACACGCTGGAAGAGGGATTTCAGTGTGGGCAAGGTGAATCTGCTGGTCAACCTTGTCCTGTATGGAATCTGTCTGTCCCTGTTTGATGTGGAGATTATAGTGTATTCGATTATTTATGGCTCGGTGTATGCGGTTGCCATGGATAAGGCGCATACGCAGAATATTAATGTGGAGGCCAATATCATCACCAAGGCCAATACCACAGGGCTGGAAAAAGAGATTTTCGATGAACTGGGCAGGGGAATCACGAAATGGTCTACCTTAGGCGCATACACATATGAACAGTCCCATATCCTGTACATTACCCTGTCAAAATATGAAGTGAGCCGTCTGAAAGCTATCATTAAAAAACATGATCCCAATGCGTTTATTGTCATAAACGAAGGGGTCAGCGTAGAAGGAAACTATCTGAAGAAGTTATAGCTTGTAACAGCTCGGTGACCTGTCTGAACTGTTACTATAGCTCCGGCCTGGACAAGTGCATGTTATTCTTTTCCTTGATGCAGATTGCCTGCCGCCGGATTCAGCCTCTCACATCAAGGAATCTGGCCTGTCCATGGATGCTGAATTGAATGGAGGCGGCCGGAACAAACAGGCAGTCGCCCTTGTAAAATTTCAGATCGCATGTGTCATTTTCATAACTGATGGTACCGCATCCTCCCACGCACAGCAGAATCCGGAAACTGACTTCATCAGATTGATATTGGACGACCTGGCGTCGTTCCGTATTGACAATCATGCGGTGGACTTCAAAATATTTGCAGCGGCAGAGCAGCTCGGAGGCTGTTCCCTGGCGGTATTTTAATACTCGCAGAGGCTGCTGGGGTTCCGCAGAACCGTTTAAATTGGCCGCAGCCAAAGCCTTTTCTATGTGAAGGCTGCGTTTCCGGCCGTTATTGTCTGTGCGGTTATAGTCATAAAGCCTGTAAGTCAGGTTGCTGTTTTCCTGAATTTCTGCGATGAGAGTGCCTGCGCCGATAGCGTGGATGGTGCCGGCTTCAATTAAGAACAGGTCATCCTTTTTGACAGGTACCTTTTGCAGATATTTTTCCACGGTGCCGTCGGAAATGGCCTGCCTGATGGTCTGGGCATCACAATCATGCTTTAATCCATATACAAGCCTGGCATCTCTGGCGGCATCGAGAACATACCACATTTCCGTTTTGCCCGGCTGCCCGTTTTCGTGTTCTCTGGCGTATTGATCCGTGGGGTGTACCTGTATGGATAAATCTCTTTTGGCATCAATAAACTTGATTAAGATGGGTAATTGGCCGGAGGGAAAGCTGTCTGCTTCCGGGCTGTTTGAGCGATAGCGGCCAAGGGTATGGCTTCCCAGAAAGTAAGGATGTGCTTTCAATACTTCCGTCAGGCTCATGCCCTTGAAGGCTCCGCTGGCCACATAACTTGGACCATCCGGGTGGGTGCTGCATTCCCAGGTCTCGGCCAGGGGCATCATATCTATATTTTTAGCAAATTCGTCGTTTAGCCTGGTGCCGCCCCACAGGTAATCTTTTCCTGAAGGGCGCAGCAGAAATGGTTTATTTTCCATAGACATTAATCATATTCCAATTCAAATTTCTGTTTGTCATGTACCGATATATCGGTACCCAATTGCACTTCAATTAATTTTAACTCTGTTTCGGCGATAATAGTATGGCGGCAGCCGGCGCTCATGGTGATAACATCACCGGATTTGACGTTCTGTTTCATACCGTCCACTATGGTTCTGCCTTTTCCCTGAATGACAACCCAGACTTCATCCCTGTTCCGATGGCTGTGGTAATTCATCTTATGGCCTGCATTTAAAGTGACTTTGATGGTCATGGATTCATTTTCCACATCCATAACCCGGAAACTTCCCCAGGATTTCTCCGCAAACATGATCTGCTGTTCCAGGCCGTCCACATATGGCTTGATATAGGAACTCTGTTCCTTGTCGGAGACCAGGATTCCTTCCGGGCTGGCGGAAATCACCACGTCTGACAGCCCCATGGCCAGAATCGGTACATCCATTTCGTTGATAATGTGCACCCCCGAACATTGGTCATTCAGAATACCGCTGCCGATAACATTTTCTTCCATAGCTTCTGTCAGAGTGTTCCATGTGCCCAGATCTTTCCATTCACCTCTAAAACGCATGACCTGAAGTCTGCTTTCCTTTTCCGCTACGGCATAATCAAAAGAAATCCTGGGCAGGGTATCATATTTGTTGTATAAATCTTCATAGTCCGTAAAATCCAGGAGGGAATGGGCTTTGTCCAGTAAATAGCTCAGTTTGTATGCGAACACACCGCCGTTCCAGAGAGCCCCCTGGGCAATATATTCTTTGGCGGTCTCCATGTGGGGCTTTTCTTTGAACGTGGATACAGAGCTGACGGTGTCATTGCTTTCGGGAATAATGTAGCCGTATTTCTCACTGGGGTAAGTGGGCTCAATACCCATAAGTACCAGATTGGCATCGCCTTTTTCGGCCAGTCTGCCCAGGGACTTCAGCGCTTCAAAATATGCGTCCTCCACATAGGGATCTACCGGACATACTACAACAGATTCTTCGGGATTCACGCCCCGGACATCCGTCAGGTAAGCGGATGCAAGCACGATGGCCGGAAAGGTATCCTTTCGGCAGGGCTCTACGGAAATGCCGATGTCGTCTCCTAACTGATTATGGATGGCGGAAACCTGTGCCCTGCTGGTGGCTATGGTGATATTAGCGTCTTTGTCCGCTGTCTTAATCTGACGGTAGATTCGCTGCACCATGGACTCATAAGAGCCATGGGGGGTTTTGAAAATTTTAATAAACTGTTTGGAGCGGACGTCGTTGGAAAGCGGCCACAGACGTTTTCCGGAGCCGCCGGACAATAATACGATGTTCATATGGAAAGCCTTTCGTTGTGAGATAAGTCCGCCGTATCCCGGCCGAATGCCGGGGAAGCGAATCTTTGGATGTATCTTAACATACTGAGGGGGGATATGCAATGGGCAGCTTTCTTTTTTATGTAGTTTTTTTGTATAGATTTTTTTAGGAAATTTATAAATTCTTTGGTAGATTATTTTGTAAAAAGTGTTACAATAAGAATATGTTATATAGATTGCAGGACAGGAAAAGGAGGATGAGGATATGGATTTGTTTAATAAAGCAACCAAGGTTGCAAGAGAAGTGGGTAACAGTGTGGTAAATGCGGGGAATGTACTCAGCAGCGCTACAAGGGAGCAGACAGAGCTGGCGAATCTGAAGATTCAGAAGACTGCACTGGAGAGGAAGATGGAGAGCCAGTATTCGGAAATCGGTAAGAGGTATATTGCATATATTTCCAATACCTTCAATACCCGACCTTTTGATGTGCAGGATGTGCTGGAGGCCATGCAGCCTAATCTGGAGAAATTGTCAGAGATTGACGCTCAGATCGGGGATAAGGAAAAGGTAATCAAGGAGAACAATGCAGAGCGCGATAAGAAGAGAGCGCAGGAGCAGTTTGAGGCAGAGAAGAAGAAGCTGGACAAGGCCAGGGATCTGGATGTCATCACGGAAGAGGAGTATGAGGTGAAGCTGACGTCTGCCAGGAAGAAGCTGGATAATTTTGAACTTCTCCGCAAGGTGGAAATGCAGTATGAGATGGATATTATTACGAAGGAAGAATACGAAGAAAAGGTAAGGAATATCATGCAATAAGGGGCGGAAGGGAATCTGCCGCAGGAAAACGGACGTAGAATCAGGGCTTTGTGCACAGACGCTGGTTTTACGTCCTTTTTAATATTTTTGTAAAAATAATAGCATGTTTGATACTTTCATGATATAATCTTTTTATGGCGATCCGGAGCAGGGTGCAGACGGAATTTGGCATGAGGTGAGGTATGGAGTATAATTACATAGAGAAAAGGTATAATGTAATGGGGCTTTCCTCGATTGAGGCGTTCGCCGGTATTAAGGGAGGAATGAACGGGAACTGTAAGGATGTCTATTTCCTTAGAGTGACAGGGGTCAACGCCGCCTTTATGAGAGACGTTGAGCATATGGATGAGGTTCAGACGGAGAAAATGCTGCGTGGGCAGGGAATTTATAACAGGGTTGGAGCATTTCCCAGGAATATAGCAGCCGATGCGGCGGCATTTTATACGGGGTGTTATCAGAAGTGGCTGGATACGGGCAGGAGGAAGCTCTGCACCAGGAAGGCGGATGAGCAGTCAGGTGTGGGGGAAATACTGGGGGAAGCCTGTAAGAAGGTGCTGGAGGTGTATCATTCCTGTCATGTGAATGTGAATGATTCCATTGAGAAAAATTTTGTGATTAAGATGCTGTGCTGGCTGGATGAGCTGGCAGAGGAGTATCTGAAGAACTGGAATCCGAGGCAGTCCATGAAATTTGTGGCCCAGGGCATCACAAAAGAGCAGGAGTATTTTTTCTGTTATCTGCTGACTTTGCTGGGAATCGATGTATTGCTGCTGCAGAATGAGGCGGACATCGACGAGAGGCTGGAAGGGCTTCATTTATCCAGGCAGGTTGTGCTGGGAGAGAAGAGGGCGGCAGCACTGGCAGCCTATGACAGACAAAAAATGAAAGATAATATTAAAAATAGAAACAACGGTTCCACTGATTCGGGCAGCCAGGCCCCGGCGGATGTGCTGCCCGGGCAGAGGCCGAGGGTGACGATTCCTCCTTTGAGACGGGGGAGCGCCGGAAGAAATACAGGCATGGGAACCGAAGGCAGAGGAAACGGGAGCGCGGCAGGAAATGCCGGCGGAAACGGTGGAAATGCGGCAGGAAATACCGGCGGAAACGGTGGAAGCACGGCGGGAAATACCGGCAGAAACGGTGGAAATGCGGCAGGAAATGCCGGCGGAAACGGTGGAAGCACGGCAGGAAATACCGACGGAAACGGTGGAAGCGCGGCAGGAAGTGCCGGACACAGTGGATGGAACACAGGCGGAAATACCGTCAGGGGTTCAGGCAATACCGGTGCGGCCGGAAGAGAAGCAGACCGCGGGGGCCGGGAACTGGAATTCGAGGAACTTGCGCTTCGGGCTTCTTCCGTGGTGATGATAGCCGTGCATGACAGAAAAGGTGATATCATCGGAAACGGTTCGGGGATTATGATTGGACGGGAAGGCTATATCCTTACCAATAATCATGTTGCCAGGGGCGGAAGCTTCTATTCCGTCAGGATTGAGAATGATGAGACCATGTACAAAACGGATGAGATAATAAAGTACAATTCTCTGTTGGATCTGGCAGTCATACGGATTGACCGGAAGCTGCAGCCACTGCCCGTTTACCGTGGAAGCAGGCCGTTAGTCAGGGGGCAGAAGGTAGTGGCCATCGGAAGTCCTCTGGGACTGTTTAATTCTGTGTCGGATGGTATTATCTCAGGATTCCGAAGGCTGAATGATGTGGATATGATTCAGTTTACCGCGCCTATTTCCCATGGCAGTTCCGGCGGGGCTGTGCTGAATATGTATGGCGAGGTGATTGGTGTCAGTACGGCGGGATTTGACGAGGGACAGAATATCAATCTGGCAGTGGGGTATGAATTTATTAACACATTTGTAAGAGGATTTCAGTAATAATAAAGCTGCAGCGGACAAGCGAGAAGCTGACGGATAGACAGAATGATGTCGGAAACAAGGAGGTATGGAAATGAAAGATCAGGCTAAGAAATTTAAGGTATCCTTTAACTCACCGGTGGTTTTAACTTTTACGATTATTTGTGCCATAACGTTGTTATTGGACTACATAACCAAAGGGTATACAAATGCTCATTTATTCAGCGTATATCGTTCTTCATGGACGAATCCGCTCACCTATGTGAGGTTGTTCGGGCATATTGCGGGCCATGGGGGACTGGATCATTTTATGGGAAACATTATGCTGATTCTGGTGGTTGGCCCCATGCTGGAAGAGAAGTACGGCTCATCAAATATTCTGTTTGTGATTCTGGCGACTGCGTTAGCTACGGGCATTGCACATTTGATATTTGTTCCGGGCTATGCTTTGCTGGGAGCCAGCGGTGTGGTGTTTGCTTTTATCATGTTATCTTCCTTTACCTGTATCAAGGAGGGGAAGATTCCTCTGACTTTTATACTGGTGGCGCTGCTGTATATTGGCCAGCAGGTTTATGAAGGATTGTTTGTGCAGAGCAATATATCTAATTTGACGCATATTCTGGGAGGACTTATGGGAGCCGTACTGGGGTATGTGATGCACAAGAATAAAATGAACCGGTATTAAGAAACTCTATTGACTTAATAAAAACAGCATTCCATCACACATAACATTCTTCCCCTGAATCATTTGTGCCGGCTGGAGGACATCATCAGAAATACAACAGTATCGGCAGACGGAAAATGATATTGCGGCATTGGGCAGTGTCTTGTGAGGATGAATGCGGAACTGGAATAAGGTATGTTTGAACATAGAGCACTTGGCAGTTTGGACGACTATTTTCTGGAGTATGGAAAACGTCGGGAACAGGGTGTATATTTCTACAGAATTAACGGGTATAATGACCATATCAGAGCATTTCTTGTGCGCTATTATGAAGAGGCCAGAAGGACGGGAGCGGTGATAGAAGGTAAGATTCCCAATCCGGATGAGAAGAATCTGTCTTATTATGAAGAAATCATGGGATTACAGTTTCAGCTCAGTATGGGATTTCTGCTCTCCAGTCTGCAGAAATGGCTTCCGAGGATGAATGAATATCAGAGAAAGCATGTGGCGGCGGCATTATATGATACCCTGGAGACTATGCGTAAAGAAGGGAAAAATGATAATATATTGCGTAATGCGTATATTAAGTTCATGTGCTGGCTTTATTACAAGTTCGAGCGGGTCGTGAGCCAAATGGGTGAAAACCGTATTCCCAAGATATTGTATGAAGGAAATATCAGTAATTATGAATTGAAGCTGCTGTGCATTCTGTCCATGGCAGGATGTGATATTGTATTGCTTCAATACCAGGGAGACGGGGCGTATTGCGCGTTAGACCGGGAATCCAGGCTGTCTCATAAGCTGGAGCTGCCGGGGATGGCGGAGTTTCCCCAGGGATTCTGCATTCAATCTCTGCGAAGGGAAATAGAAGAGAGGGCAAATGCAGAGAGGCTTTACGGTACGCCGCCGAAGCTGCGCAGCTGCACCAATGCCTGGATTGAGGGCAAGGGCCTTGGGGATGTACTGAAACCGGTACGGGAAAGGGGCCGGGATGAGGGATTCTATTATAATTGTTTTGTGCGCATAGAGGGTGTGGAAGACAAGCTGACCTATCTCAATGAGCTGTATCGGTTTCAGATGGAAATGGCCGCAGCAGACAGAAATATGGTGATTGTGGAATCGGAAATCCTGCCGCCCTCAAACGAAGAGATCAGCGCTGTCAGGCGCAGACAATACAGGGATGTGAATCAGCTGGCTGCGGATCTTGCAGGTAATATTATTTATGCGCCGGATATGGAGCTGCAGAGAATTCTGCGGAAATCCTTTACCGAAGCGGTGCTGGAAGAGGCGGGCAGGACGGAAGGCAACTTAAACAGGCTGACGAACAGAACAATCTACCTGCTGTGCTGGCTGAAGCGGTTTCAGGACGGGCTGTTTAAAAAGTGGGAAAGTCCTCAGGCAGGCTGTTTTGTCTATCTGGGCGGCTGCAGGAATGAAAACGAGGCTTTTTTTGTCCGCTATCTCAGCAGACTGCCGGTGGATGTGGTGATATTAGTTCCGGATCTGCGCAGAAAATGCATTCTGCAGGCGGATAATCTGTATGAGATGCATTATGGGGATTCGCTGCAGGTAGACAGGTTCCCAAGGGAGAGTACGGATCTGCAGCTGTCAACGGCCGCGTATCATGCGGAGCGGGAGCTGGACACCATTATGTACCAGGATACCGGAATGTACCGGAACCAACAATATCAGAAAGGCGTAGCGGCAATCTTACAGTCTATCTATGAGGAGATTGCTATATTATGGGACCAGGAGCTGAAATACAGGCCGAATTTTGATGTAAATGATTCGGTGGTAACAATGCCTGTGATCTATGCAAAGGTGTCAGGCGTGAAGGAGGGACTTGTGCAGCCGTACTGGTCCGGAATCAAGAAACTATTGACGCCGGAGGCAATGGTTATCAAGGGCGCACCGTACCTGCGGCCGGAGGATCCCAACCCGGTCAGGGCTTATGCCACAGGGTTCTTAAAAAACGGAAAACTGCAGCGGGCGAAGATTAAGGCCCATTCCTGTTACACATATGGCGTCCTGCGGGAAGAGGTTCAGGAACATATTCTGGATAAGCTTCAACTATTGCTGGATCGAAAACTGATCAAGGGTATCTATGAAAACGGAACAGAGTACACTGCCATTGCAACTGTGCTGAATCTGAACAAGGACATTCTGCGGATGCTGCAGAAGTTTGATTTTACCAGGAAGAATCCCAAGATCGTGTACATCAATACTTCGGAAGCAGTGCTTACTCTGGAAGACAGTATACTGATGGCTTTCTTAAACCTGGCCGGATTCGACATTGTCTTCTATGTGCCTACCGGGTATCAGTGTGTGGAGAAGTATTTTAACAGTAAAGGTATGGAAGAGCATCAGATTGGCGAATATGTCTATGATTTGACGATTCCCAATTTTGATACGATTTCTATAAAGGACCGCCGTTCCTGGCGTGACAAGATATTTAGGAGAGGAGAGTAAAGAATGGGATTGGATTTCACGAAGACAGCGCAGTCGCCGGAAGTGGTAACGATGCCGGATACGAAAAATGAACTGATGGTGGTGGAGAGCTATGACATTGTTGCGGACAGGCAGCAGATGAATACACAGCTCACGAATTCGCCGGAGGTGGACGCCCTGGTCAGTACCATAGAGATTGACAACCTGGAAACCATAGTATCCTTTGGGGCGGAAGCGGCGGAGGGCATTTCCAGGGCATCGGATGTGGTGCTGAACAGTATGAATATGACACAGCTGGATGAATCCAGTGAGATGCTGAATACCCTGGCAAAGATCATGGAGAAGTTTGATATTGATGAGCTTCAGGAGAATCCCAGTCTGTTCGGGAAGCTGTTCGGCAACTTGAGAAAGCAGCTGGATAAAATACTGAGTAAGTATCATACCATGGGCGATGAAGTAGACAAAATTTATGTTCAGCTGAAGCAGTATGAGGCTGAGATTAAGCAGTCCAACCGGAAACTGGATGAGCTGTTTGACGCAAATGTGGAATATTATCATCAGCTGGTCAAGTATATCCTTGCCGGAGAGCAGGGCTGCAAGGAGATTGAAAACTACATTGAAAAAAGGAAGAGGGATTTGGAGGCAACAGGAGACACTTCCATACAGTTTGAGCTGCAGAACTTACAGCAGGCATTGATGATGCTGGAGCAGAGGACACAGGATCTGCGGACCGCGGAGAGTGTGGCAATGCAGTCCGTTCCCATGATTAAGACCATGGAGTTCAGCAATATGAACCTGGTAAGGAAGATTAATTCTGCCTTTATCATCACTCTTCCGGTGTTCAAGCAGGCTTTGGCCCAGGCCATTATGCTGAAGCGCCAGAGAATCCAGGCAGAGGCAATGTCCGCGCTGGATGCGAAGACAAATGAAATGCTGATTAAGAATGCCCGGAACACAGTGGAACAGTCCAAACTGACGGCGCAGCTGGCATCGGGAAGTTCTATTAAAATCGAAACGCTGGAGACTACCTGGAAGACAATTGTAAACGGTATTGATGAGACAAGACAGATTCAGGAAAAGGCAAGACAGCAGCGCATAGAGGATCAGGCAAGACTTGAGAACATAAAAAATGAATTTTATCAAAAATATCATATGCCGGATGCCAAATAAGGCATTATGGGATAAGGCAGAGAGGATTGTCATTTTAAATTAACATATATAAGGAGGGCAAGGAGATGCCGATTAATTTATCCAAAGGACAGAAGGTTGATTTGACGAAAGGAAATCCTGGATTGAAGAAGATCATGGTAGGTCTGGGCTGGGATGTAAATGCATTTGATTCGGGAGCGGATTTCGACCTGGATGCCGCTGCTTTTATGACCGCAGATAACGGAAGGTGTCCTACAGAGAAAGAATTTATCTTCTATGGAAATCTGGAACATCCCAGTGGTGCACTGAAGCATATGGGCGATAACCTGACCGGCGAAGGCGAGGGTGATGATGAGCAGATTGAGGTGGATTTGACGAAGATCCCCGGCAATGTATCCAAGATTGCATTTACAGTTACCATTTATGATGCGGATGCTAGGCGTCAGAATTTTGGACAGGTGTCCAATGCATTTATCCGAATCGTGGATGAGGTTACAGGGCAGGAATTAATCCGTTATGATTTGGGTGAAGATTTCTCCATAGAGACTGCCATTGTAGTAGGCGAGTTATACAAACTGAACGGTGAATGGAAGTTCAATGCCATCGGAAGCGGCTTCCAGGGCGGTCTTGCAGCACTGTGCGGACATTACGGCATAGAAGTTGCTTAAAAAACAGCATCTGCCGGGAGATACTATGCAAGGGAAGTGGAGGGCAGATGCGGAACTGGAATAAATAAAAACAGCATCTCCCATGCAAGGGTAACGAAGGGCAGATGCGGAACTGGAATAGGAGGAAAACAGTTATGTCAGTTTCTTTACAAAAAGGGCAGAAAGTCAGCCTGACAAAAGGTAATCCGGGGTTGAGCAAGGTAGTAGTGGGGCTGGGCTGGGATGTGAACCAGTTTGACACCGGAGGGGATTTTGATTTGGATGCGGCAGCGTTTCTTTTGACAGACAGCGGCAAAGTATCCAGCCAGGAGGATTTCGTATTCTTCGGCAATCTGGAGCACCCTTCAGGCAGTGTGAAGCATCTGGGTGATAACCTGACCGGTGCCGGAGAAGGGGACGATGAGCAGATTAAGATTGAACTCTCCATGGTGCCCGCCAATATTACCAAGATTGCTTTTACGGTGACCATATATGAAGCGGAGAGCAGACGTCAGAATTTCGGCCAGGTGAACAATGCCTTTATCAGGATTTACAATGAAACTAACGGAGAGGAACTTCTGCGTTATGATTTAGGGGAAGATTTCTCCATAGAGACCGCAGCGGTGTTTGGAGAATTGTATAAGAATGGCAATGAGTGGAAGTTCAATGCCATCGGCAGCGGATATCAGGGCGGCCTTGCCGCATTATGCGCGAATTTCGGCGTTGAGGTAGATAATTAAAAGCTATGGCTGGTATGCAGAATGAAACCTGCCCCAAGGGGCAAATGGAACATTACGGCTAAGAAATGTCAAGAGGAGATTTAAACACAGTCTCGGAACATAGGTGCCCGGAAGGAAATTTCAGCTGCGCCCTTTGCAGATGAAATTTCCTTCCCTGGTT
>CAJUAP010000048.1 GCA_910584435.1 uncultured Acetatifactor sp.
AGGAGGAAAAAAGAATGGATTTCAATGAAAACTTTATCTTAGGTTGTTCTGCAATTGGTGCAGGTCTGGCGGTAATCGCCGGTATTGGACCTGGTGTTGGACAGGGTATTGCAGCAGGACATGCGGCTGCGGCAGTTGGACGTAATCCCGGTGCACAGTCTAAGGTTATGTCAACCATGCTCCTTGGACAGGCAGTGGCGGAAACCACGGGTCTGTATGGTTTGCTGGTAGCAATTCTGTTATTGTTCGTGAAACCTCTTCTGCCGTAAGATAAGTGCAGAGCTTATAGGAGGCAGAAAGGAGGCAGAGAATGATACTTTTAACAGGGGGCGAGTCCATGTCGAGACTGTTTGACCTGGACTGGCAGCTGGTGGCCGATGCTGTTCTGATGATTATTGCTATCTTTTTCCTGTTCTTGATTATGAGCTATTTTCTGTTCAATCCTGTGAGGAAAATGCTGAACAGCCGCAGGGAGAAGATTCACGGCGAGCTGGAAACAGCAAAGCAGGATATGGAAGAGGCTCAGAAATTAAGGGGAGAGTATGAAGCAAAACTGAAGAATATCGACAAGGAAGCGGAAGGCATTTTAAGTGAAGCCCGCAAAAAGGCTCTGAACAATGAGAATCAGATCATTGCCCAGGCTAAGGAAGAAGCTGCCCGTATCTTAGAGAGGGCGCGTGTGGAGGCAGAGCTTGAGAGACAGAAGCTTTCAGATGATGTGAAGAGAGAAATCATTTCCGTAGCATCCCTTATGGCCAGCAAAGTGGTAGCAGTATCTATCGATACTACGATACAGAATCAGCTGATTGATGAGACCTTAAAGGAAATGGGTGATAAGACATGGCTAAATTAGTGTCCAAGACATATGGTGAAGCTTTGTATGAGATTGCCATGGAATCAGGCGAGGGCAAGGCTTTGGAACTGATGGAAGAGATCCGCTGTGTCAATCAGGTGCTGGAGCAGAATCCTCAGTTTGATGAACTGATGAAACATCCTGGAATTCCCAAACAGGATAAACTGCATGTTGTGGAAGATGTCTTTCAGGGAAGGGTCAGCGATGAGCTGGCGGGACTTTTGAAAATTGTCGTCTCCAAGGAGCGTTATAGAGATCTGCCCGATATTTTTGCGCACTTTACCGATAGGGTAAAGGAACAGCAGAAAATAGGCGTGGCTTATGTGACGACTGCGGCGGAGCTTGGCGAAGGGCAGAAAATTGCACTGGAGGCAAAGCTGCTGCAGACCAGCGGGTATAAGAAAGTGGAACTGCATTATGATGTGGATTCCTCGATCATCGGAGGGATGATCATTCGTATCAACGACAGAGTGGTGGACAGCAGTATCCGCACGAAGTTAAATGATTTGACGAAGCAATTATTACAAATTCAGTTAGGGTAACTGACTGGAAGAAAGGTGCGACAGATCCATGAATTTAAGACCGGAAGAAATAAGTTCAGTGATCAAGGATCAGATTAAGCGGTATGCCTCTACATTGGATGTATCCGATGTGGGTACTGTAATACAGGTTGCAGACGGTATTGCCCGTGTGCATGGATTGGAAAATGCCATGCAGGGCGAACTGCTGGAATTCCCTGGTGAAGTTTACGGCATGGTGCTGAATCTGGAAGAAGATAACGTGGGCGTGGTATTGCTGGGAAGCGCCAGGAATATCAATGAAGGGGATACGGTCAAGACCACAGGGCGCGTGGTAGAAGTGCCGGTGGGTGATGCTCTGCTGGGGCGTGTTGTGAATTCCCTGGGGCAGCCCATTGACGGCAAGGGGCCTATCCAGACCGCTAAATACCGTAAGATTGAACGTGTGGCAAGCGGCGTTATCACGAGGAAAAGTGTAGATACGCCTCTTCAGACGGGTATCAAGGCAATTGATGCCATGATTCCCATTGGAAGAGGACAGAGAGAGTTAATTATCGGAGACCGTCAGACAGGTAAGACGGCAATTGCAATTGATACCATTATTAACCAGAAGGGGCAGAATGTAAAATGTATTTATGTTGCCATCGGACAGAAGGCTTCCACCATTGCTAATATCGTGAAGACTTTGGAAGAGTATGGCGCCATGGCATATACCACCGTGGTGGTGTCCACGGCCAGCGATCTTGCTCCCCTGCAGTATATTGCTCCCTATTCAGGCTGCGCCATCGGTGAAGAGTGGATGGAAAACGGCGAGGATGTATTGGTGATATACGATGACTTGAGTAAACATGCTACGGCATATCGTACACTCTCCCTGCTGCTCCGGCGTCCGCCAGGCCGTGAGGCATATCCCGGCGATGTGTTCTACCTGCATTCCAGGTTATTGGAGAGAGCAGTCAGGATGAGTGAGGAATATGGCGGCGGTTCTCTGACCGCACTTCCTATTATTGAGACACAGGCAGGCGATGTGTCCGCATATATTCCTACGAATGTCATCTCCATTACTGACGGACAGATTTACCTGGAGACAGAGATGTTTAACTCCGGTTTCCGTCCGGCTATCAATGCAGGACTTTCCGTATCAAGAGTGGGCGGTGCGGCGCAGATTAAGGCTATGAAGAAGATTGCGGCGCCCATACGTACAGAGCTGGCGCAGTATAGAGAGCTGGCAAGTTTTGCACAGTTCGGCTCTGAATTGGATGATGATACCAAGGAGAAGCTGGCACAGGGCGAGCGTATCAAAGAGGTGCTCAAACAGCCTCAGTATGCTCCCATGCCGGTACAGTATCAGGTTATTATCATCTATGCGGTAACAAAGAAATATCTGCTGGATGTGCCTGTGGATAAGATCACTCAATTCGAAAAGGAATTCTTTGAATTCCTGGATACGAAATATCCGGAAGTACCCGGTAATATTGCGGCGGAAAAAGTGATTTCCGATGCCACGGAAGAGGTGCTTCAGAAGGCCATTGCAGAATTCAAGCAGCAGTTTATGCAGCACGTCGGATAAATTGCCGTCATGCGATATAACGAAAGACCGCCAGCCGGATTCCGGTTCTGAGCAGACTGGTATACTCACGAGCGATGAAATCTGCCGCAATGACCTTGGCGCATTTCGCTTGTGAGTCGGGTTACTTGGCAGGTTTTAGTGGCCGTCAATATAAATTCCGGCGGTCTTGAGTATAAGTAGAAAGAGAGCAGCTTTTCAGGACTTTGAAGAGAATGATAAGGAAGAGAATGAAAAGTGCGAGAGGGATAGAATATGGCATCGATGCGTGATATCAAGCGCCGCAAGAGCAGTATTCAGGGTACACAGCAGATTACAAAAGCTATGAAGCTGGTATCCACCGTCAAACTGCAGCGGGCCAGAGCAAGTGCAGAGCGTTCCAAGGACTATTTCAACTGTATGTACGATACGGTAAATAGTATATTGAAGCGTATAGGGCATGTGGAGCATAAGTATCTTGCATCTAATACCTCAGGAGAGTCTGCCGGTTCGGAAAATGCAGAGAGGAACCGGAAAAAGGCTGTTATTGTGATTACTTCTAACAGGGGGCTGGCCGGCGGCTATAATTCCAATGTGATTAAGCTGGTAACCAGGCATCCTGAATGGAATAAAGAAGATTTGCAGATTTTCTGCCTTGGGAATAAGGGGCGGGAGGCATTTACACGATATGGTTATGAGGTGAAGGATTGCAATAGTGATATTGTGGAGAGCCCTGTGTATGCGGATGCAAGAATATTGTCGGAAAAACTTCTCAAATCCTTTGCAGACGGTGAAATAGGAGAGATTTACTTGGCATATACCGCATTTAAAAATACGGTGAGCCATATCCCTACTCTGCTGCGTCTTCTTCCTGTGGAAGCAGGAAGTGATGATGAGTCAGTAGAAGGAAGCGATGGGGCCAGAGAGGCAGCTGCGGTTATGAATTTCGAACCGGAGGATGCGGAGGCATTGGATTTGCTGATACCAAAGTATGTCACAAGTTTGATTTACGGCGCATTGCGGGAATCCATTGCCAGTGAAAACGGTGCCCGTATGCAGGCGATGGACAGTGCCACCAGCAATGCGGAGGAAATGATAAGCGATCTGACATTGAAATATAACAGAGCCCGTCAGGGTTCTATTACACAGGAATTGACGGAGATTATAGCCGGGGCAGAGGCTCTTGGCTGAATGTGAAGCAGTAATCTATGGATTAATGAATCAGAATTTGTCCGTGGGAGCGGACGGAAAGAGGTTGAAATGGCAGGAGAAAACAGAGGTAAGGTTACTCAGGTCATTGGTGCGGTGCTTGATATCCGTTTCGATGAGGGTAAGCTTCCTGAGATTAACGAAGCAATCCGCATTCCTACCAGCGACGGAGGTGAACTGACGGCAGAGGTGTCCCAGCATTTGGGTGATGATACTGTCAGATGTATTGCCATGGGAAGCACTGACGGTCTGGTGAGGGGCATGGATGCGGTTGCCACGGGTGCGCCCATTTCTGTTCCGGTAGGTGAGAAGACTTTGGGCAGGATCTTTAACGTTTTGGGCCAGCCCATTGATAATAAACCTGCGCCTGAGGGGGTCTCTTATGAACCCATTCACAGAGCCGCACCGAAATTTGAGGAACAGGCTACGGAAAAGGAATTATTGGAGACAGGAATCAAGGTAGTTGACTTGCTCTGCCCTTATCAGAAGGGTGGTAAGATTGGATTGTTCGGTGGTGCCGGTGTTGGTAAGACCGTCTTGATTCAGGAGCTGATACGTAATATTGCAACAGAGCATGGCGGATATTCCGTATTTACCGGTGTGGGTGAGCGTACCCGTGAAGGGAACGATCTTTATCATGAAATGACGGAATCAGGTGTTATTGATAAGACCACCATGGTATTTGGTCAGATGAATGAACCTCCGGGCGCCAGAATGCGTGTGGGTCTGACAGGTCTGACCATGGCAGAGTATTTCCGTGATAAGGGCGGAAAAGACGTGCTGCTGTTTATTGATAATATTTTCCGATTTACACAGGCAGGTAGTGAGGTGTCCGCATTGCTGGGCCGTATGCCTTCCGCAGTGGGGTATCAGCCTACGCTGCAGACGGAGATGGGTGCGCTTCAGGAGCGTATTACTTCTACCAGGAACGGTTCCATCACTTCCGTTCAGGCAGTATATGTGCCGGCAGACGACTTGACTGACCCGGCGCCTGCAACAACATTTGCCCATTTGGATGCAACCACTGTGTTGTCCCGTTCTATTGTGGAGCTGGGAATTTATCCTGCGGTTGATCCGCTGGAATCCACTTCCCGTATTCTGGATCCCAGAATTGTGGGTGATGAGCATTATCAAACAGCCCGCGGCGTACAGGAGATTTTACAGCGTTATAAGGAATTGCAGGATATTATTGCTATTTTGGGCATGGATGAATTGTCGGAAGAGGATAAGCTGGTGGTATCCCGTGCCCGTAAAGTGCAGAGATTTTTGTCTCAGCCATTCTTCGTGGCTGGCCAGTTTACTGGTATGGAAGGTAAATATGTGCCCATTAATGAGACCATTCGCGGTTTCAAGGAGATTCTGGAAGGCAGGCATGATGATATTCCTGAGAGCTATTTCCTGAACGCAGGCAGTATTGATGATGTATTAGCTAAGTGTGAGAAGTAATCTAACCGTTTGCGGCAGAGGCCGCTTCGCGAAGATTTTCTACGGCGCAAGAGCAGCGGCTGCTCACATGGACTGAGAGGTATAATTATGGCAGATAAAAATGGTTTTCTTCTGCGTATCGTTACTCCTGACAAAGTGTTTTATGAGAATCAGGTGGATATGGTGGAGTTTAATACCACAGAGGGCGAGATTGGCATATTGCCGGGGCATATTCCTATGACAGTGATCGTAAAGCCCGGTATCCTGAATATCAGTGAGCCGGAGGCGGAGAAGGAGGCGGCCCTGCATGCAGGGTTCGCTGAAATTCTTCCGGAGGGTGTGACAATTCTTGCAGAGGTCATTGAATGGCCGGGCGAGATTGATGAAAAACGTGCGGTGGCGGCAAAGGAACGGGCAGAAGAACGTCTGCGCAGCAGGACACCGAATACGGATGTTGCCAGAGCAGAGACCGCTCTGCAGAGGGCTTTGGCGCGAATTCAGGTGTTGAAGTAAATAGCAGCCGGTCCGGGATGGGCTGCTGTGCCATGGGAAGCTGTCCGGATATTGCGATGATGTGGGCAGATTAAGTGATAATTGCTGCGGCGGATTCAGTAACAATTGGATGAAAACACGCATATGCTGTTAAAAAACCGAAAGAAGAATGCATATGGGATTTCATTCTAAATTATTACAGCCGTTGCCGGAAAACGAAGTAAGGGGCTGGAATGGGCCCCTTCCTTTTTATATGACTTATCCCGACTATTATGGAGAAGGGAATGAGGCGAAACTGCTGCAGGATTTGGAGTATCTGCAGCAGCTGTATCCTAATGATGTAAAGCGCTATCGGATCAGAATAGCAGAGATTTTAGATAAAGCAGACTATGAAGGCAGCATGATATATGATGAATACCCCGACAGATACAGCCTGCAGGCTCTGGCGAAATCAATAGGTAAGATTCTGGGCCAGGAAGAAAAGAATCCGCCCCATGAGGATATGATTGTTATCCTATTGTTTAATGAGGTATATAAACGCCGGCATGGAGGCCGCAGAGGGAAAATATATTATTGAAGATAGAAGAAAATGATGGATGAACTTAGAGAGCTTTTCCGGCGGATGCTGGATCAGAATTTGATACAGATTGTACTCAGCAATACCAGGGATGCCAATCAGGCGGTGAAGGTAAAAGTCAGGCCGGTGGTGATACGGAATGAGCTGTATTTTCAGGAGACCCTTTACCGTGGGACACAGGTGTTTCACTCCAATTATCAGAGGGAGGAAATGACAGAGCGGCTGTGCCGCTATATGGAGAATTTGTTTCGGCAGGCGCAGTTGGGAGCTGTGGGCGAAGAGGCAACGGTTTTGGTGAGTAAAAAAGGAGCGGTCAATATAAAACGCAGACGAAGGCCGGACGGGAAAACAGGACAGGAACAGAGGGAGCTGTCACACAATCGCGCCAAACAGTATATTTTACAGGAGGGGCAGCCGGCAGACTTTTTGATTGGCCTGGGAGTCCAGACAGCGGATGGGCGGATTGCCAAAGCAAGGTATGATAAATTCCGGCAGATTAACCGCTATTTGGAATTGATAGAGGATATCATGGATAAGCTTCCTGCAGACAGAACCCTTCGTATTGTTGATTTTGGCTGTGGGAAGTCTTATTTGACATTTGCTATGTATTATTATCTGCACAAGCTGCAGCACAGGGATATTCATGTGACCGGATTGGATTTGAAGGAGGATGTGATACTGCACTGCAGGGAGCTGGCGGAAAAACTGCATTATGACAGGCTGGAGTTTAAGCAGGGCGATATCAGCAGTTTTCAGGGTGCGGATCATGTGGATATGGTGGTGTCATTACATGCCTGTGATAAGGCAACGGATTATGCCCTGGAAAAGGCTGTCAAGTGGGGAGCTGAGGTTATTTTGGCGGTGCCCTGCTGTCAGCATGAGCTGAACGGGCAGATACATTGCAGCGAACTGCAGCCCATATTGAAATACGGAGTCATCAGGGAACGTATGGCGGCGCTGATAACAGATGCTCTGCGGGCAGATCTGCTTGAAGAAAACGGTTATGACACTCAGATTCTGGAGTTTATTGATATGGAACATACGCCTAAAAATCTTATGATACGGGCAGTAAAGGCATCCGGTATGCGGCCGAAGTCTGCCATGCAGTCGGAGGCTGTCAGGAAAGTGATGGAATTTTTACATGTGAATCCTGCATTGAAGGAGCTGCTATGAGAAAAAGTCTGGTAAAGCTTTTTGTTTTTTTCTGCACCTTTCTGTTGGCACTGGTAATTTTCAGCAAGTTAATGAATAAAGGCCATGATAATCTGACGATGGAAATGGCACCGGCCACACTTCCCATGGTGACCATGGTTATGGACGGAATGGAGTATAACCAGCTTCACGGTGTCACTGCTGCAACAGATATAGCATTTCAGAGGGATACTGTGACCATATTGGGGAAGAACAGGAATACCGGTTTTATTGTGGATACCTATGGGCAGGATGTGATAGGCGTTTTCATAGAGGTAAGAACCATAGATGGCGAACGGCTGATTGAAAATTCGGAAGTCAGTGAGCTGACAAGGGAGGGCGATCAGATTTCGGGAAATATTGCGCTGAAGGATCTGATTGAGAAGGACAGGGAATATGCGCTGGCCATTTATCTTGCGCTGGAGGGAGGGCAGGCTGCCTATTATACTCGGATTCTGTGGAGTGATAATGTGCATGGTGCGGAAAAGCTGGGTTTTTGTATTGATTTTCATGAGAAACTGTACGACAGAGAGGCAGCTGCGGAACTGGCGATTTATCTGGAAACCAATGCAAGGCTGGAAGATAACAGTTCATTCCACAAAGTAAATATTCACAGCAGCTTCCGGCAGATGACATGGGGAAATCTGGACGTGGCGCAGGTGGGGGATTATGGGATTCAACTGACAGAGATTGCGGAGCAGACGGCGTCCTTACGGGGAAATTATGTTGTGTCCACTTCGGAGGGAAAGAATACAACATGGTATATGGTGGAAGAAATTTACCGTCTCCGTTATACGGTGGACAGAATGTATCTGCTGGACTATGAGCGGACTATGACACAGATTCCGGATGCGGAGCAGATGTGTGCCAATGATAAACTGCTGCTTGGGATTACGGGAATGGATGTGCCGCTGCTGGAAAGCGATGATGGAAATATAGTGGTATTCCAGGTGGCAAATCGTCTGTTCAGCTATGATGTGGTGAGTAATCGTCTGGTTCAGATTTTCAGTTTTTATGACAAAGAACATGGGGATGCAAGGACAATATATGCCGGACACAAAGTGAAGGCGCTGAATGTGGGGGAAGGCGGAAATGTACAGTTTGCCGTGTATGGATATATGAACCGGGGCAGGCATGAGGGTGAGGTCGGTGTGCAGATTTATACTTATAATGGCGCACAGAATACCATAGAGGAGTTAGTGTACATTCCATATCATAAGACCCATTCTATATTGGCGGCAGAAATGGAGCAGCTGTTATATCTGAACCGGGAGCAGAAATTGTACCTGATACTGGACCAAGTGATGTACAGGGTTGATTTGGCGGAAAAGACATACTCACAGGTATTGGAGATTAAGCAGGATGGGGGCCTGCTGATTTCGGAGGATAACAGGATAGCAGTCTGGGCTGACGGAGAGGACAGCTATCATAGTACGGAATTGTATATTAGTAATCTTGGTGACGATACACAGAAAAAGATTTCTGCAGCCGCAGGGGAGTCCATTTGTCCGCTTGGATTTATGGGGGAAGATATTATATATGGTGTGGCGTATACAAAGGATATCAGGGAAGAAAGTTCGGGAGGGGTCTTTTTCCCCATGTATAAGATTTGTATCCGCAGCGCTTCCGGAGAATTGCTGAAGGAGTATACACAGAAGGATATCTATGTGACAGCATGTACCGTGTCCGACAACCAGATTACCTTGGACAGGGTCAGACGTCTGGAATCCGGAGAGTATCAGGAAGTAATGCAGGATCATATTATGAATAACGCGGAAACGGAAACGGGAAGAAATATGATTGTTGCCGCGGACATTGATAAATATGAGCGTTACGTGGAAATTCAGACCAGGAAGACGATTGACAGTAAAAGTGTAAAAATAATGACACCGAAAGAAGTGGTATATGAGGGGGGGAGAAGGCTTCTGGTGCCGGAAGAAGAGAAAAGAACCAGGTATTATGTGTATGATGTCTATGGTGTCAGCGGAATTTATACCTCGCCGGCCGGGGCAGTGGATCTTGCATATTCCAGTGCAGGCGTGGTGGTGAGTGAACGGGGAGAATGCATTTGGCTGCGGGGCAACAGAATGCCCAGAAATCAGATATTGGCAATTAAGGAGGCTTCGGCAACGGAGGAACAAGGGGCGCTGGCTGTATGCATTAATGCCATGCTTGGGTATAGAGGTATCAGCAGAAATACGCAGGAAGAGTTGGATGAGGGCCGGAAGGCAGCAGAGATTCTGCAGAAAGGGCTGGATTCGGATATCGTAATGGATCTTACCGGATGTAGTCTGGATGCGGTACTGTATTTTGTAAACAGAGATATTCCGGTGCTGGTGCTGCTGGAAGATGGTTCCGGTGTGGTATTGGTGGGATTCAATGAAAACAGTGTGGGTATTATGAATCCTCAGACAGGAACTATTTACAGAATGGGAATGAATGATGCCAAGGAGTGGTTTGAGCAGAACGGAAATCAGTTTATCACATACAGAAGCTTGTGAGACAACTGCCGGCCATAAGATGAAAGGACGCCGCAACCAATGGTTGCAGCGTTTTTTTACATTAAATCTGGAAATTCAAACTGGAAGTGGTAGCGCAGCTCTGCAAAAAATGATATAGTTTAATTAAGAATTTCAGACTATCATCAAAGGGCAGACTGCCATAGAAATTTGTAATAGAAAATTGTTAATCAAAATTGTAATAGAAAATAGTCATAAAGATAGTCATAAAGATAGTCATAAAAATAGTCATAAGAAAAGTAATGGTGTAAGTCCAGCCAAGAAGTGTCAAGAGGAAATTCAAAACAGCCTCGGAACGGAGGTGCCCGGAAGGGTTTTCAGACGCGTATGCGGCTGAACAACCCTTCCCCTCAGGGGCACCGAAGTGCAGAGGCGGAACTTTAAATAGGAGGAGAAAATGAATATTGAAGTTGCAAACAAGCTTGTAGAGCTTCGGAAAACACATAACTTATCCCAGGAAGCGCTGGCAGAGAAGCTGGGCATCAGCAGACAGGCGGTTAGTAAATGGGAGAGGGCGGAGGCTTCGCCGGATACGGATAATTTGATATCGCTGGCCAGGCTGTATCGGATATCACTGGATGATTTATTGATGACCGGTAACGGACATTCCGGTTCCGATGTCGGTAAGGAGATGGGCCATATGGAACAAGGGGAGATGGAGGCCGGCATACCAGGGGAAACAGAACAGGTGCAGCAGAGGACGCCGGAAACAGTGATGCGAAGGGAGACACAGCAGCACGAAGGGGCAGTCCTGAAGACGGCAGAGATGATGGAGCAGCGGCAGCTTGAAGGAGTAATACTGAAGAAGGCAGAGCCGGTGGAACAGAGACAGCCCGAAGGGGCTATCCTGAAGACGGCAGAGCAATGGCATCCCGAACCGGTAATGAAGAGGGAGCAGGAATCGGTTGTGATAATAGAGGAGGAGCGGCCGAAGATTGATTATAGTATGCTGCGCCATTTTCCCATCTATGTTGTAGTGGCCATAGCATTTTTCATATTGGGCGCTTTCTGGAATGCATGGCATCCTGGATGGATGCTGTTCTTTATACCGCCTATGTGGCAGACCGCCATGATGGCATTAGAGAAAGGGGATGCCAAATATTTTGCATATCCGGTATTTGTAACTTTTCTTTACCTCTGCCTGGGAGTGTTTGCTTCTTTATGGCATCCGGGATGGATTGTGTTTCTAACGATTCCGCTATATTATCCGCTGGTGAAATATTTCCGGAAATTATATAAAATACAGAAGAAAGAATTGGATGATATATTGCACCAGGTTCATTGATTGTAATAATTCATTCGCCGAGATGAGAGAACATTAATTGTTTGTGCCCGCCAAAAGAGGCGGGCTTTTCTCTTACTTTGTGCAGGAATACTTTGTACATTATTTGCGGCTGATAGATTAACTGCAATATTGGCGGGGCTTAAATAAATTTTTGGCATATTTCTGCAGAGCGAAAAGCAATAGCATGCCAAGAACACCGCAGGAAAGGATTTCTCCAAGGGTAACGGTTAAGAAGGAGAACCAGAGAGGTTTGATGCTATAGGCAAACAGCAGGACAGGCGGAATTATGACGGCGTTGGCAATAATGGGCGGGAGGGGCGCCAGCCATTTATGATTCCGTAATTTCCAGGTTCCCAGGGCGGCAATCAAGGTTGCCAGAGAACCAAATATAATGTCTGGAAGCGCTGCACCGGTAAAAATATTGGCTAACAGGCAGCCGACAAATAATCCGGGTATGGCAGCCGGGGTGAAAAAGGGTAGAATGGTCAGGGCTTCCGAGAAACGGAGTTGGACGGCATAATTTGCCAATCCAAAGGCGTTGGCCAGAAATGTCAGCACAACATAAAGAGCAGCAATCGCAGCTGCATGAGTGAGGTACATGGTTTTCTTGTTCATTTTTTCTTCTCCTTTAGTTTTGTTTTACGTGAGGAAGGTCTCGAACTCACGGATTGTATTTGGAAAAGACTTATTTTTATGGGCTTTTCCGAAGTCTAATTATATAGGAAAAGCGGAAAATGTCAAGCCCTGACTCAAATTTTGACTTAACTTTTGTAACAGTTCAGCCATGCCATTCATAAGTCTTGACAATAGAAAGCCTGCTTTCTATTTATGGATGAAATGTATATTTTCACCAACAATCAGGTAATATTGCCGACATCTTATTATCTGGAACATTCATACATTCAAATGTTAAAAGAGCCGCTTGAAAAACAAGCAGCTCTAGTGTATAATCTACTTAGAAAGCTGATCGGACATGAAGGTCCGATTTGCCCCCAGTAAAAATATTATTAAAGAATAAGCATCTGAACTTTGTGAGGGTTGGGATGCTTATTTCTTTTTATGATTGTCTATGTAAGACAGAGCCGCAAAGATAACAAGCAATCATGTCAAAACTTCCATCACGCTCATGGGCATCACCCTTTTTCGTAAGATTAGAGGGCATCGCCCAGCGTGGGATCCGCTCACTCGTGTTTATCAGTATCGAAACGGGCATATTGCGGAAATCGGAAGCTTTGAAACGGATATCCGCTCCTGCAGGCTGGAGCAGGGAGGTATGTTGAGCGGCGAGGTGTTGCGGGAGACTGCCGGTTCAGACTGGATCAGAATGAACTGGGGTATAAACATGTGGCGGATGTGTTTTGGGGAGGGTATCTGGCAGGTCAGGTGTAAGGGGCGCTGCTTTTTCTGAACTGTTGTAACAGCTCAGTGACCTGTCTGGCCTGTTATGAACTGTTAATTTGAGAACTACACTGTTATTTTCTGCATCTGGACGAATGAGGAAAAATATGGTAAAATGTCAATATTTAAAGTAGGAAGCTGTCGAAAGGTTATCCTATACATATCATATTCATCAGGAGGCAGAAAACGTGAAAACAGAAAAAATCCCGATTTTAGTGGGAATCGTATTGATTATTTTGCTGGCATTTTTAATTGTATGGAAGGCAGATATTCTTGGGGTGTCGGGCAGCAGGCTGGAACAGGACGCCAGAGAAAGACACAATGTCCCAAGCAGTTGGGAACTTGTTCAGGCGGTCAATGAAGATATCTGTGCGATGCTTTTTTATGATGAGGACGTACAGCAATATGTGTATTCTGTTTATTTGACCAGGGAAGGATTATCATACGGATACTTTTTTGCAGAGGGTGGTACGGAGAAACTTATGTCAGAGAAAGTAAAAGGGATTGCTTTTGAAAACAAAGGAATTGTATTGCTGTCTTTGAATCAGGACAATATATGTAAGGTTGTCACAGGGAATGGCGCTGCTGAGGAAATCATGCCGGTGGAGCCGACGAAACCTTTTGCACTGGTGCTTCCGGCTGATTGCAGTGAGATTGCCATGTATGATGCCAAGGATAATGTAGTGACATTATACGATACCAAGTAGTGTCTGAAAAATATCTTGTTTGTTATCTTGTCTATATTGTTTTATGTAAAGAGAATTATAAGAAAATTGTGTAAAAAATGTCCGCTTTGGCGGACATTTTAGTTAGAACGGGAAGTCAAGGTATTAATTATCAGAAAAGGAATCAGAGTAAGTCTGCTTTTTTTAATCGTGTGCGCAGTTCCCGGCCAAGTGTGGCAGCAAGGACTAATTTTACCAGATCAAAGGGAATATAAGGCAGAACACCTGCAGCAAGCGCTTCGGGAAATGTATAGGAACTTTGAAAGGCCAGCCACACGGTGCCGAATAAATAGCAGACACAGGTGCCGATGAGCATTCCTGCAAAGGTGAGAAGAATGCGATTTCCCCATCTGTCAATAAAGTAACCGCATATCAATGCCATAAATAGATAGCCCACAATATATCCTCCTGTGGGGCCGAATAATTTGCCGGGGCCTCCTGTGAAACCGGTGAATACAGGAAGTCCTGCAAGGCCCAGCAAAATATAAATGACAACACTAATAGTACCGATTTTCATTCCCGCCACAGATACAACAAAATAAATTCCCAGGAATCCCAGGGAAATTGGTACGGGACTGACAGGAATTTGGAATGATATGGGAGCCAGAATGCAGATCACTGCTGACATCAGACCTGTTAATGCCAACTGCTTTACCTGGAAGCCCGGCTTTGATGTGGTGCTTGCTTTGTTCATGTTTCTACCTCTTTTTCTGTTTTTTGTTATAATAATTGTAAACCAAAAAAGTAAATGGTTTACTATTAAGAGTATACATATTTTTGCTATAAGTGTCAACTGCTTTTTGCTTGTGGTTTACATTTGTGGTAACAGATGCGCATTTTCTGATAAAGGCCGTTGGCATGTGTGGAAGTAACAATGAAATAATGAAATCACAGACGAACCGCAAAAGGCGAACCGTTAAAGTTCGCCCCTTTTATATTTTGCCACAATACTCTGTATTCTTTCGTTTGGATTCAGCAGATCGCTGATAGAGGAATCATGATTCAGGGTATCAATAATGTAAGCTATATACTTACTCATATCACAGGTGACATACCACTCCCGCTTTAACAGTTCAGGTGTCTGATAGATTAAATTGGTGGTGAGTACTTTCGTAATAATGCCTGATGCAAATGCGTTATCAAACTTTTCGAGGCCGCTGGTAAACAGGCCGAAGGTAGCAAATACAAAAATTTTATTTGCCTTTCGCTCCTTCAATGCAGCCGCAACCTCCAATACACTTTCACCGGACGATATCATATCATCTATGATAATCATATCCTTGCCTTCCACACTGGTGCCCAGAAATTCATGGGCAACAATGGGGTTGCGTCCGTTCACCACTCTGGTGTAATCCCGGCGTTTATAGAACATGCCCATGTCCAGGCCCAGCACATTGGCAATGTAGATGGCACGGGTCATGCCTCCTTCATCGGGACTGATTACCATCATATGACCGGAATCTATTTTCAGATCCTTTTCGTGGAGGAGGAGTCCTTTGATAAACTGATAGGCGGGCTGTACCGTTTCAAAACCATGAAGAGGAATTGCATTTTGTACTCTGGGATCATGGGCGTCAAAAGTAATAATATTGTCCACACCCATCTGAACCAGTTCCTGCAGCGCCAATGCACAGTCAAGAGATTCTCTGGCAGTTCTCTTGTGCTGGCGGCTCTCGTAGAGAAAAGGCATGATGACTGTAATACGCCGGGCCTTGCCCCCTACTGCAGCGATGACACGTTTCAAATCCTGATAATGGTCATCGGGCGACATGTGATTCTCATGGCCGCAGAGTGAATAAGTCAATGAATAATTGCATACATCAACCAGCAGATACAGATCGGTGCCCCGGACAGACTGAAGAATCATTCCTTTTGCCTCTCCGGAACCAAAGCGAGGAACGGCTGATTTTAACAGATAGCTTTCTCTTTGATAACCTGCAAATGCCAGAGATTCCTTGTGTTCGCTTTCGCGTTCGGCTCTCCATTTGACGAGATATTGATCTATCTGTTCGCCTAGCGATCTGCAGCCCTCAAGTGCAATCATTCCCAATGATCCTACGGGAATGGTTTCCAGGTTCCTTTTTTCTTCGCGATTGCCCATGAAAATATCCTCTTTCTTTTTGTATTGTAGTGCACTGTTGATTACAGATTCCTTTGCTCATTTTTCTGCTGTAAATTCCGGCGGCCTGTAGTTTAATTTCCGCTTTTTTAATATGCGGATATCGGTGCCTGTGAGTTTACATAAAGAATAGTTACTGGTAATTCGGGAGAAAATCCGATCCGAATATCGGTCGCGAATTTCCGCCAGACTGAGATTGGTGGAAATCAGAACGGATTTTCTGCGCAGATGCCGCTCATTCATACAGGAAAATAATTGAGAGTTCACAAACGTGTTCGTGATCTCTGTGCCGAGATCGTCAATAATGAGCAGATCACAGTTGTACAAATCCTCATACAGACCCGGCAGGGATTCTTTTGATTTGAAATCAAAGGAGTGGCGGGCCAATAAGTCAAACAGGCCGGAAGCGCTGAAGTATATTACGGAATGCCCCTTTTCCAGCAGCTCCTTTGCAATACATCCTGACAGAAAGCTTTTGCCTGTACCTACTGTACCATAAAAAAAGAAATTGCGGTAGTCCTCTGGGAAATTTAGTATAAAATCCCTGCATAATTTTACGGCGTCTTCAAATCGGCGCAGATCCTCATCCTGATAATATTCATAGGAAAGGGTGGAAAAATTCTCTGTGCGGATGGTCTCCTGGATATTGGACTGTGCGTATAGGATGGAGATTTCCTGCTGCCTGAAACAATGGCATTTTTCTTTCAAACCGTTTGCGGCAGAAATGTAGCCGGTATCCTGACAGTCGGGACAGCAGTAAATGGGTTCCAGATAATCGGATGGGAAACCATACTGTTCCAGCAGCTGCTTCTGGGAAGCGGCTATTTCAGCCAGCTGTCTGCGGAGCCTGGGCAGGGCATTGTCATCTCCCTCCAGCATGCTGCGGGCACTGGCGGCGGAATATGTGCTGACGGAAGCTGCCAATTCCCGAAAGCCGGGAATTGTGTTACAGACTTTCTCCCTGCGTGACTCAGAGAGCAGCCGGTTGGCGCGGCTGGTCCGTTCATATCCTTTCATTATGGATTCGTATTGAGAATTGTTGAGAGCCATGTTCATTTTCCTCATTGAAAGCTGCTGCAAGGGGTTAATTGCTGAGTAATTCCTGCTCTAAAACATCAAAATCATACTGGTTCTGCGTAAATTGGTTGAAGCGGTTGGAAAATTGTTTCTGCCCGGCCGTATCGTTTTTCTTTCGCTGATGGTATCTGTCATCTATGGTCAGAATGTCGGATTTATGCCGTACATTCTGCCGTTTCCAGTTATTCAGAATGCTTTCCGCATATTCAAATCGATGCTTGTCAGTGGCCAGGACAGTGCGTTCGCAGGCTTCCATGATAATATCCGTGGAAAAATGATAATCCTTCAGCCAGCGGGTAATATACTCCAGTTCTTTCATGGTAGGAGAACCGCTTTTTCCCAGGCCGTTCATGATAACATAGACATTCTTATCATACCGGACAGACATTTTCTGGGCCTGCTTCGGCGTTGTAATGCCCTGTTCCGCCCAGCTCACGGCAACTTTTTCTATGTATTTAAAATCCTTTTTGTCTCTGTCCACACAATATTGAAGCAGATAATCAATTAAATCATCGGAAAAGTGAAGCACATCGGTAAAATACAAAATAGTCTTCATTTCCGAAGGGGTTAAAGGTCTGCCGATGTATGATTCTGCGATAAACAAAAGCTGCCCGGTTTCCTGCTGGTTTTTGAATGCCTGAAGCTGGTCCGCAGAATAGGAGGGCTTTTCATAGGGGGAAGCAATTGGGGGCCTTTCCCCGGAAGGTGCGGTAAAGGCAGCGGCTGCCTTTTGGGGGGGCATATCTGCCGGGACTGATGACATGGAAATTGTCGGTGCAGCCTTAAACACCGGAGCGGGTACAAAGCAGGATGCCGCTGGGATGCTGCTTTCCATATCTGCCGTTTCGGAAGCAGATATCTCATGAATATGGATGCCTATAAGGTTTTGATTATTGTCATAATCCAAATCCATCAGCTGTCGTTTTTCCCAATAAGCCAGCGCACGGATCACATCCTTTTCCGTATAGTTAAACCTGTCGGCCATATCGGATACACTGGTAGCCTGATGTGCGTTCATCATGCGGAGCAGATAAAGGTAGACCTTTATCTGGGCATCATTGGCATCCGTCATATATTCGTCAATAAATAGATTGGAAATCATTGTGGACTCTCTGCGGTTGTTCTGGTAAATTGTCAAACGTGGCATTGGATGCACCCTCCCTCTCTGACATCGCCGGAGATTTTCTTATGGCAGAGGAAAAATGCGTTCTGCGTACACAGAGAATCACCGGAGATGAATCGTTATGAAATAGTTACAGTTCAGGCGCCTTTTGATGGTACCGGCCTGACGAAGACAGATTCCTCGCAGACAGCATGTCCGATATGCGGCAGCGGCCTGTCACCGGAATATATTCCTGAGTATAGCACAAGGTCTTTTAAAAAGAAATAGGCAAATTTCCGAAAGATTCAGGGGTCTTCTGAGAGCCGGAGAATTGTGAAAAAGGTGGAAAATGTGGATAATCATACCAGGCATATGTCTATTGCAGAGGTCTGCGGCGTGAGATATCCACAGCTCAAAGGCAGACGATACACTTCTTTGAACTGTGGATTTGTGGATAAATTATATGCCAAGCAGCTTTTCTCCGATTTTCACTACATCTCCGGCTCCCATAGTTATCAACATATCACCGTTTATGCAATTTTCCAGTAAAAAATTTTCAATCTCATCAAAAGTGGAAAAATATTCGCAGTCATGCCCCAGCGCCCGGATTTCATCCCGGAGTGTCTGGGAACTGATTCCCAGAGTATCCGTTTCCCTGGCGGCATAAATATCCGCAAGCACGATTTTGTCCGCAAGCGTAAGGGCCCGGGCAAATTCTTTCAGAAAGGCTTTGGTTCTGGAATATGTGTGAGGCTGGAAGACACACCAAAGGGTTTTGTGGGGATATTTGGCGGCTGCCTTCAGGGCGGCGGTGATTTCGGTGGGATGATGGGAATAATCATCGATCACAGTGACGCCGCCTATGGTTCCCTTGTATTCAAAACGGCGGTCCGCACCGGTAAAGTCATGAAGTGCGGCTGTGATGACAGTATTTTCAATGGAAAGCACATCGGCCAGGGCGGCGGCAGCCACGGCATTATATACATTATGTTCTCCGGGAACTTTCAGAGAGATACGGCGTTCCTGCCCTTTGGGATCATGCAGGGTAAAACCGGGATGTCCTGTTTCGTTGTAAGTGAGATGATCAAAGCAGTAATCTGATTTAATATCACTGCCAAAGGTAATGACACGGCAGACTAAGCCTTCGGTAAGCTCCGAAAGGTTCTCAATTCCGCCGTTGATAATCAGAGTCCCGTCTGCGGGCAGCAGCTCGGCAAAACGCCGGAAAGAGCGGCGGATATGGGCAAGATCCTGAAAAAAGTCCAGGTGATCTTCTTCTATATTTAATATTATGCCGATCTTTGGAGAGAAACTTAGAAAACTATTGGTATATTCACATGCTTCCGTAACAAAATAGCCGGATCTGCCTATGCGCAGACAGCCGTCGATGGTCTTCAGATTCCCGCCGATAAACAGAGTGGGATCCAAATCGGCATGGAGCAGAATTTCGCTTATCATGGAGGTGGTGGTGGTCTTGCCATGGGTACCGCTGACACCTATGGGGGTGGCATAGTTTCTCATAACCTGCCCCATAAGTTCTCCTCTGGTAAGGCAGGGAATCTGTAATTTTTGTGCGGCCATATATTCCGGATTATCCGGGTGGACTGCGCTGGTAAAAACCATGCATTCTATTTCTCTTGTAATATTTTCTTCCCGTTGTCCATAAAATACGGTAATCCCTTTTGCTTCCAGATGGTCGGTCCGTGCGCTGTGAGACCAATCGGAGCCGGAGACATGGAAGCCTGCGTCCCACAGCAGTTCTGCAAGGCCGCACATGCTGACGCCGCCGATACCTATAAAATGTATGGAGACAGGATTTTTAAAATTGATTTCGTACATGCATTTTGTTCTCCTTTTATGCTTTATACAGTTATTATAAGCATATGCGTTACAAAATACAAACGGAAAATAGAAAAACGGGATTTTTCGGGTAAAAAGTGAAATTGTAGAATCTGTAGAAAAATAACTAATAAATTTACGGATTTGTAATATGAATATTGGAAAAGTGCATAAAAATATGTCTTTTACATTGCGAATAATATATAAAATTGATAAGGGACAAGTAAAAACGACATAATTTTAATGTAAAAACATTCCATTTTTTGGAAACATGTGTTATAATGGACATACCAGTAAACTGGAAGAAGGCTAGACAGAGGTGATGACATGATCAAAAAAGAAATGATTGCCATGTTGTTGGCAGGTGGACAGGGCAGCCGTCTGGGTGTGCTTACATCCAAGGTAGCAAAGCCTGCCGTAGCGTTTGGAGGAAAATATCGTATCATTGATTTCCCGCTTTCCAACTGTATTAATTCAGGTGTGGATACAGTGGGGGTTCTGACCCAGTATCAGCCGCTGCGGCTGAATGCGCATATTGGTATTGGAATTCCATGGGATTTGGATCGTAATATCGGCGGTGTTACAGTGCTTCCCCCGTATGAGAAGAGTACCAACAGTGAGTGGTATACCGGTACGGCCAATGCCATTTATCAGAATCTGGAGTATATGGAAAGTTATCATCCTGAATACGTGCTGATACTCTCAGGAGATCACATATACAAGATGGATTATGAGGCCATGCTGGATTTCCATAAGGCAAACGGTGCGGAGGTCACCATTGCAGTGATGCCCGTACCCATGGAAGAGGCCAGCCGGTTCGGCATTATGATAGCGGATGGGAACAGGAGGATAACGGAATTCGAGGAGAAGCCGGAACATCCCAGAAGCAATCTTGCCAGCATGGGAATCTATATCTTTAACTGGAAGACGCTGAAGAAAGCGCTGATTACGATGGCCGAACAGCCTGCGCTTGATTTCGGCAAGCATGTGATTCCATATTGTCATGAGAAGGGAGCGCCCCTGTATGCGTATGAGTTTACCGGTTATTGGAAGGATGTGGGAACCCTGAATTCCTATTGGGAAGCGAATATGGAACTCATTGATATTGTGCCGGAGTTCAACCTGTATGAGGAATATTGGAAGATTTATACCAAGAGCGAGATTCAGCCGCCCCAGTATTTTGATAAGGACAGTGTGGTGGAACGCAGCATTATCGGAGAGGGTACGGATGTCTACGGCAAGGTTTACAATTCTGTGATTGGCTGCGGCGTTACCATAGGAAAAGGAACCGTGGTACGGGATTCCATTATTATGAACCAAACCCAGATTGGGGATCAGTGTGAATTGTACAAGGCAATTGTTGCGGAGGAAGTGCAGATTGGCAGCAATGTGCGGCTGGGAATGGGCGAGGAGGCGGAGAATGACACCGCACCGCACATTTACAATCATGGGATAGTAACGATAGGTGAGAGAAGTGTGATCCCTGATGGCATTACGGTGGGGAAAAATACAGTTATTTTCGGCGAGACTACGGCTGCCGATTATCAGGATTCATATCTCGCAAGCGGTAAAACATTGATTAAGGCAGGTGAACAGTAGTGAGAGCAATAGGAATCGTATTAGCAGGCGGAAATAACCGGAGAATGCAGGAGCTGTCACAGAAGAGGGCTATTTGTGCAATGCCCATTGCAGGAAGCTACCGCAGCATAGATTTTACCCTGAGCAATATGGCCAACTCCCACATTCAGAAGGTTGCTGTGGTGACGCAGTACAATGCAAGGAGCTTAAATGAACATTTAAGTTCCTCCAAGTGGTGGGATTTCGGGCGCAAGCAGGGAGGGCTCTATGTGTTTACTCCTGTTATGACGGCGGACAACAGTAATTGGTACCGGGGGACGGCGGATGCCATTTATCAGAATATATCTTTTCTGAAGAGCAATCATGAACCCTATGTGGTAATTGCATCCGGCGACTGTGTATATAAAATTGATTTTGGCAAGGTGCTGGAGTATCATATTGAGAAGAAGGCTGACATCACTGTGGTGTGCAGGGATATGGAAAGTGATTTCAATGTGGAGCGTTACGGCACCGTCCGGCTGGGTGAAGACAACCGCATTGAGGAATTTGAAGAGAAACCGCTGCGGGCAAAGTCAAGAACCATATCCTGCGGAATTTATATTCTCCGCCGCCGTCTGCTCATAGAACTGCTTGAGAAGTGTGCGGAGGAAGAGCGGTATGATTTTGTGGGGGATATTCTGATCCGTTACAGGGATTTGAACCGGATTTATGGTTATAAGATGCAGAACTATTGGAGGAATATTGCATCGGTGGAAGACTATTTCAGTACCAATATGGATTTCCTGAAGCCGGAAGTAAGGAATTACTTTTTCAAGCAGTATCCTGATATTTATTCTAAGGTGGACGACCTGGCTCCGGCAAAATACAATCCGGGCGCAAGCGTGAGAAACAGCCTGGTTTCCAGCGGATGTATTGTAAACGGAATTGTGGAAAATTCGGTTGTATTTAAAAACAGTTACATTGGAAATAACTGTGTCATTAAGAATTCGATCATTTTAAATAATGTCTACATCGGCGATAACACTTATATTGAGAACTGCATTGTGGAGAGCCGCGATACCATCCGCGCAAATTCCTGCTATGTAGGCGAGAACGGGAAGATACGCATTGTGGTGGAGCATAATGAGAGATATGCAATATAATACGGGCACACGGTTATGGTGATTTGATATATGGCAATGGTCATGGTTTACCTGGAATTCCGGGAAAAGGAGGTTACAAATGAAGGTTACAGATGTTCGCGTGCGTAAAATTGCAAAGGAAGGCAAAATGAAAGCCATTGTGTCCATTACCTTGGATGAAGAGTTTGTAGTGCACGACATCAAGGTAATCGAAGGGGACAGGGGATTGTTTATTGCAATGCCCAGCAGGAAAGTGTCAGAAGGGGAGTATAGAGATATTGCCCACCCGATTAACTCCTTTACCAGGGAGGCAATTCAGAAGGTGATTCTGGAAAGCTATGAAAAGGCTTTGTCAGAACCGATGGAAGAATGATACCTGGAGGGTGTGAAGCTGTTACCGGGAAATGCCGCGGTGTTAGAATCTGCGGCATTTCTTTTTTTTGTACTTGATTTTTGTGCTTGAAACTTGTGGGCCAATCATATATGATAGAAAGCGCGGCCGGCTTTTTGATGGCAGGGCATGCAGACAGATGGGAGGTAATATCCTATGTATGTGATTGTGGGACTTGGAAATCCCGGCAGGGAATATGAAAATACACGGCATAATATTGGTTTTCATGTGATAGAGACATTGGCGCAGCAGGAAAAGATTTCCGTATTGGAGAAAAGGCATAAAGCAATCATTGGGAAAGGGATTGTGGCAGGGCAGAAATGTATACTTGCCAAACCCCAGACCTTTATGAATTTAAGCGGGGAGAGCGTCAGGGCATTGATTGATTATTACAAAGCAGACGCGGCCTCGGAACTTATCATCATTTCCGATGATATCAGCCTTGGGGTGGGAAAAATCCGTATCCGCAAAAAGGGAAGTGCGGGCGGACATAACGGGTTGAAGAATATCATTGCAAATCTTGGCCATGATACTTTTATGCGTGTCAGGATGGGTGTGGGGGAAAAACCCCAGGGATGGGATCTGGCGGATTATGTACTGGGACGTTTTTCTGCTGAGGAACGGGAAATTATGGAGGAAGCGGCGGATCATGCGGCAGATGCCATCCGCATGATGATCGAACGGGGGCCGGACATGGCCATGAACCGCTATAATTAACGTAAAAGCGTTTTGGCTTCGCGGCAGACGGAAGCGGTTCCGCTGACGGAGGCGCCGTGGGAAGCTGAGGAAGTATGGAAATGGAGGCAGAAGATGGAGGCATTGTTGTCACCGCTGCAGGAGCTGGCAGATTATGGTAATAGCAGAGAGGCAATCAGGAAAGGAATACCGGTTTCTGTGACAGGCTGTGTGGACTCTCAGAAGCTTCATATGATATATGGTCTGGGGGATGGTTTTCGGATGAAGGCCATCATTACTTATAGTGACCTGAAGGCGAAAGAATTGTATGAAGAATATAAGTTTTATGACAGGAATGTGATGCTCTATCCTGCCAAGGATTTGATATTTTTTCAGGCGGATATTCATGGCAACCAGCTGATAAGAGAGCGGGTAAGGACACTCCGGCGGCTGATGGAGAAGAAGCCGGTTACCATAGTTACTACCTATGCGGCGTTAATGACACCACAGGTTATGTGGGACAGGAAAAAGGATGTGGTGGAGCTTGGCCGTGGTGTTTCCATACAGGAGCACAGGCTGTGCGAACAGCTGGTGGCCATGGGATATGAGAAGAGTTATCAGGTGGAAAGTCCGGGGCAGTTCTCTGTCCGGGGCGGTATTCTTGATATTTTTGACCTGACGGAAGAGAATCCCTACCGGATTGAGCTGTGGGGGGATGAGGTGGAATCCATACGCAGCTTTGATATTTTAAGCCAGCGTTCCATTGAGAATCTTCAGAGCATATCTGTCTTCCCGGCCACGGAATTTGTGCTGGAGGATGAGCGCATTAATGCAGGTATGCGGAAACTGGAGGAGGAGAGCAGGAAACAGGAGAAAATTTTCAGGGAAGCCGGCAAAACGGAAGAGGCGCATCGGATTGGAGTGCAGGTAAAGGAGCTGAAGGAGCAGCTGCTGGAATTTAAAAGTAAGGTGAATCTGGAAGGGTATATCCGGTATTTTTATGAGGACACTGTGACGCTCCCGGAGCTGCTGGTTCGTGCGGCAGAAGAGAATGGTACTGCCAGGCCGGTGTTTTTCATGGAAGAACCTGCGCGTATCAAGGAACAGGCGGAGGCCATCGAGCTGGAGTTCCGGGAGAGCATGACCCAGCGGGCGGAAAAAGGCTATGTGCTGCCCGGACAAATGAACATTCTGTACAGCGGGGAACAGGCGGCGGTTAAACTGCAGCAGGGCAGCATAGTCACGGTCTCTACAATGGAATCCAAGGGGGGTTATTTTAAAACGGACAGGAAGATGGATGTGGCGGCAAGGAGTGTGTCATCTTACAATAACAGCTTTGAAGCCCTGGTCAAGGATTTGAATCGATACCGGAAAAATGGCTGCAGGGTGCTGCTGCTGTCGGGATCCCGGACAAGGGCAAAGCGCCTGGCGGAGGATCTGCGCGATCAGGAGCTTGCGGCAGTGTATACGGAAGATCCCATGCGCCAGGTACAGGCAGGCGAGGTGGTTACCTACTATGGCCATGTGGATAAGGGCTTTGAATATCCCATGCTGAAATTCGTGGTGCTGTCGGAGACGGATATCTTCGGGGCGGAAAAAAAGAAGAAAAAGGCCAAAAAACTGTATCAGGGGCAGAGCATTAAGGATTTTAACGAGCTGAAGGTGGGGGATTATGTCGTACATGAAAGCCATGGGCTTGGCATTTATCAGGGCATTGAAAAGGTCGAGATGGAGGGTGTGGTCAAGGATTATATGAAGATAGAATACCGGGACGGGGGCAATTTATATGTGCTGGCCACCGGGCTGGATGTGATACAGAAATATGCTTCTGCAGAGGCGAAGAAACCGAAGCTGAACAAATTGGGATCTAAGGAATGGGAGCGTACCAAGTCGAAGGTGCGGGGCGCTGTGAGCGAGGTGGCGAAGGATTTGGTGGAGTTATATGCCTTGCGTCAGCAGAGTACAGGGTATCAATATGGCCAGGATACGGTGTGGCAGAGGGAATTTGAAGAAATGTTCCCTTTTGAAGAGACGGAAGATCAGCTTACGGCCATTGCAGATACCAAAGCGGATATGGAGAGCAGTAAGATTATGGACCGGCTCATCTGCGGAGATGTGGGATACGGTAAGACGGAGATTGCCATCAGGGCGGCATTTAAGGCGGTGCAGGAGGGGAAACAGGTGGTGTACCTGGTGCCGACTACCATTTTAGCGCAGCAGCATTATACTACATTTGTACAGCGCATGAAGGAATTCCCCGTAAGGGTGGATTTGATGAGCCGTTTCCGCACCCCTGGGGAGATGAAGAAAACCATAGCCGATCTGCAGAAAGGGGTAGTGGATATCGTTATCGGAACCCACAGAGTACTGTCGGAGGATGTGAAATTCAAGGATTTAGGGCTGCTGGTGATTGATGAGGAGCAGCGTTTTGGCGTGGCTCATAAGGAGAAGATTAAGAAGCTGAAAGAAAATGTGGATGTCCTGACGCTGACCGCCACGCCCATTCCAAGGACGCTGCATATGAGCCTGATTGGCATCCGGGATATGAGTGTATTGGAAGAGGCGCCGGAGGACAGGCAGCCTATTCAGACCTTTGTGTGCGAATATAATGAACAGCTGGTAAGGGAAGCCGTTTCCCGTGAGCTGGCTAGGGACGGACAGGTTTATTATGTGTATAACAGGGTGAACAATATAGCGGATATTACGGCACAGCTGGCCGCATTGGTGCCGGAGGCGGTAGTATCCTATGCCCACGGGCAGATGAAGGAGCATGAGCTGGAGAAGATTATGTATGATTTTATCGCCGGTGAAATTGATGTGCTGGTGTCCACCACCATTATTGAGACCGGGCTGGATATCTCCAATGTGAATACCATGATTATTCATGATTCCGACCACCTGGGGCTGTCGCAGCTCTATCAGCTCAGAGGGCGCATCGGGCGTTCTAACCGTACCTCCTATGCATTTCTGATGTATAAACGGGACAAGATGCTGAAGGAGGTGGCGGAAAAGCGGCTTGCGGCCATTAAGGAATTTACAGACCTGGGGAGCGGATTCAAGATAGCCATGCGGGATCTGGAGATTCGAGGGGCGGGGAATCTGCTGGGGGTACGGCAGCATGGCCATATGGAGGCCGTGGGTTATGATTTATATTGTAAAATGCTGAATGAGGCGGTGAAGACGGAGAAGGGTATTACGGTGGCGGAGGATTTTGCCACATTGGTAGATTTGGATGTGGACGCCTTTATTCCGCCCGCATATATAGTGAACGAGGTGCAGAAGCTTGATATTTATAAGAGGATTGCGGGAATTGAGAACCAGAAGGAACGGGATGACATGCGGGATGAGCTGCTGGACCGCTTCGGGGAAATACCGAAATCGGTGGACAATCTGCTGCGCATCGCATTGATACGTGTTGCAGCCCATAAGCTGTATATGACGGAGATCAGGGGGAAAAACGAGAAGATTACCCTGAACCTTCGTGCGGATGCAGGGCTGGATCCGGCCAGGATTCCGCCGCTGCTTCGGAAATACGGGAAGAACCTTGGGTTTACGGCATATGGAAATCCTTTTTTCACCTATAAGTATAAGAAGACCGGGCTGGCGGAGAAGGATGCGGAACTGCTCCTGAACAGTACGGAAGAGCTGCTGGCGGAAATGGCGTCTCTTCTGCCGGGAGGGGCAGCAGGAACAACTGTTTAGAACAATTGTTTGGAATTTTTACTTTGAGAGAGTTTTATTACTCTTAAAATATGTTACCTTTTATTCAGATTCAAAACAGAGAACTGATTATAATCTGGATAGGAGGTATGGCTATGAAAGGATATTACACGGCAGAAGGATATATGGGGCTGGTGGATGGAGAATACATGCTGTTTGCATGTGAGAGAGACTATAAAGAATACATTGAGGTACGGTAGTCCATATATTATTATTTCTGCAGGGGGAGGATAACAGGGGGGTGCATTCTCAGCGGCAGCTTTTCAGGAAGCGGCGGAGAATGTACCTCTTTGATGTGCAGCATTCTTTGCGCTTCTGCCAGAGGCGGCGGGTTACTGTACGATCCGTCTCACCGCCTTTGGAGCGCAGAGTTGGCTTTGCGGCAAGGGCGGTCAGAACTGCTGTGCCGTCACGTAACAGTTCAGGAAGGTCAAGGAGCTGTTGCGTGAATGCACACAAAACGCGGAAAGAATGTGTTTTAATTTCGCGGCAGGGGTGGTCTGGACTGTCAGCCGTCAACGTCACAGGCGGCATGACGGGGGCTGGAAGATATTGACAGAATTTTAAGGAAGCGATAAAATGAGATGGAAATTCCGTAGATGATTAGATTCTTATGAAATGCAGGTTATTATGGAATGCAGGTTATTATGGAATGCAGGTTATTATGGAATGCAGGTTATTATGGAACGCAGATTTTTAAGGAACGCAGGTTATTATGGAATGCAGATTTTTATGGAATCCAGGTCTTTATGGAATAATGAAACAGGGGAATTTCAGGCGGCATGTTAAGAAGCATGGAAGGAATATGGGAAAATGCAGGTAGGAGAAAAGATAACATTGATTCAAAAACAGGTGAAAAGATATGCAGTGCTGCTGGCTGCGGCAGCGGATTTTATTCTGATTGCAATAGCAATATTTTCATATTCCAATGCTGTGAAGCATTTATCTGTGTGGGATATTATGTCAGAGCAGATTCAGATTCAGGATATAGATAATCAAACCAGTGAGGGAATGCTGTATATTACGGATGAATTTCCGATGAAGAAAGGGCATTATGTCTATTGGGTGGAGTATGAAGGCGGGGCGCCGGATACCTGGATATATCCCTACGCATATGTGGATTATTATGACAAAGTCGAGATGAAGGAGTTCTATTTTCATGAGGGATGTTCCGGTGAAAAGGTGGAATTCGGGGTAAATGCGGATTTGATGGTTCGCTTCTACCTTCAGCATCATGGCAGCGGGGAGGTTCATATCAAAGAAATCCACCTGGAAGAAACGCCGATGCAGGCAAGGAAAGATTTGCTTGGAAGCATGGCATGGTTAGCAGCTGTAAATATATTATTATTTATCTATTGTTATGATAAAAGGCATCCGATTGCTGTCTCCACAAAATACGTCTTTGCAGGATTGTCAGCGCTTGTCCTGATAGTGAGTTATCCTTTGTTTACAGGATATGCTTTGAACGGACATGATTTTGACTTTCATATGGTACGGATTGAGGGGATTAAGGATGGTCTGCTGGCCGGGCAGTTTCCGGTGCGTATCAATCCGGATTTCTTCTATGGTTATGGCTATGCCAATTCGATTATGTATGGAGAGCTGCTGCTGTATTTTCCGGCATTGCTGAGATTGGCAGGCATTTCGCTGACGGACACTTTCTGCATATACGGATTCTTGGTAAACGTTCTCACTGTATTCGGCGCATACTGGTGTTTCAGCCGGATGCTGCGGGATAAGGCTGTGGGCGTTATCGTTACGCTTCTGTATGTGACGGCACCGTATCGAATGCTGAACATGTATTTGAGAATTGCAGCAGGGGAATATTCCGCAATGATTTTTCTGCCGTTTCTGGCATATGGGTTGTATGGCATATATGTAAGTGATACGGAAGAAAAGAGTTTTCGCTATCGTTTTATTCCATTGACCATAGGACTGACAGGTATCATTCAGACCCATGTTCTTACCGGGGAGATGGCGGCAATTTTTATTGGTCTCACATGCCTTGTATTGATAAAGAGGACTTTTACCGGAAAAAGGTTCCGGGAGCTGGCAAAGTCTGTGGGAGTTACCCTGTTGTTAAACGCATGGTTTCTGGTTCCCTTTGCAGATTATTATATTACGCAGGATATCAAAGTGGCCCGTGTGAGGGATTTTGCGCATATTCGTAAGACCGGTGCAGATTTATCCCAGATTATGGCATTGTTTCCGCAGTATGAAGCAGAAAATGATATGCCTAAGGCATTGGGATTGGCTTTGGCGCTGGGACTGGTGTTGTGTGCCGTTATGCTGTGGGCGGTGAAAAAGGAGCAGTGCGGTGTAAAAAAGAGTGCCTGCTTTTTCCTGCCGGCAGGTATTCTGGCCACATGGATGTCAACCGTGTATTTCCCCTGGGATTCTGTGGCGGACAGGCTGGGAGGGCTGGGGGAACTGCTTCTTGCAGTGCAGTTTTCCTGGAGGTATCTGGGCATTGCCATGCTGTTTGGGGCCATTGCTGCCGGTTTTGCACTGCTGATGTTAAAGGAAAAGGAGGGAAAACAGGTATTTGCGGCTGCGTCAGTGGTTCTGTGTATGCTTGCGGCCATATCGGGCATCTATTTTATGCAGGAGTGTATGAATCAGGGGGCAAAAGCGGAATTAAGCGGTCTGGAGGGTATCAATACGCAGCATGCCGCAATGGAGGAGGAATATGTTCTGTGTAAGAAGAATTATGATTTGGTGGAAGAGGTGCATGAGCCCAGGGTCTATGGCGGAGCCGTGATAGAAGATTACGAAAAGCAGGGGACAAATATCCGGTTTCATGCCGAAAGCAACGGGGCAGAGGGCTATGTGCTGCTGCCGCTGCTGGCCTATAAGGGGTATGGATTAAAGTCTTCGGAGGATTCTCTGGGGGCGGAATACCTGACGGAAGGGCCGGATGCAGTGGTGCAGGTAACGATTCCGGAGGGATTTTCCGGGGACATAGAGGTCAGGTTCCAGGGATTCTGGTACTGGAGGCTGGCGGAGGCAGTGTCTGTTATTACCCTGGCAGCATTGCTTCTGTATGTCTGGCGGGGGAGGCATAATGGAAGGAAAGTAAATATGTAAATAAATATGAAAATGGCTGGTGTGAAGTGAAGCAGGCGGAGTGGCTGTAACTTTAATGATCAGACAAAACAGCATGGAATGACACAAAAGGCAGTTATGGAAACGATTCGCATATGCAAGCACAGGAATACCTTTGTGGGCTTACTGACCGAAAAACTATCAGAAAGCATATTCCATTTAGCGGGTTAAAGATATATAATGGAGCCAGCGATAAACCGGAATTGAGCCGCTGAATTTCAAGCGGCGATACGAGCAAAAAGCGAAGTGTTTGCGAGCAGTCTGCGCCAGCAAACCGGAATTTGAAGTGGAGAAAAATGAATGACTGAATTTTTTATATGTAAGATACCTTCTTTTAAAGAAATGAATGCAAAATGGGAGTATGAGATTGCCCAGAGCGGAAAAGACAAAGAGAACTGGATTGTTTGGAAGAAACGGCATATAGAAAATTACAAGCAAGGTTATACCATTCCTTATTATGGAATACTTGAGGGAGTCATTATTTGCGAAGCAACTGCGATGCTTCACCCCAAGGTCGTGCAAAACAGTACTGGTTTGGTTGACTGTCATACAGTTTACTTGTCTGCCTTCCGGACGATCAGCGAGTTTCAAGGGAAAGGATATTTTTCAAGGCTATTTCATTTTATGGTTGACGATCTGCGGCAAAAAGGATTTACAAAAGCCACTCTTGGCATAGAACCTAGCGAAGAGAAAAATAAAGAGATATATACCCGCTATGGCTTTACCGAATATATTAAATCCGGTAAGGAATATTACCCAAACGGCATGGTGATCGATGTGGAATATTACGGGAAAACATTAGAATGATAGAATCAAATACCAGTTCAGGGAGAGGCGTTATGATACTATATCATGGAAGTAACACCGGAAATATTAAAGTATTAAAACCTAATCAGGCTGACCATGATCGGCCGTATGTGTATATGACTACAATGGATGTAGTTGCCGCATTCTATTTGTGCAACGCTGTACAAAGACCTTATTATTGGTTTCCTTATGGGTTTGAAACCGACAGTGATATACCGGTCTATCACGAACTGTACCCGAATGCGCTGAGAGAAGTATCGGAAGGTGTCAGCG
>CAJUAP010000049.1 GCA_910584435.1 uncultured Acetatifactor sp.
TATAACTAAAAAATCCTTGAAAAATAAGGAAAAAAGACTTGACTAAATAGGGAGTGTATTTATGAATCAAAACAATTCCTGTAACTGCTGCCAAAATCAGTGTAATCCTCCCTGCTGCGAGCGTGGGCCTGCAGGACCCAAGGGCGATCCGGGGCCAATGGGACCACAGGGTGATGTGGGACCACAAGGCCCCAGAGGTATTCCTGGCCCCACTGGTCCGACTGGTCCAACTGGTTCTATGGGGCCGCAGGGCGTAACCGGGCCGCAGGGAGTTCAGGGCGTAACCGGTCCGATTGGAATTCAGGGTCCGAAGGGGTGTCCGGGAGATGAAGGTCCGATGGGAGCAACCGGCCCGACAGGAGCCACCGGAGCCACAGGAGCAGACGGAGCGACAGGCCCGACCGGGGCAACAGGTGCAACGGGAGCGGATGGAGCGACCGGCCCGACCGGGGCAACGGGAGCAGACGGAGCGACCGGCCCGACAGGAGCAACGGGAGCAGACGGAGCCACAGGCCCGACAGGAGCAACGGGCCCGACCGGAGCCACTGGGGCAACGGGTGCGACGGGTGTTGCCGGTACAGGAGCCATCATTCCGTTTGCATCGGGGCTTCCGGTTGCCTTGACTACAATCGCCGGAGGGCTTGCTGGGCTTCCTGCCTTTGTCGGCTTTGGAAGCAGTGCACAAGGCCTTACGCTGCTGGGTTCTACAATTGATATCACGAATGCCAGCGGAACGCTTTCCAACTTTGCATTCCAGGTTCCGCGTGCAGGTGTCATTACTTCATTCAGCGCATTCTTTAGTACAACGGTGGCACTTTCCTTAATAGGATCCACTGTAACAGTAAGGGCGCAAATCTATCAATCCGTGACGCCGAACAATGTATTTTCTCCCATTGCAGGAACACTGATTAACCTGACACCATCACTTTCAGGAGTAATATCCATTGGGACATTGTTAAACGGTGCACTTACAGGACTTAATATTCCGGTAACGGCCCAGACGCGACTGATGCTGGTATTCTCAGCATCGGCGAGCGGATTGGCTTTAGTCAATACAATTGCAGGATATGCAAGTGCCGGCTTAAGCATCAATTGATAGCAAACGATTAGAACAGTAATTATTTTCGGAGGTTCCATACTTTGGAGCCTCCGAAAAGTCTGTTGATGATTAGAATAGAGCGGTGGCCGAGCAGCATCATATTGCCCTTAGAGGACGAAATGTGCCGTTGACTGCCATTGTATGAAAATGATATACTTGAAGCAGACCGGCTGAGGGAAAGCTGTGTCGGAACGGAGATGGATGCAAGTGGATACGGGGCTGTAAGGAGGGTATCATGAGAATTTTAGGGGAAAAGGAAATGCATAAATTAATATGCGAGATGGGGCATGATTTTAACGGAGAGAAAGAAACGTTGATAAATTCCGAAAGTTCTGAAGTTGATAAATCTTATTTATACGCAGTATTTCTGGATTCCCTGGTGAGGAAGGGAATGGCTGAAAAGACTTCTTTTTCAGGGGAAACAATATGGTACAGCTATTATTTTTGGTTATGCATGTATGCGGAATTGGAAGGAACTGACGGCGGAATGGAAGATTACATATCCCATGCGCTGGAGATGATGGATCATGAATTGGATGAAGATATAGATTGTGATTTTCTCGAAAATATGGAAAATGTCATTGAGAAAAACCACGATGTGGATATAATATTAAAAATCATCAACAGCCAGAGCATTCAGACAGATGAGATTTGATGTGGAAGCAGGCCGACTGTTATGAGAAAAGGAAACAGTTCAGACAGCCCTTGCCGCAAAGTCATAATTGCGTTCTAAAGGCGGCGTACCGTCTTGCAATTTTGCGAGGCTTGCATGAAGAATTTGTGTAGGAGTGTATGGTCATATAGTAAAAAATGTGGTACACTAACATTGTATACTCCAGGAGAAAAGTAAGGGAGAAGTTTAGACGTACAGAGGAAATTCCAGCATTGGGAATCAAATATGACAGAAGCAGAAAGCAAAGCCCCAGAAGGAGTGGGCGCGGCACCGATAAAGAGGTGGGCGTTGCCTTCTCTTGGCGGCATGTAGGAAGAATGATTAGTAGAAGGGACAGGAAAGGAGATGCTATGTTAAAGAACAAAACTGCTGTTGTAACCGGCGGAACCCGTGGGATAGGGTTCGCCATAGTAAAAAGGTATCTGGACAATGGAGCGAATGTTGCCATAGCCGGTTCTCGCCAGGAAACCGTGGATAAGGCACTGGCCGGACTTACAGAATATGAAGGGCATGTCATGGGAATCTGGCCTAATCTCTGTGATCCGGAGGAAGTGGCAGAAAGTTTTGCTTCCGTGAAAGAAAGATTCGGAAGTTTGGATATTCTGGCTAACAATGCGGGAATCTCTTCCAGAACAAGCCTTTATGATTACACATTGGAGGAATTTACGAAAATAGTGGATATCAATTTGAAGGCGGTATTTGTCTGCTCACAGGCGGCTGCCAGGATAATGAAGGAGCAGGGGGGCGGTGTTATTATCAATACCAGTTCCATGGTGAGTCAATATGGCCAGCCGTCCGGGTGCGGATATCCTGCTACCAAGTTTGCCGTTGATGGTCTGACGAAATCACTGGCAAGAGAGCTGGCAAAAGATAAGATCCGCGTCAATGCGGTGGCACCGGGTGTAACGAAGACGGATATGGTAGCGGCACTGCCCAAAGAGATGGTTGACAGAATATCTGCAGGAATACCGCTGGGACGGCCGGGAGATCCGGAGGACATTGCCAACGCCTACCTGTACCTGGCCAGTGATCTGGCTGCTTATGTGACCGGCGCCGTAGTGCGTGTGGACGGCGCGGCAATGACATAAAATGCGGGTGCTTGGGCAGATGCGGAACAAATTGCCGCAAGCAGTAATTGAATAGCCCGGCTAAGAAATGTCAGGAGGAAATATTAACAGCATCTGCCCGGACAGTACCCGGAACAATGCGCGGCTATGCACTTCAGACGAGTGTTGTTCTGCCGTTCATGGTGCTGGAAGGGCAGATGCGGAACTTAAAATAGGAGAAAAACAGTATGAATAAGAAGACAATGTATCAGCTAACTTATGGTTTGTTCGTTCTCACGTCTGCTTATGAGGGCAGAGAGAGCGGCTGTATTATTAATACGGCAGGACAGGTGACATCCGAGCCGAACAGAATCAGCATTGCGGTGAACAAGGCGAATTTTACACAGGAATTGGTGCAGAAAAGCGGAAAATTTAATGTTTCTATTATCAGTGAGAAAGCGGATTTTGAGCTTTTCCGTCATTTTGGGTTTCAATCGGGACGCACTGTTGATAAGTTTGCCGATTATGCCAATGTGAAACGCAGCTCTAACGGTTTATACTATGTGACCGTGGGAACCAACGGTTATATCAGCGCTGCAGTGGAGCAGTCCATTGACCTGGGAAGCCATACTTTGTTTATTGCCTCTGTAGAGGATATGGATTTGCTGGCAGATGTCCCGTCAGCCACCTATGCATATTATCAGTCGGAAATAAAGCCCAAGCCTGTTCAGTCAGGGACTTCCGGCAAAACGGTATGGCGCTGCAAGGTCTGCGGTTATGTATATGAAGGGGAAGAACTTCCGGCAGATTTTATCTGTCCTTTGTGTAAGCACTCTGCGTCTGATTTTGAGAGAGTTGTTTTATGACAGCTGTGGGTGGAGGCAGATGCAGAAAATCTGTGACGGCAGCCTACATAGGATGAATATTGGAGCACCGGATTATGAATTGTGCTGGTCTGTTTATGCCTGGAAAAGGATATATGCAGACAGCAGACAGATGGGTGATGCTATGTGCGGCATCAATAGATTGCGGAATACGAATTCCAGAGAAGGATTAGAGATATATGAGTGTTGGTTTCAGCGTGGCCGGTAGTGTCAATCAGATTGAGAAAATGATTCAGACAGCCCGTGATATAGCGGAAAAGCAGGGCTGCAGAATCGGGGTGGGTGAGGAAGGAATGTGCATTGTGTTTTGTCCCATGGGCTGCCTGGACGTTACATGGAGCAGGGATGAAGAGAGGCCGGGGAAGTGGCTGGTGGAGTCTGACTGTCAGACATCGCAGGTGGGAGCAGGATTCCATAAAGCGGCACTGGAAATGATAGAAGCGTTTGGGATAGAAGATATGTCGGTGGATGATGAGACGGATTATTACAATCACCGGGATTTCCAAAGGATGAAAAGGGAGCATTTTTATCCCTGGATGACACAGCTGCTGAGAATATGTGAGAAGCTGTTCTCGGAAGACGGCAGCGACCAGGTATGTCTCTGCTGGGATCTGGATTTGTATAAACCGGAAACGGTGGAGCGGACAGTGGTGACACCCCTGGGGCGTTATACTTTGGAGTATTTGAAGGGAATATTGGAACAGCAGGGCGAAGAAGCGCTGGCGGAGAGATGGTTCTTGTGGAAGAATGAAGAAAGAGATGCATTGTTCTATCGGAACCGGGCACTGTATGAATTGTGGGTAGAATGTTATTTTGCACCTTCTTCCAGAAGTGACAGAGATAGGGAAATCAATGGGAATATTTTGGATGATTTGGAGAGGGCCTATAAAATAGACGCTCAACTGCCTATTCCATATGAGACATACAAGGAGGTGTGCAGACTGCATGGGAGGATACCCGTGATAGATGGTAAGGTGGAGGAACTTTCTTATGAATTTCCTGCAGGGTATCGTAAAAGTCTGGTGGCAGAAGCCATTGGAAGTCTTCGGCTGATGCTTCCAGGCTCCTATATGTATGAATGGGAAGAAGACGGGGAAGGCGGCAGTACCAATCTGTGGTGCGATGATTCCGCAGACAGCCCCGTATGGAGGGTAAGTTCTTATCAAAGAAGTTATGGAGAGGCAGAGTTTACCAATGGCCTGAAGGGTGTCAGAGATTTGGAAGAGTATGAAATACCAAACGGGCGCATGCGTTTTGGCTGGAGGGAATGCGGAAAAAATAGTGAGAAGTATTATATGGTGGAATGTGAAGTGATTACCGGACAGTTTCTTTATCTGATTACAGTTGCTTATTTAAAGCAGACAGAGAGAAAGGGAATTGTGGAATTGCTGCACAAGATGACAGCAGTACCCAGGCGTCCGACGGGAGAGAATAGGACATAACATGTAGAAGCACTGCATGAATCGGCAGGAAAGGCCCATGAAAAGCAAGGAAAACCTGCAAAAAGGATGATGCTTATAATAGAATGGCAGAATGGAAAACCAGCGATGAATCATAAAGGGGGTGATTAAAAAGTTCGCAGTGATGCGGGCTTTTTGTAAGGAATATTGTCAGGAGGAGGAAGTATGAAAAGTAAAATAGTAAATAAATTGTTGGCAGCAGTTCTTGGCGCCTGTGTGGTGTTGGGAGCAGCCGCCTGTAGCAATCATGATAATCCCCCCGATTTTTCCGCAGGTAATAAAGGTTCTTCGGCAGACGCAGGTAACAATCAGGCAGACAGCACTTCCGGGGATAAGAACATTGCGAAACCGGCATCGATTTCGTGGTGGACTCATGATGGCTTGAATAAAGAAAACGGAGCAGAAGAGTGGTTTGCGGAATTTGAGAAGTTCACTGGAATTCATCTTGATCATCAGTTTATTTCTAACAATGAATATTATATCAAGCTGGGGCTGGCATTTGCATCTAAGGAGATTCCGGAAGTATTTGACTTGAATGGTTCTAATCTTGCAAGATATGCTTCTCAGGGAGCCATACATGATCTGACAGATCTGGTCAGGAATGCTGATTTCTATGATAAGGTAGATCCGGCGCTTTGGGAGGCAATTGCTATTGACGGCAAGATTTATGCTGTTCCGGAGGAGATTCCTTCTGCGGTTGTGACTTATGTGCGGGGCGATTGGCTGGAGAGACTTGGCATGGATGTGCCTGCCACTTATGAGGAATTTCTGGAAATGCTCCGTCGTTTTAAAGATGAGATTCCTGAGTGCGAGATTTGTTTGACCGCGCCCGGCGTTGGGAGTGAGAGGGGGCTGCCTGAATTCTACCAGGGCGCACATTTTGGTTTTGCCAAGGTAAACGGTGAGTGGATTGACGGTTTTGCACAGCCTGATATGGCGGCAGCCATGCAGAGAATGCAGGATGCCTACAGGGAAGGATTGTTGGACAGGCAGATTATCACCAACACCACGACTACCTGCCGTGATGCGTGGTACGAGGGAAAGGTGGGGGTATTCACCTATTGGAGCGGCAAGTGGGGAGGCACACTCCAGGAGAAACTGGAGGTCAACAATGCCGGCGCCATCGCCCAGCCCATTGAGCCCATTCAGGAAGCCACCTATTATTTCTCACCGCCGGGAGGGTATTGTATCTCCAGCCAGGTAAGCGATAAAAAAGCGGAACAGATCTTTGAGTACTTTTTTGAATATATGCATGACGGCGGCGAGGGACAGGTATTGTTCCAGAGCGGTGTGGAAGGCGTTCACTGGGAGCAGGACGGCGATATGATTAAGCCGCTGCCCAACCTGGCTGATGGCGCTACTGTGACTACAAGCGCATGGATTACACCCTGGCTGGCCATATCTCCTTTGGAGGTAACGGATAAGAAAATCAAACAGGCGGATGCTGTAGTAAATTCCCTGGCAGTAACCGATAAATATGCCAAACAGGTTGCAATTACTCCTGTTTCCGATGCTTTGAACAGAATCTCTTCTGATCTGGACCGGGCGAAGAGCAGCATTCTGGCAAGAGTTGTCATGGGTGAAATGACAGTGGATGCGGCGGTGGAAGAATACAGGAAAGTAGCAGAAGAACTGAATGTAGAACAGGTTCTGAAGGAGCTGAATGGCAGCGGATATTGATTTCCGGCAGAAAAATACCTGAAAATGTAAGTGCCGTTTTTGTCAGAATTGGGGGTTAGGATGAAAAAGATATTCAGAAATTCCGTAGTACAATTTCTGCTGTCTTATATGATAACATTGATATTTGCATTGTGGGTGGTCAGCTTCGGATTTCAGGCGGCGTTTCGTATTGTGGAGGAGAATCTGAAAGTTACACATATTAACATGCTGCAGCGCAGTGCTGACATGATAGAGAACCAGTTGACGGGGATAGAGAGCATGGCCCTTCAAATTGCCAATGACGAATACATCCTGGAAATGGCCTCTATGGAAAAAGGCGAATATGATTCCATACTTACGGCGGTTAGAGCGTTGGAACAATGCAGCCTGTACATGAATTACCAATCCATTGAGCTTCTGAATTCCAAAAAGGCATATATTTATTTCCGGAAGAGCGACTTGGTGGTATTTGAAAAAAGTTATTACCGGCCTGAGGTGTTCAAATCATACCTGGATTCCTGGAATGTGGACTATGAGCAGTGGAAGAAGAGTATGGAGGAAGCGGATCAGATGGCACCGGGGTTTTGGTATGCGGGGGATGGCTTTGAGTATGTATTTCCTTTTTCCAGGCAGCTGTTCGGAGAGAGGGATGGGGTAATTGTATTTCGGATTGATGCAGACGCCCTTTATCAGCAGATGATGTTTTACAGCAGTTTGAGCAATGAGTTTTCTTATCTGGCGGAAATTCTGGACAAGGACGGCAGCAGGCTCTGGATTTCCGATGGTCAGCAGGAATTCCCGGAACTTACGGCGGAAGAGCTGAAAAAGGGTTATCTGGTAAAGGACGGTTTGAGTATTATAAGTGTGCAGTCACCTAAATTAAAGGGATACTATGTGCTGGCGCTGCCGGTAAAGGAGAGCCTGTCAGAGCTGAGGACATTAAAAAATACGGTGATTCTGCTGGTGATTCTGGCAACTGTGGGAGGAATGGCCATTTCTCTCATTCAGGCTGTCAGGCGCGGAAGGCCGGTGGAGGAAGCGCTGAGGGCATTGAGTCCTGAAGGAGAGGAACCGGAGAAGTATACCAATTTAGGCACAGCGGTGTCAGAAGTGGTAAAAAAGCACAGGGATATCCTGGCGGAATTGGAGGGAAGTAAAGTTTCCCTGCAGAAAAGCTTTTTCAGCGATCTTCTGAAAGCGGAGTACAATAACGAGACGCAGTTGAAGGCAGCTGCGATGAAAGCCGGGGTTGATGTGGAGAATCAGGTGTATCAGATTGTATATATTCAATTGTTTGCGGGAAATGATTTTTATTCTGTGGATGAGCAGACCATGAATGATGTCAGGGTATTATTTCAGATGACGAAAAAACGTCTGCGGGAGCTGTGCGAGGGTATGGTATGGTTTTATAAGCGTAATTTTGGCTCATTGGCGGCAGTATTTTCTGTTGATCATATGGAAATGGATGTGCTTGACGTAGTGAATCATGTCAGGGAGTGGATGCAGCAAGAGTGCCAGGTAGAGGCCAGCTGGGGAATCGGAGGAACCTGTTACGATCTTCTGCTGATATGGCGTTCTATGGAAGAGGCAAGGATTGCACTGGAAAATTGTACACAGCAGAATCCGGTGGTATGTTACAGAACGGAATTAATCAAAAGTGATGAATATTATCTGCCGGTCATTGCAGAGGAAAAACTTAAAAATTGTCTTCATTCCGGTCAGTGGCAGGAAGCTAAGGATATTTTGGCTTTGCTGGAGACAGAGAATTGCGTCAACAGGCATCTGCATCGTTCTCAGTTTATTAAGCTGAACCAGAAGCTGATGGATGTATTGGAGGAAGACGGCAAAGCGGATGAGCTGATAGAACAGGCATTCTGGCTCAATGAAGTATTGATGCAGCCTGAAATTCCGCATACAGAGTATTTCCACAGACTGCGGCAGCTGTGCAGGAAAGTCTGCAATGATAATGTGGCTATGAAGCAGGAACAGCGCAGCCAGATGGTGGAAGAGATTAAGGAATATATACAATGTCATTATTGTGAAGCTGATATGGGCCTTGCCAGGGTGGGCAGTGAGTTCAGAGTGTCGGAGAGCTATCTGTCCACGATTTTCAAGGAGCAGTCGGGGGTCAATTTCGGAGATTTTCTGGAGAAACTGCGCATTGAAAAGGCGTGTGAGCTTTTACAGGATCGGAAGCGCATGATTAATGAAGTCGCGGAGGCAGTGGGATATAACAGTGTGCAGTCTTTTCGCCGGGCATTTAAGAGGGTAAAAGGTGTCAGCCCTAAAGAAGTGAGAAACTGAGTGCGGGGAGCCGGAACACCGAGAGTACTTCACACTTCAGAGCTGTCGCGCAGCGACTTAAATAAGAGAGGAAAGTGAAGTGGCGAAGGTGCATGAGAGCAAATTACATGAGAGGTTTTTCTCATGGAATTTGTCTCTCGTATGGATGCACCGAGAGTACTTCACACTTCAGAGCCGTCGCGCAGCGACTATAATAGGAGAATAAAATGAGAGACATTTTTGAGATAATTAAAAAGCGGGATTTGGATGGGCTAAAAGAATTTCTGACGGAATATCCCAGAGGATTGGATGCGGAAGCATCGGACGGAGCCTGGGCCATGCATGAGGTCATGAGGCAGGGGGATTTGGAGATGGCAAAGTATGTGGTGGAGTATGCCATTGTGAATCTGAATCTGGTGGATAGGCGGGGAAATACGGCATTACATTATGGTGTGGATTCCGGCAGCCTGGAATTGGTAAAATATCTGGTAGAACGGGTAAATCTGTGTATTACCCAGGCAAATCTGGAGGGCGAGACCGCCCTTGACAGGGCAATTACAATGGGACAGGAGGAAATAAAAGCTTATTTTGAGGGGGTGCTGGGATGTACCATGGACGAGCTCTATCGGAACCCTGTCTGCAGAGGAATGCATCCTGATCCCTCCATTGTGCGTGTGGGAGAGGATTATTATATGGTAAATTCCTCCTTTATGTTTTTCCCCTGTATTCCTGTTTCGCATTCCAGGGACTTAGTTCATTGGGAAGTCATTGGTCATGGGATTACCAGACCGGATTGGGCGAGATTAAAGGGACTGGAAGGCGGCAGAGGTTATTGGGCGCCGGATATTTCTTATGACAGGGGAAGGTTTTATATCACTGCAACTTACCGTCTTAACGATGGGGGAAGGATCCAGCGTCTGCAGATGGTGGCAAGCGCTGACAGGCCGGAAGGACCATATTGTGAACCGGTATTCTTGAATGAAGATGGGATTGATCCTTCCATTTTTACAGATTTAGATGGCAGACGTTATATGTTGTTGAACAGGGGAGCCAGGATTTTCGAGATCAGCGCCGACGGCCGGGAGATTCTTTCCAAGCCAAAACTGTTATGGTATGGCGATAATAAGAAAGCTTCCGAAGGACCTCACATATTGTATAAAGACGGCTATTACTATTTGTTCATGGCGGAGGGCGGCACCGGCAGAGGACACAGAATCAGTGTGGCCAGATCCAAATCCCTGATGGGGGTGTATGAATCCTGTCCTTATAATCCTATTCTGCGTCAGTGGGATGAGAAGAAACTGCTGCAGTGCTGCGGCCATGGTATGCCTATAGATACTCCGGCAGGTGATTGGTATATGGTGTATCTGTGCAATCGTATTGGTGTCTCAGGATACGGTATTTTGGGCAGGGAGACAGGATTGGATCCTATTACGTGGACGGCGGATGGTTGGCCTGTTGTAAATTCTCTGAGAGGGCCATCGGATTTACAGCGGAAACCCAGGATGGTAGACGGGGGGCTGAAAGGTGATCTTCTTCAGGAGAAAGAGTGCATGTCTGCATTTCACCCGGAACAGGGTAAATGGGGAGAGTGGTTTACTGTTCGTGGGACAGAACCTGGGCTGTATGAGATAATTCGGGAGACAAACCTGGCAGCGAACCAAGAAGGAAATACAGAAAATCCGGAAGCAAACCGGAGCGCCAAGGAGGAAGGGATTCTGATACATGGCAATGGAAGGGATTTGAATACTTTGGATTATGGCGCTGTATTGCTTCAGTCTCAGAAGGAGTTCTGTTTTGAAATATCGTGTAAGGTGAAGGTACAGGATTTGATATCTGATAAGCTTCTGCCTGAAGAAAAAGCGAATCCTTATATGGTAAATTGGGATATGGGGCTGGTCTGCTATTATGATGAGAATAGTTATCTAAAGTTTGGATTATGTGTAAAGGAAGGAAAAACAGGGATTCTGGCGGCGGAATACGTGGATGACCGTTATGTGGCGGAAGAATTCCTGCCTTTGGATGATGTATGGAAGAGGGAAGAACCTGAAGCAGAATTGAAAATTGTGACAAAGCATTTGGAGCGGAGCTGCTTTTATAAACTGTCAGGACATGATTGGAAGCAGGCAGCAGTATGTAAGGATACGAGGTACTTAAGCAGTGAAGGGTTGAAAAAAGGGAAGAGGTTTACCGGCGCTTGTGCAGGTATTTATGTCCATGGCTGTGTAACAGGACGGTTTACCGGGTTTTCATCGATTTATTAATTGTCTGTGCCCCCGGAGAGGCGGGGGAGGATAAATTTTCCAGGAAAATATGTACAGTCGGGCATAAAAAGGGTAAAATAATAGAGAAAAGATTGTGAATGCGGATTATGCCGTAAATGTAAATGAGATAGGAGGAGAAAATGGGAACTTTATCTGAGTTGGAGCCTAAGCAGGTATTCCGCTTTTTTGAAGAAATTACGAGAATTCCCCATGGTTCAGGTAATGTGGGGGAGATCAGCGATTATCTGGCCGGATTTGCCAGGGAGAGAGGGCTGAAATACGTCCAGGATGAATTAAAAAATGTGATAATAATGAAAGAAGCAGCACCTGGATATGAAAATGATCCGGCAGTGATATTGCAGGGCCATATGGATATGGTGGCGGTTAAAAAACCGGATTGCGACATCGATATGGCAAAAGAAGGATTGCATGTAGCTGTCAGGGGGGATAAGGTGTATGCGGAAGGAACCAGCCTGGGGGGCGATGATGGTATTGCAGTGGCATATGCTTTGGCATTGCTGGATTCGGATACCATAAAGCATCCGAAACTGGAAATTATTCTTACTGTGGACGAGGAAGTGGGAATGGACGGTGCCAGAGGAATTGACCTGTCCATGCTGACCGGAAACCGTATGATCAATCTGGATTCGGAGGAAGAAGGAATTTTCCTGACCAGCTGTGCAGGAGGGGCCAGAGTGCATTGCAGTCTGCCCCTGAAGATGGCAGAGTGTAAGGGTATCGCCATGAAAGTGACAGTTGGGGGATTACAGGGAGGACATTCCGGCGGAGAAATTCATAAGGAAAGAGGGAATGCGAACTGTCTGTTTGGCAGACTGCTGCATAGACTAACGGAGCAGGTTCCGGTCTGCATCCGGGGAATTGACGGCGGACTGGCGGATAATGCCATTCCCAGGGAGACAGCGGCGGTTCTTGTGATAGAAGAAGGGAACCGTGAAAAGTTCGTGGAAATCCTGCGGATGGTGGAAGCTGAAGTCAGAATAGAGCTTGCGACAAAAGACCCTGGATTTGCCATAGAGGCAGCAGAAGCAGGACAAGGACATTTCTTCTGTGTAACGGCGGAGGATACCCAAAAAGCAGCGGCATTTCTGTGCGCCCTGCCAAATGGAGTGCAGGCCATGAGTGCCGACATGCCGGGATTGGTGGAAACTTCTCTGAACCTTGGCATTCTGAAGCTGGAAATGTGTCATTCGGCTGCAGGTGCACAGAAAAACGGGAATTGTATATCAGGGACAACAGGCGATGAGAAAACCGGAAGCGGTCTTACGGAGGAAGCGGACTGTGGGAAAACCGGTTGTGAGAATGGCAATGCAAGAGAGAGCTGCGGACTGACCGCTGAATTTTCCGTGAGAAGCAGTGTGGAGAGTGCAAAGAAGGCATTGATTGACCGTTTGTGTGCGGTGACGAAATTGGCAGGGGGCAGCAATACTGTCACAGGGGATTATCCAGGGTGGAAATATCGTAAGGATTCTCCTCTGAGGGATAAGATGGCTGCATTGTATCGGGAGATGTATGGAAAGGAGCCTAAAGTGGAGGCAATCCACGCGGGACTGGAATGCGGGATTCTGGGCAGCAAAATACAGGATTTGGATTGTGTGTCCATAGGACCGGATATGTCGGCAATTCATACTACGGAGGAAACACTGAGCATTTCATCTACCAACAGGGTATGGGAATATCTGGTGCGGCTGCTGGAACTGCATTGACCCTGTGGGGAATGAGGAATGTTTTATACATGATTTTGTACCTGTATTATCCGCAGGCTACGGAAAGGTATATGTTAAGATGGAATTTAGCAAGGAAAAATTAAGACAGATTAAGAGATTAATGGTGTTGGCGGCATTTCTGATACTGATGATACTCTATAGCGACAAGGTACTGGTTGGAGTATTTTTTGTGGTCAACATATTGAAACCATTTCTGTATGGCGGTGCCATTGCGTTTGCCTTGAACATACCAATGAAGGCGTTGGAAGAGAAGCTGTTAGCTGGGTGGAAGGGCAAATCGGCGGGCAGATTAAAGAGACCTTTATGTTTGGTTCTTACAATTGTGCTGGTAGTGTTAGTAGTTTCCCTGGTGGTGGGGACGGTGCTTCCTCAGGTGGCTATGACCGCTGCTGAAATTGGGAAGAAGATACCTGCATTTACGGAAGAAGTGATTGACAACCTGGATCGGCTGGCAAAGGATTACCCGATTTTGACAGAGCAGGTCAACAAGCTGGAAGCCATTGAAATTGACTGGGATTCCATGTTGAAGAGCATTGTGGATTTCATGAAAAATGGTATGGGCAATGTATTGAATTCTACCTTTAGTGTGGCAAGCAATATTATATCAGGTGTTATAAATGGGGTGATTGCCTTTATTTTCGCATTGTATATTCTGGCGCAGAAGGAGAAATTGTCTAATCAGGGAAGGAGGATTATTTCTGCTTATCTGCCAGAACGTGCCGGAACGAAAGTACTGGAAGTATTCAGCCTTTTGTATAAGAATTTCAGCAGTTTTGTTACGGGGCAATGTGTGGAGGCTGTGATATTAGGGGCTATGTTCGTGATTTCCATGACGATTTTCAGAATGCCCTATGCTCTGATGGTGGGCGTGTTGATTGCGTTTATGGCATTGATTCCCATTGTGGGCGCTTTTGTGGGATGTGCGGTGGGAGCGTTTTTAATTATGATTAACGATCCCTTGCAGGCATTATGGTTTGTGGTGTTATTCTTAGTATTGCAGCAGATAGAGGGAAATCTCATTTATCCAAGGGTAGTAGGAAGTTCTGTGGGATTACCGTCCATTTGGGTATTGATGGCAGTCAGTGTGGGCGGCAGTTTGTTTGGAATTGCAGGAATGCTGATGTTTATTCCTTTGATGTCCACTTGCTATGCTTTGTTTAAAGAGAGCGTAAATAACAGAAATATGCAAAAGGGAAGACCGCCGGTACAAGATACCGGACAAAGTGATCGGGCAGGGAAACCGGAGGGCAGTTCGGATAAGAGAAAAGGTTCCCAAAGTTCCCAAAAAAGAAACCAGGGAGCCGGAAACAGACAGAAATGAATGAAACGACCGGCGACCAGGGAGCCGGAAACGACAAAAACAGCTGAAATGACGGATAAATGGTGTGGAATGCAGGAAAATGTAATTTCACACCATTTATTTGAACCGGTATAATCGGCAGACTGCAGTGTAGAAGTATTGCAGAATGCTTCAGGCAGCACATTGAGAGAATGGGTATTGAGGTGGGGAAGGGGAATAACAAAAAAGACTGAAATCAATCTTAAATTGATTCCAGCCTCTTACAATATCGGAGTGACAAGATTCGAACTTGCGACCTCCGCCTCCCTAAGGCGGCGCTCTAGCCAAACTAAGCCACACCCCGTCAAACAAATAGTATTATAATATAGAATGAGAAAAAATGCAATAGAATTTTGCAATTTTATAAAAATTTTTTTCAGGTATTTCCATTTTTTCTAAAAAGTATTATAGTAAATAGAAATGCATCATCAAGCGTAAGAAACGATATCTGCGGATTTTTGATGGTGGAAGGATGAATGTGGAAACGGAACAGAGAGGTATGAATATGCAGCCCAAAGAGGTTAAAAAGAAAAAACTGTGTCCTGTGTCATCCAAATGCGGAGGATGCCAGTGGATCAACAAAAGTTATGAAGAGCAGCTTCAGGTAAAAAGTACTATATTCCGTAAACTGATGGAACCCTATTGCAGGCCGGAACATATCATTGCTATGGAGGAACCAGCACATTACCGCAATAAGGTGCATGCGGCATTTGGTGAAGACAGAAGGCATAATGTGATTTCCGGTATCTATGAGCCAAAAAGCCACCGTATTGTCCCTGTAGACAGATGTCTGATTGAGAACCGGAAGGCGGATGAAATCATTGTCTCCATACGGGGGCTTTTGAAATCTTTTAAAATCCGCCCTTATGATGAGGACAGTGGCTATGGATTGCTGCGCCATGTTCTGATCCGCATCGGGCATGTGACGGGACAGATTATGGTGGTTTTAGTGTTAAGCTCACCCATCATGCCTTCTAAGAATAATTTTGTGAAAGCACTGCGGAAGCTTCATCCTGAGATAACAACCATAGTGGTTAATGTGAATGAACGGGATACCAGCATGATTTTAGGGGAAAAAGAACAGGTCATTTATGGCAAAGGCTATATTGAAGACAAATTATGCGGCAAGACATTCAGGATCTCGCCAAAGTCCTTTTATCAGGTAAATCCTGCACAGACGGAAAAGCTCTATGCCAGGGCATTGGAATATGCAGGGCTTACAGGACAGGAAACGGTGCTGGATGCTTACTGCGGAACGGGAACCATCGGCATGATAGCAAGTGATTATGCCGCCCAGGTCATTGGTGTGGAACTGAACCGTGATGCCGTCCGTGATGCCGTGAACAATGCGAAACGTAATCAAATTTCAAATATTCAATTCTATCAAAATGATGCGGGAAAATTTCTGCTTGAGATGGCTGAACAGGATAAAAGGCTGGATGTGCTGCTTATGGATCCTCCAAGGAGCGGCAGCAGCGAAGAATTTCTGAATGCTGCAGCAGGAATCAGGCCAGAGCGTATTGTTTATATATCCTGTAATCCTGAGACCCTGGTGAGGGATGTAAAATATCTGGTCAAAAGAGGATATCGGGCAGTGAAAAGCGTTGCAGTGGATATGTTCCCTTTTACGGACAGCATAGAATCGGTTACGCTGTTGGTTTGACATGCTTTATTCTTAAAAGAAGGGCAGTGAAAGCCCCTTCTTTTAAGAATGCTCTGTGTGTGTAGAATGTTTTTCTTCCAGATATAACTGCCGGTATGCGTCTCTCTGGCCGTCTGCAAGAGCCTGTCTGATGTGCTCCGTCACTTCTTTGTCACGGAGTCTGGCGGTTAAAAGAGGTGAGAATCTCCGGCCTTCCAGGGTGATGGCTTCTTCGATGGCTTCTTCGAATGTTTTTTTCACGCCTGTGTACAGGTGCCGGATGCCGGTCACATTTTCTATCCAGTCTACGAGGCCGATGATGTCCACCAGCTGTCTGTCAGAATGTTCCAAGCGCTTGTAGGTGTCAGGATAACCATGGGAACCGTCATACCAGCTGTGATGTCCCAGTGCGGCATTGGCATAGGACTGTGTGGATGGCCTGGGGGTCAGAAATGATTCCCCGGCAATTGTGTGCAGATGAGCCAGTTCATATTCTTCTTCCAGCCATTGCCTTGCTGTCTGAGCGTATAAGTCAATAAAGCTTAACTTGCCCACATCGTGATAGAGGCCGCAATGCATGGCGTCATCTGTAATTCTCCGCCGTTTTTCCTCCGGGTTCTGTATGGTCTTGATATGTTCCATATCATCAAAATATGCCGGATCTTCTGATATGATGATTTGACTGAACAGGGCTGCAGCGTTACCGACCATATAAGAGTGCACATAAGTCTCCGGCGTAAAGCGCACCATTAGTTTTTTCAGGAAATCCCCATAGGAAATGCTGTTTTCAGTTTCCACAAATGTATGTGCCAATTGTCTGAGGTATAGAAATAAAGTATCATTTTCGGAGGTCTCAGGAAAGGCATCCATATAGTCTAAAATTTTCTGGTAGAGAGATGCAATATATTCCTTCCGTTCCGGAATACGTTCCGGGTACTGCTGCAGAAACTGGCAGTAAAATGCAGGAAGGGAAATAAGAGCATACATATTGTCTGCGGAGAAATCGGAGAGAGAAGCACTGTCCATCAGATGCTCTATCCTGGACAGTAATTCCTGCAGATTGCTCAGTCCGCAATAATATTCAATGGCATAGTAATTAAAGGAAGGACGTACAGGCAGTATTTCGTTCTTCTGTGATGCCTCTATGAGCCGGCGCTGGTATACAAGGTAGACAGATTCCATGACATCTGCAATGTCTTCGGGAGTCATGGGGGCTGTCTTGCTGTAAGAGATGCTGGCGGCCATTTGCTGGTGGGTCATATAGATGTATCTGTCCCATGGAAGCTCCGGCGTCTTATCCTGATAATCCTTATCCTGCAGAATCTGTAAAGTCTGCTTTACCAAATGGATTTTTTCGCTGGGGTTTTTAAATTGTCCCAAAGCAATGTTAGCACGGGAACGCAGGATATAACCTCTGGTTTCTGTATCTTCTATTTCATTATAGTATTTTAAATATGCGGCAGCCTCCATGAAACACAGTCTCATGGAAGAAATGTAATTTTCAATCAGGGAAAATTCCAGTCCCATGACCTTGTTGCATTGATTATGGCGTCCGATGCCAAGCCAGTACAGTTCCCGGATAATGCCGTATTGATCTTTTCTCAGTCTGGCCAGATTCAATAATGCCTGATGAATCAGACAGAACAAACCGGAATCGGATGCGGACTGGCCGTTTAAAAGTTTACCGGCAAATTCCTGCAATTCCTGCAGAAGTTCCGGCGCTGCCTCCAGAAGATGATCTAATTGTGGAAACAATTGTTCCCGCAATAGTTTCATGTTGTAATTTATCTTCTGCTCCAATTGTTCTCTGGACTGCAGTAATTCTGTTTCAAATGCATCGAAGGTGAGGCTGCCTGCCTTTTTCCGAGCTGTAAGACCGGCAATTTCCTTCATATTTGCTATATATTCTTCCTGATATGGCTGCATTGCTTTTTACCGCCTTTTCTGGGGAAAAGTAATTTCTAATTCATGGTTCGGCTTTTGGCTGGTGTATGAATTGTCAGGTAAGCTGTCTGTATAAAATCTCCTGCAGACAGTCGGGATCTACAGGTTTGGAGATATGTTCATTCATTCCGGCTTCTCTGGCAAGCCGGACATCCTCGACAAAGGCATTGGCAGTCATGGCCACGATCCAGACTTTGGCGGCATCGGCCCTGTCTAACTGCCGGATTTGTTCTGCAGCCTCGTAGCCGTTCATGACAGGCATCTGAATATCCATAAAAATCAGATCATAATACCCTTCCGGAGAGTCCTGGAATTTCTTCACTGCATCGGCGCCATTGTCAGCCACCTCTACCTGAATACCGGTTACAGATAGTAATTCTATGACAATTTCCTGGTTTAGTTCAATATCTTCCACCAGAAGCAGCCGATAGCTGCCAAGATCCCTGCTGCGGTTCCTGCAGCTGCCATCATCATTGCGGCTGCTGTGTGTCAGATCGGCTAAAGTGCTCAGGAGCTTGCTTTTGAACAGAGGGCAGGGCACAAATGCACTGACGCCGGCCTTGGTGGCACGATATTCCAACTGAGCCCAATCTTCTTCCGACACCAGGAGAATGGGGAATTCCCGGCCGGTCAGCTGGCGTATATGGGCGGCCAGATCCAGGACGGGCATATCGTCAAGCATCTGGCCCAGAAGCATGGCACAGGGCATACGGTTTTCGTATTGCGCCTCTGTCAGCCAGGTGACTGCTTTCAGGCCGGACTCCATATGTATGGGGAGTAAACCGCCGTCCTGCAGATAGGCTGCCATCAGTTCCGTCTGGGGTGTTCTGCTGGCTGCGATTAATACGGATGCATTATGGGGCAGTGCGGAAGGCTTCTGATTCCGTGGCGCTATGGAAAAGGGAAGTTCCACAGTAAAACAGCTTCCGATGCCCTCTTCACTTTTTACGGTAATTTCCCCCTGCATCCGGTCTACCAGATTCTTCACAATGGACATGCCAAGGCCGGTGCCTTCGATTTTACTGGTAGCGGCATTCTGCACTCTTTCAAAGGGCACAAAAATTTTCTGCAGGAATTCCCGGCTCATGCCCATTCCATTGTCTTCACACTGGAAATTCAGCCATACTCTGTCACCTGCCTGTGAATTCTGATTGGATTGACCGGCAGATTGTTCCGCAGTGGAGCCAGGTGCAGATTTTTGAGTAAACCGCACATGGATTTCACCATCCGTCTGTGTATATTTTACAGCGTTTCCTATGATATTCACAAGAATCTGCCGCAGACGAAGAGGGTCGCCCAGAAGACATTCCTCATGTATCAACCCGATTTCTATCTGAAGATTCTGATTCTTCTGGGCGGCTTGAGGACGAACGATCACTGAGACATCATGAATCAGGTCGGCAAGTGAGAATTCTTCTTTGCTCAGGGTCATGCGATCGCTGTCTATTCTTGACATATCCAGTACATCATTCACCAGGCTCATCAGATGGGAAGAGGCAGTACGGATTTTATTCAGACAGTCCTGAACTCGTGATTTCTCATCAATATGGGATAAACCTATGGATGCCATACCCACAATTGCATTCATGGGCGTCCGGATGTCATGGGACATATTGGACAGAAAACGGCTTTTGGCTTTATTGGTTTCTTCTGCCTCCAGCAGAGAAGCTTTTAAAACGGCATTCTCATGGATTAATTCCCTGCTGTCCGGTTCCGGTACAGTGTCAGTGTTATTATCCGGCGGCGCTTGAGTGTTCAGTACCCATAGTTTGTGATTAGAATCAAGTGATACCTGTGCGGCAGTCAAATGCTTTATTACCTGCGCGGGGTCTGCAGTCAGCAATGTGCCGGGGGTGAAACCAGTTATCATACATGCTTCTCTGTCCGCATATAGAATTCGTGTCTGCCCGTTACTGTCTTGTTCTGTCACAAGATATCCAATGCTTTCCTTTCGCTGCTTACTTTCCATAGTTATACCTCTTGCATCCCTCTTTCACATCCATCCCGAATTTGGCAGTGTCAATTTATAGTTTCCTGTAAATAATAGCATGTCAACATTATCAATACATGTGATTTAGCACATATGGAATCAGAAGTTGACACAATGAACTTTTGTGTCAACATTATACCATGATTACATGTGCTTCAGCGCATATGGAATCAGAAGTTGACACAATGCATTTCTGTGTCAACATTATACCATATTGTAATTGGTATCTGCAATCTCATAAAGGAGGTTTCATTCTATATTATGCAGATAATGTTTTTATGCAGATAATATTTTTATGCAATTAATATTTTTATGGCTGCATGAATTATGATACAATGGCTTCCACAGGGTGTAAGCCCGGCACAAATGGCATGGAGGAACAGTTACCGATTTTGTGCAATCTAGTACAGCGAACAATAAATAACTCATAGTTTTATGACTACGCTATTTTCTGATTGTTCGTCAATAGAGCAATATAAATACTATGAGTTGTTTTGTGAATGATGTACTAGTACCATCCGCCATCCAAAGTAATAATCTGGCCGGTCATATAGGAGGGGGACTGGGATATCTGATAAATCAGATCAGCGGCTTCTGAAGGCCGGCCGAATCTGTCCGCAGGGATTTCCTCTCTTAGAAGGGCCCGTTCTTCTTCGGACAGACAGGCATTCATCTCGGTATCGATTACGCCGCAGGCGATGGCATTGACCTGTATGCTGCTGGGGGCAAGTTCTTTTGCCAGCGCTTTTGTAAAGGCATTCATGCCGCCTTTAGAAGCAGAGTAGGCGACTTCCATGGAGGCGCCTTGTATCCCCCATACAGAGGAGACATTGATAATACTGCCGCTGTGCTTTTTCAACATAAGAGGGATGGCGGCCCGGCAGGTGTAAAAGCAGGAATCCAGGTTGACGGCCATGATCCTGTGCCACTGGAGGGCAGTCATGTCCGTCAAAAGCCCCAGGTGGGCTATGCCTGCATTATTTACCAGCACATCCAAATGATGGATTGATGAGAAAACGCCAATGACATCAGCCTCGTTTCCCATATCGGCCTGAAGGGGCAGACAGGAAACGCCATAAGTAGCGTGCAGGGAATCAGCCAGCGCTTTCAGTTCACGGATGGAATTATGGCAGGTAAGTGTCAGATCATAACCATATCTGGCAAATACTTCCGCGGCTGCTTTTCCGATTCCTCTCGAAGCTCCTGTGATGAGGGCATGTTTTATAGAATTATCTGGTTTCATATTCCTGTCACTCCTGTACTGTTTTGTATGTTTCGCCTTATTTCCGCATGGAATAGATGAGTTTGCTACAGATTATGTTCTACAAATTCACGTAATCTTTCTCTAAGTCCATCCACAAATTGAGCTGAGTAGAAGATTTCCTGGAATTCCTGTGGATTCACCCAGCGGAAAGCAATGGTTTCTCCTTTTTGAAGTTTTATGCTCTCTTTGGGAATATCGGTCACATATAAATATCCTTGATAGATTGTTGTATCCGATACGATATAGTACAGATGCTTCAAGGTATCGTCCGCAGTAATTCCGGTTTCTTCCAGCAGTTCTCTCCTGGCTCCCTTTCCAGCAGACTCACCTTTGAGTACGGAACCACCGGCACTGCTTTCCCAGAAGCCGGGATAATTTGGTTTATTCAAATCCCGCTGCATGAGAAGAATCGTTCCGTCCGTATGCATAACGAAAATTTCTGCTGTCATATGTTTTAATCCGGCCGGGATTTTCTCGCCGCGAATCAAGTCGCATCCGGCTAAGGTGCCATCTGAATAATAAGCATCCCATAATTCTTCACTTTGTTTATCACCCATAACAGATTCTTCATAACCTCTCTTTTTTATTGTAAAAGTTCCAAACCAGACTTGTGAAAACCGCGCAGTCAAAATGAGCTTCCTTGCTCATTTTGCAAGACTGCTGTGCGCCAAACCGCATGCACTTGGCGGTTTGTGTGCATCAACTAAACTCCCAGACTTTGATTCATGGTGGTGCAGTCGGCTGCATGGGAGTTTAGTTTTTGTTCTGCGAAGCAGGTTTATATTCGTATCAATTTCACTTTTCCTGTCAGTAATATTATAAGCTATTTCCAGCAGTAATACAATTGGAAAAAGGCAGTGGCTGAATACCGGGCAAAGGGTGCTCATAGACTATAATGAACAGCGCAGGAAGGGGTTCTTTGGTTTGCCGAAGGTTGAAAAGAACACAGAAAAAGGGGAGTTTCAAAAGGTGCTGAAAAGAGGGATTTATAAAGAACTGCATAAGAGAAAAATGTTATCAGACCAACAGCTTACGGTGTTACTGAACCAATGTGAGAGACAGGAATAAATTTATAGTAGTGGTTAAAAAGTGCAGATGAGTTATAACTTCCGGATATAAGCCGATAAACTGACTGAGACTTCCGCAGGAGGTTAGAGATGGCTATAATAAAGGCTGGCAACAATTCAGCCAGCCGATGTGAGCAGTCGAAAATCGTGCTCGCACGAATTTTCGGCTGATTATATCGGCTGAGGGAACGCCGTCTTATGAGCAAAGGCAGCTGCGAAGCAGCGGAAAGCACCGCAGGTGCGCAAAGTGCCCCCGGTGGCACTTGTGAATGGCGAGGGCTGAACGGTTACAAAGGCTGCAGCAAATATACCGGACAGGCTTGCTTAAGGCAGGTGTGCATGATAGAATAAAAATATGATTTTGGAGTTGAATTGGAGTGAGATTGGAATAGAATCGGAATAGCATTGAGATAGAATCAAAATAGAGTTGAAATAGAATTGGAATAGCGTTAGAATAGAGTTGGAATAGCATTGGCATAGCATTGTAATAGAAAGGGGCAGAAAATGAGAGCATGGGTTTTATATGGGCCGAACGATATTCGCCTGGAGACGGTGGACAAGCCTGGTATGAAGAGGGGAGAGGTACTGGTGGCAGTGAAGGCCGCAGGTATCTGCGGTTCGGATATTCCGAGAATCTACAGGACAGGGGCACATGTGCATCCGCTCATACCGGGGCATGAATTTGCAGGTGTGGTTGCAGAGACGGGGGCGGGGGTGGATTGCAGCTGGCAGGGGAAAAGGGTGGGGATATTTCCATTGATACCATGCAGGGCATGTAAACCTTGTCTCGAAAAACATTATGAGATGTGCAGGCATTATAATTATCTTGGTTCCCGCAGGGATGGAGGGTTTGCGGAGTATACAGCGGTTCCGGCGGAGAATCTGATTGCATTGCCGGATGGGGTGTCATTTGAGGAAGCAGCAATGCTGGAACCAATGGCAGTAGCGGTTCATGCCATGAGAAGGGTGCGGCCGGAAGCGAAGGACACAGTGGTAATCTGCGGGCTCGGCACCATTGGATTACTGCTTCTTGGTTTTCTGCTGAAGGTGCAAGGGACGGAAGAACAGGGCATCGGGGAACAGAGCAAGGGAAAATTTCTGGTAATTGGAAATAAGGAATTTCAGAAGCAGATGGCGGTTAAGCTGGGGCTTGGGGCAGAACAGTATTGTGACAGCAGTACACAGGATGTAAGAAAATGGATTATGGAGTGTACTGACGGTGCAGGTGCGGATGTGTTTTTTGAATGTGTGGGTAAAAATCAAACCTTGTCCCAGGCGGTGGATTGTACGGCTCCGGCAGGACGTATCTGCCTGGTGGGGAATCCGGCATTCGATATGCTGCTGGAAAAGGAAGTATACTGGAAAATTCTGCGCAATCAGCAGACGATTATGGGAACCTGGAATTCATCTTTTACCGGAGAAGCATCGGATGACTGGCATTATGTGCTGAATCGTCTTGCGGAGAAAACAATGATGCCTGATATGCTGATATCTCATAGATTTTCACTGGAAGAATTGGAGAAAGGGTTCCGCATTATGCATGACAAATCGGAGGATTATGTGAAAATCATGGGTGTTCTATAGAAAAGCGGCTATGATGCAAAATGATATTACAGGATATGGACACAGTTGTCTGACAGGACCGGGATTGATTGAGAGCGGCCAATACATCAAAAAGCAGATAAAGCAAGGCGGGACAATACAATGAATGAGTTTGAAACGGCCAAAAAAATGGAAGAAAATATAAATCGGGTGTTCGTGGGCAAAGCGGATGTGGTGGAGAATCTGTTAATCTGTCTGTTTGCCGGAGGACATATTCTGCTGGAGGATGTACCGGGAGTGGGAAAAACAACGCTTGCCGGTATTCTTGCCAGGAGCATGGAGGGGAATTTTGGGAGGATACAGTTTACGCCGGATACTCTGCCGGGAGATGTGGCGGGAGTGTCCATTTACAATATGAAGATAAACGATTTTGAGTATCGTCCGGGAGCGGTTATGAATCAGATTCTTCTGGCAGATGAGATTAACAGAACGTCTCCGAAGACGCAGTCCAGTCTGCTGGAAGCTATGGCAGAAGGACAGGTGACGGTGGACGGCATAGTGCATATGCTGCCTGAGCCGTTTATGGTAATTGCAACCCAGAATCCCATAGAATTTATCGGCACTTATGCGCTGCCGGAGGCACAGATGGACCGGTTTATGATGCGGCTGTCCATAGGATATCCGGGGAGGGAGCAGGAGATACAAATGGCTTCTTATTATCTCATGGGGCAGACGCCGGATAAGGTGGAAGCAGTGTGTAATACCAAGGATATCTTAAAAATTAAAAAAGCGGTTTCACAGGTTACAGTGAAGGAATCCATACTTGGATATATTGAGGATATCATTGCATTGACCAGGGAGGAACAGCGCTTTGTGCTGGGAGCCAGTCCAAGAGCACTGCTGGCGCTGCTGTGTGCTTCTCAGAGCAGGGCATTTCTGCAGGGGAGGGACTATGTGAAGCCGGATGATGTGAAAGCCGTTGCCTTACAGGTGCTTCTGCACAGGCTGGTGCTGTCTTCCGAGGCCAGGCTTCAGAAAGCGGATGCGGCAGGTATTGTAAACAGCTTGATTGCGAAAGTGAAAATACCCGTTGCATGATTGGATTGGCTGCTGCCGGCAGGGGCCGCTGTCCTGGCTGGAGAATGCAGCATCAGGCTGAGTGGCGGTTATGGTGTGGCTGACATGAGCAGGCAACGGAAGTGGTGAGGCGGTACAGGAAGGTTAGGCGGCGGTTCATGAAGTAACAGGTATACGGCAATGGTGAGGCGGTACAGGAAGGTTATGCCGGAGCCGGTATGAAGAAATGAGTATACGGCAAGCGGGCGGCGGTTCAGGCAGTGTAAAAGTGGGATGACGGGGCACAGGGAATTGTGGGAAGGTGTGGGGTTGTTATGAAATTGCGCAGATGGATTTTACTGGGGGTATGGGTATTGTCACTGGTATCGATCAGCTTTTACGGCGGAGCGGTGAGCTACGGATTCTTTTTCGGGGTTACCCTGCTGCCGGTGATTTCGCTGGTGTATCTGCTCTGTGTCTATTGGAGATTTAAGATCTATCAGGAGACGGATAGGAGGAATATGGTGTGTGACCAGCCGATGTCATACTTTTTTATGCTGGAAAATGAGGACTATTTCGCATATACGGGCATCAGCGTCCGCATGCATTCTTCTTTTTCACATGTGGAAGAATTTCCTGACAATGTTGAATATGAACTGCTTCCGGGGGATAAATCCACCTATGAGACCAGGCTTGTATGCAAATACCGCGGACAATATGATATAGGAGTAAAAGAGGTTATACTTACGGATTTTTTCCGCCTGTTCCGGCTTCGGCACGTGATCTCCGGCCAGATTAAGGCGATGGTGATGCCTAAGATTGTGCCGCTTCAGGAGCTTGCCAGTATTGTTGATCTGCCGGCTCTGGCCAGGCAGGATGCCCTGGGCAATACGGAAACGGATATTCTGGTGCGGGATTATATCGAGGGGGACAGTTTGAAACAGATTCATTGGAAGGCCACTGCCAGGGAGAGAAAGCTGAAGGTCCGGACTATGATTGGGAAAGAAAATCAGGGTGTCTCCATTTTCTGCGACACAAAACGCTGCAGCGAGAGCAGGGGAGAATATCTGCCATTAGAAAATAAGATTTTAGAAGCATTTTTGGCAGTGGCATATTTTTTTGCCGGAAAGGAAACAGCGTTTTCCGCTTATTATGGACAGAAGGGGATTGTCAAAGGGCATGTGGAAGGCATCCATGAGTTTGATGATTTCTATCACAAAGTATCGGAAATCCAATTCGGCGCTGAGGAAAATCTGCAGCATGTGCTGGAGCATGTTATGGTTTGGGGGGAATTGTGGAGCAGCGGTATTGTATTCTGCATTCTGCATGAGCTGACGCCTGCTGTAATGGATATAACGGACCGGCTGATTGCCGGAGGTATCATAGTGGTCATTTATGTCATCACCGATCAGGAACCCATGGACTATGTAAGGCAGGGAAGCTTAAGAAAAAGAATTGTGGTAATTCCTGTGGAAGCCGGGCTGGAGGGGAGACTGTGATGAACATCAGACATCATATCAACGAAAAGGCCGTATACCGGGCGGTGAATACGGGGATTCTGGCATGTATCTGTCTGTTTACCCCGGAGGCGCTTCTTGGATTCAGCGCTGTGACTGTTTGGAATTTCCTTGTGCTTGGGATTGTAACTGCATTCTTTGTGAGTGTGAGTTTTTTGAAGGCCAGAGGTCGGGTATTGTGTGTATTGACAGCATTTGTGGGCATAGGGATATCTGCGGCCGTCATCGGCAGAGAGACAAGTATTGCCTTTCTGGGGGCATACCTGCAGTGGTGTTCGGGAAGCAGAATCGCACAGGCGGAGTGGCTGAAGGGATGCCAGCTGATGCAGACGGCTGCAGTGGCGGCAGGCTGCTATCTGGTTCAGATGCTGTCGGAGAGGCTGCGCATGCTGCGTATGGGACTGGCATTGGGATGTATCCTTGTACTTGCGGTCTGTCTGTTCGCGAGGGTGGAGCTGTCACAGGATATTGTGGCATTTATGATACTGTATGTGATTGTGGTATATGTGGAATGGCTGCAGGAACACTGGAAGAAATCCAGAAGCGGCGGTTTCAAAGAACAGATGGTATGGCTTTCACCGTTTCTGGCGCTCTATGTGCTGATTTTGGGCAGGATGCCCGCACCCGCGGCGCCATATGACTGGCAGTGGGCGAAACAGATCGGACATCAGATCAAGGAGTCTTTTTTGATTGCATCTCAGAATTTTATGAGGGGCGGACGGGAAGATTTCGGGGGATCTTTCAGCGGCTTTTCCGGAGACGGGGAATTGGGTGAGGGATTTGAAGATGACGCCCATGAGGTAATGCAGGTGCAGGGACAGGGTTCTTTAGTGACCAATGTATATCTGATTGGGAAGGTGTACGATACTTTCGACGGGAAGCAGTGGATTCAGAACTATCATGAAAATCATCAGGAACGGTTCCTTGATACCATGGAGACCTTATATGCGGTGAGAAGGCTGGACGGCAGGAATCTGAAGGATTATCTGTCTGAGACGGAGCTGACAATCCGGTATGAATTTTTTAATACAAGGTATGTGTTTGCGCCGTTAAAGGCAGAATACATCAGGAGTGAAGCGCCGGGGCTGGAATATACTTTTGAGGGAGGGGATTTACTTCTTCCGAAACAGCGGGGGTATGGGACAGAGTATTATGTAAGATATTACCAGCTGAATATGGGGGAGGAATTGTTTGAGCAGTTATTGGATGCAGAGCAGGAGGCGGATGCGCAGCTCTGGGAAAATATTGCCGGGGAATATGAGGAAGCACTGGGCCGGAAGGTGGCGTCTGAAGCAATGGAGGCACACAGGCAGCGTATCTACGACTATTATCTTGATGAGGCAGCGGTTTCGGAGGATGTGGAGCGCTATCTGGAGGCGGTAACAGAGGGGGCCGTTACGGATATGGAGAAGCTTCAGGCAATTGAGAAGGAGTTGTCTTCTTATACATACACAAATATGCCGGGTAAAATGCCGGACAGTGTTACGAATGCAAGTGAATTCCTGGACTATTTTCTATTGGAGAGCAAAACGGGGTATTGTGCGTATTTTGCAACGGCATTTGTACTGCTGGCAAGGCTGGAGGGGATTCCGGCCCGGTATGCCCAGGGGTTCTGTGTTCCGGTGGAGGGAAGCGGGTATACTGCCGTTTTGTCCAATATGGCGCATGCCTGGCCTGAGGTCTATATGGAGGGTGTGGGCTGGATTCCGTTTGAACCAACACCCGGTTATCGTGAATTGCGCTATACGCCCTGGAAGGTGAAGGATCGGAATGCTGTGATTTTTTATGAGGAAGAGGAAGAAGAGGACGAAGAGGATGAGGAAGAGCTTCTCACAGAGGACAGTGAGCGGGATATCATGCCGGGAGCGGCAGGGGAGGAAAACGGAAGCAGGGTGATATGGCTGTTTGCTTTGGGGGTTCCGGCTCTTTTTACAGTGTATCTGCTGGTGCTGGCATCGGAGTATCTGCTGTGTGCATACCGGTATCAGAGGATGGATCAGGAGGGAAAGTTCAAAACAGAAGTGCGTAAGAATATCCGGGTTCTGGCCTGGCTTGGGCTGGTGCGTGGGAGCAGGGAGACCTTGCAGGAAATGCGCCGGCGCGGTATGGAGATACTGGGTGGGATGCAGCTTCGCTTTATTGAAGATTATGAGGACGTGGTGTATGGAGATAAACAGGTTGGGGAAGAGATGATGGGGGGAGTGAAGGAAGAGCGGGAACAGCTTATGGCGCTGGTCCGAAGGGAGAAGAAGCTGGCATATGTGCTTTACCGGATGAAGCTGCCGTTTCAAAAATGATTTAATAAAAGTGATTTATCAAAAGTGATTTATTATGTTTTATCTTGACAAATACCACAGTGCGGTATTATAATAATTACATGGATTTGAAAAACTGCAGTGCATGGGAATCCAAATAAAACTGCAAAGGGGAAGCATATGAAAAGGAAATTATTGAAATCTGTTTCAGCCATGGGGCTGGCAATTGCATTGAGCGCCGCTGCTCTGGCAGGTACTGTACAGGCGGCAGGAGGCGCGGAGAGGACTGTTTGTGGACATAACTTTATTGCTACAACATATGAATGGTGTGAAGAAATAAACAGCGAGTGTCACAACCACTTTTTTCAGACAGCTATTTGGTGTCCGGACTGTCTTTATGTACAGGATGAAGGAGAGGTGCGTTCTTACATAGAAGCTCATGATCTGCGTCCTGCAGATTGGCCGCTCAGGTATTGCTGCGCCGATTGCGGTTATGAGGAATAAGGACTGCATGAGCCGGATAAGGAGCTGCCGGGAATAGTGTATTTCATAAGGAAATGGCGAAAGCTTTTGGAAAACGGGGAGGAAGTCTGGGGTAAAAGGCTTCGCTCCCCGTTTCCGGCAGGATTTTCAACAGGTAATGGATTCGTTATTTTTGGTTATTTGGAATAGAGCAGGATGGAGCCGGACCACAGTAAAATCGGCAGAGGCTGTTGAATGGCGGCAGGAGGGTCAGGCTTCAGATAAGGAAAGGGGAATCATGAAGAAGTTGAGTTTTATATTGGCGCTTCTGCTATGCTGTGCCTTTTTTGCAGGCTGCGGCAGAGGTGAGAGGGATGGAACGGAAGAGGGGATTTCACAGGATGGGAGTGCGGTATACAGGGACATCCAGGTTGAAACCAAAGATGTCTTCCCCACGGAAGCGGCGGTGGGCAGCATGATGGGGATGCAGTTTTACAAGGGGGAGCGTGTCATGATCTGGGCAGTCCGCAATCGCAGTAACGGACTGGCGGATATCTATTTGTACCGGGAAGACGGCAGCCGGGAGATGCTGCTGGAGGGGGTGTCAGATACTTATTCCTTCGGCAGTTGGCTTCTGGACGCAGAAGAGGGATTTTATTTTTGGGACAATCTTTGTAACAGCCTGGTAAAGATGGATGGGGAGGGGAAGACGCTGTACAGTGTGCTGCTGAAGGACGCAGACGTTGGTAGTATATATGACCTGCACCAGCTTGCGGACGGCAGACTGATTATGGCGTATTCGCCGTCAGGAAGCGGTTCCCGTGTGCTGTCGGAGGTGGATCCGGATACAGGGAAGATATCCAGGGTAAGCACGGTCAAGCTGGAATCCTCCGGGCGTGTGGCGGCTGGGGAGGATGGATTGCTGTATCTGGATGGCGAAGGAGTTTCGGCTATTGATATGGAAAGCGGTGGGAAAGAGAGGATTTTATCTTTTACCGGGACTACTTACCTGTTGCAGGATGACTATCAGAACTCTATAGAAGATTTCCGTGTGCTTGATGACGGAAGCGTAGAAATCCTGCGGTACAGATGGGGGGCGGATGGCGAGAAGGCGTTCCTCTCCGAGGCGCTGCATCCGGCGGAGGAGACTGTTCAGAAGGCGGTTCTGTCCATGAGGTGCTGGAACCTGACAGGAGTTAAATCCGGAACCCAGGCATGGCTGAAGCAGCAGGTGGTGAATTTCAACCAGCAGAGCAGCAGCTATGTAGTGGCGCTGGACGAATGTCCGGAGGGTACGGAAGCGGAAGATTTCGCCAGACAGACCAGCATTGAGATGACGGCCGGCAGGGGG
>CAJUAP010000050.1:0-24705 GCA_910584435.1 uncultured Acetatifactor sp.
TATTCATCTGGAACACAATAGGCATTGTCGATTTTTAACCGCCAAAGTAATATTAATTTGGAAATTGAGTCAGAAATACTCCGTGGATTGGGATTCCTGACAGATATGGCCGAAAATGGAAGTATTGCAGTGGAAAAGATTAAGAAGTCACAGCCAGGGGAGTATGTACTGGTTCTGATGGATATTCAGATGCCGGTAATGGATGGATGGCAGGCAACGAGAGCTATTCGTAACCTTGAAATATCTGCATTGGCAGACATACCCATTATAGCTTTATCCGCGAATGCTTTTGAAAGTGATAAACGGGCTTCCATGGAAAGCGGTATGGATGCACACCTTGAGAAGCCCATTGATGTGCCGATGCTGCTGGAGACCATTGCGAAAACGATTCAGAAGCGCAGCCAGGATGCGCAATATCCTATCCGAGGCAGGTACTGAAGAGCTAGCGCATTTGGAGATTGTGGCAACGATTGTTCATCAGCTGACCAAGAATCTGTCCATGGATGAAATTGTGAAGAGCGGTTTTGATCAATACTATGTGGATCATACCATTGGTGTATGGCCTCAGGCGGCCAGCGGCATGCCGTTTAGTGCATCACAGTTCCAGGTAACAGGCGATGTGGTTACGGATTTGATGGAGGATATGGCAGCGGAGCAGAAGGCACGAACCACTTATGACAATATTCTGCGCTTAATCAAGGAGCCGGATGTCTGTGAGCCGATTAAATTCCTGCGTATGCGCGAGATAGTCCATTTCCAAAGGTTCGGTGAAGCGCTGCGTATTGTCCAGGATAAACTTAACAGTAAGAATTTCTATGCGTTTAATCCGGGATTTGACAGATGTGAGGATTGCGATGATAAGCCGGACTGCGGCTGCAGTAATTGAAGCAATAGAAGACAGGGAGCATAGCGAACGTTTTCTGCGGAAGAAAGGAGCGAAATACCGCTCCTTTCTTCCGCCTGTCTTTTACAATAAGCAAGTCTATAATAAGTAAACTCAGACTGTGGAAGGGACTGGAGATTGAATATCTGCCCCAATATTGTCACTACTATGAGGAGCTGCTGACGAAATACGGGGTGGAGTATCTCATTATGGGGGAGCATTTTTATATAGATACATCGGGCAGACGCGCCAACACTCTTCCGTGAAAGTCATTGTAGGATCTGACTGCCATGATTCCTTTAATAATCTTCGTTTCATATCCGGCCAGTTCTATTCCATGGATGATGCGCGGAACCGCTGCAAAATTCATGAGGAATTGATACCGGGTATCGCCTTGTACGCGTTCTTTTACCATAACATCCTCTACATACGCGCTGTCTATGATGGCAGGAATCCCAATGCTGCGAAGTATATCCCTGTAAAAATGGTACAGGAAATCTTCTTCCGGTCGGCATGCTATATAGTATGCTGCTCCTTTTCCAAAGTGGTTTCTGGTAACTGCAGGCATTCCGGCGTAGAAATCTTTCTCATAAGCCGAAAGCATTTCTGCGCTGCTGTCATGGATGAGATCACAGTAATGGCTGACCTTATACCGTTTGTCCTGGTACAGAAGGGTATTGTATTCGCCGTCTGTAAGAGCATCTGTTTCTTCGACACTCAGACCCAATACATCATTAAGGGAATATGGGGGCATGCATTCATACGCTAAGTCATTTTCATTTACCAGTCCGCTGTAGAAGGTCAGAACAAAAGTACCTCCCTTTTCCACAAACTGCCGTATCTTATCAGCGGTTCCGGGCAGGAACAAGTAAAGCATGGGTGCTGCGATAAAATTATATTTCATAAAGTCAGACGTCTGGTCAATAATATCTATGGAAATGTAATTTTTCAGAAGCGCTTTATAGTGTTCTCTTATGATCTCTTCAAGTCCCCGCTGGTTTCTTCTGAGACTTTTCTGCTCTTCCAGGGCACGCATAGTATTCCAGTCATAGATCAGCGCTGCCCGGCTTCTTGTAACTGCACCCCTGACATCACACAATTCCTGCAATTGCCTTCCTACTGCACACACATCCTTGAATACACGGGTTTCGGCGCTTCCATTATGGCTGATAACCGCACCATGGAATTTTTCATATGCGCCGCGGCTTTTACGCCATTGAAAATATTGTACGGAATCCGAACCGGAGGCTATGGCCTGCATTGCACTCAGCATATGCATTCCGGGACGCTTGAGTTTGCAGACGGGGGCATTATTCGTATTGGACGGAGTGCTTTCCATCAGCAGGAAAGGCGCATTTTTCTGTGACCTGCAGAAGTCGAAACCAAAGGATGCCTCTACTGCGGATTCCCATTCGGTCTGCAGATCGGTTCCGCAATGCCATTTGGGATAGCTGTCCCAGGATACTATGTCCAAAATACGGCATAGTTTTGTAATGTCAATGCCGCAGTTAAAATGAAATAAATTGGTTGTCACCGGAATCTGAGGATTATATTCTTTTACGGCTGCTATTTCCTGCTTCAGAAAATCAATGCTTAAGTCCGAATAAAAGCGCTGATAATCAAGGGCAAGACCATGTACAGCCGTCTCGCCGTGGGGGGCCGGAGATTCTATTTCGTCAAAATCATCATAGCGATGGCTCCAAAAGACGCTCCAATATTCTTGATTCAGCTTATCTATGGTGGTGTATTTGTTTTTGAGCCATTTGCGGAAATTCTGCTGGCAGTCCTCACAATGGCAGGTGCCATACATCTCATTTGAGATATGCCACAAAATCAATGCCGGGTGGTGCGCATAGCGCTCTGCCAGCAGACGGTCAATTTGTAAGACCTTTTCACGGTATATGGAATTGCTGTTACAATGATTTTCCCGTTCTCCATACAGATGTCTGATGCGGTTTTGATCCGTGCGCATAATATGGGGGTATTTTTTAATTAACCATGGCGGTTTTCCGCCGCTGGGTGTGGCCAGGATAACATGGATACCATTCTCCCATAAGGAATCCATGAGATTGTCCAGCCACTCAAAATGAAATTCATTTTCACGGGGTTCGTACATAGCCCAGGAAAACACGCCAAGCGTTACTGCATTTACACCGGCTTCTTTCATCAACCGGATATCCTCTGCAAGAATCTCAGGACGGTCAAGCCACTGCTCCGCATTATAGTCGCCGCCATGCAGAAATCCTTTTATTTCATCATATCTCATAACAAGCTGCCTTTCCAAGTTTTATTTTTTGCCTGATATCCCTTATTTCATCGCTTCATATCATCTATTTACAGCAGATGCAGACGGTTTCAGAGCGCCGTCCTTCCAGCCAGGATTCTCAGCATCCTTTCTGAAGAGTTTTCCTGCTGTATTCTAATTATAGAAAAATACGCTTGTGTTTGCAATAAAAATATATAAGCTGTTGATGGAATGAATCAGATAACAATTCCCTTCATCTTGATTCCATGGAAGAAGGAGCATTCCATGGAAAAAGGGGCATTCCATGGAAGAAGGGGCATTCCATGGAAGAAGGGGCATTCCATGGAAGAAGGGGCATTCCATGGAAGAAAACATAAGGAAAGCTTAAGAAAACCTTATTAAAATTACATTTATGCCTGTGATAGAATGGGAGCCATGAATCAAATATACCCAATTTAGATATGCGTAGTCAATTTGATAAAATCACAAAACTACCGAAACAGGAGAAGTCATGGAATACATCTGGAAAACCACAAAAGGCTATCGCCTTAAATTTACGGGACTATTTGCAGTCATTATTTTCAGTACGGTCACAGGCGCATTATTTCCATATGCCATTGGCAAAATTGTAGATCAGATTTTCTATCATCAGCAGATGCAGGGTTTTCTGTTGAACTTCCTGCTGTATGCAGGTCTGTATTTTCTCAATCAGTGCGGCCACGGCGCATTGAACTATTTGTGGGCGCATCTTGAGATCACCTATGTGGTAGAGATACGAAGAAGATGTTTTGCACATCTTTTAAAATTAAAAGCAGCAGTTTGGACACATATCCAAAGCGGAGATGTGATGAAGCGAATCCAGGAAGATACGGAATGTTTTCTGGAATTTATCCATCGAAGCCTGTTTTATGTCCTGGCAAATTTTATTCAGCTTGGAATTTCCATCGGCTATATGCTCTATACGAACGTATCCTTAGGGCTGGTTACGATTGTCTTGACTCCTGTTCTGGCATATACCATCCGGTATTTTACAGGTAAGCTGAAATTGCGGCACCAGGAAATCAGGAGTGAAAAAGGGCTGCTGGATGCCTGGATTCAGGAAATGATGATTGGAATCAGCGAATGGAAGCTGTTGAATGCAGACACAAAAGTACAAGCGGATTATAAGGCGAAAACAGATAGTGTCATTCAAAAGGAAATGTGCACAGAGTATCTTTCTCTCACATCAAGTACTGTGAATGAAGCTCTGACACTGGCAGGACAGCTATGCATCTATTGCATCTGCGCCTTCTGCATCGGCAGGGACTCCATGACGGTGGGACAGTTTGTCGCCTGTGCTTCCTATTTTTCCACCTGTGCTTCTTATTTTAATGCACTGGGGAAGAAGATAACGGATGTGAGCAGGAATCTTGTGGGAATCAGGCGTGTGGAAGAGTTCATGACATGGGAAGAAGAGGAAGAACAGCCTGGGGCAGAAAACAGAAGCATTGAAAAGGGTATGATACAATTTGAAAATGTCTCTTTCGGGTATGAAGAGGCTCCGGTTCTGCAGCACACAGATCTGCAGATAGAGCCCGGCAGTAAAATCGTATTCGTGGGAAAAAGCGGTCAGGGGAAAAGTACCTTGCTGCAGCTACTGTATCGTTTCTATGAGCCTTGGGAAGGCACAATATCCGTGGACGGAAGAAGACTTACTGACTATACACTTCAAAGTCTCAGAAGTCAGATTGCAGTTGTCTGGCAGGACAATGGATTGTTTCATGGCAGCCTGCGGAAGAATATTATTTTCTCAGATGACACTTCCTGGGATGACCGCATCTGGGAGATTCTGGAAGGGCTGCAGTTAAAAGAGCTGGCCGAAGGATTTCCGGAAGGTCTGGACACTCTGGTGGGCAGCGGCGGCAGAAGTCTGTCAGGCGGACAGAAGCAGAGAATCGCTATTGCAAGGTGCATTTACCACCAGCCGAAAATCCTGCTGCTGGATGAGGCGACCTCTGCTCTGGATGATGAGACAGAACGGGCGGTAAATACGTTTATCTATGAGCAGTTACCCTCTGCAACCATACTGTCTGTTGCGCATCGTTTCTCCGCGGTACTGGCAGCGGAGAAGGCAGTGGTTATGGAAGAGGGGAGCATAGCAGATGCAGGCACACATGACGAACTGCTGCTTCGGAATGAATTATACCGGACATTGTATACAGAATATCAAAATACTCTGTATCAGAAGAATCAGTGCTGCTAAAAAGGTGAAATGAACTTTTAAAGGAGGAGAGTAGTAATGAAGGATTCTGTCCGCTTCTTTCGGAGGAAAATGTTACTATACATATTGCTTCAGTTTCTGAAACAGGGGCTGCTGCTGCTGCCGCCATATTGTTATCTGCTTTTTCTGAATGAAATTATTACGGAACGAAAATTTGAGAGATTATGGCTGGTAATAGGATTATATGTGGGAGCCTATATGTGCAAAGCCCTTGTTTCCGTCTTGGAAAAAGTGGTTTATCACCGGATTTATCCGCCCATGCAGAAGGCATTAAAGGAGAAAATGCTGGAAAAATACGGAAATCTGGACCTGGAAGTGATACAGGGCTATACGGCGGGCGAATTAAAAGAACGGCTGCACAAGGATACGGAAAATGTCGTCCTATATCAAAAGGGAAAATTAGATATTGGAATTTCCATGATACATATTATCATCATAACGGGCATTTTACTGTATTTGAACTGGATTCTGGCCGCAGTGAGCTTCCTGCTTCTGCCCTTGTCCTTCCTGATGACACGTTATGTAAAGAACCGGAGCAATGTGGAATATGGAAAGAAACGGGAGCTTCAGGGTATCTATAATGATTTCATGATTCATACCATGTATTTCTGGAAAGAAATGAAAGCAAACCACTTGGAGGAAGTACAGCAAAAACAGTTTGAGAATCATTGGAATGGGATGGGAAATGCTTTTCTGAAAGCGCACATGTGTTGGTTTTTGAATCGTACCTTCCTGGCTTTCAAGGATGTATTTTTGACTAAGATGGGCTTATACCTCTTTGGAGGAATTCTGGCGGTTTACAACATGGGGACTGTGCCGGTGCTGCTGAGTTTTATGGAGTATTATAATGACTTTACAAACCGTCTCCTGGAAGTAAGCGACATTGTTATGAAACGGGGGGAACAGGAGCAGTCTTTGAAGCGTGTAGAAGCCATCCTGCAGCTTCCATGTCCGGAAAGGACTTATAAAATAGAACATTTTGAACGTCTGGAAATGAGGGATATAGACTTTTGTTACGCAGAAGGAGATGAACATATTCTGCTGCATTTCGGCCTGGAAATCCGCAAAGGGGAATCCATTGCTTTGACAGGAGAAAGCGGCTGCGGTAAAAGTACATTAATTAAACTTATGGCCGGATGCCTGACGCCGAATCATGGCAGTATTTTATGGAATGGGCATCCCATGGAGCAGGTTGACAGAAAAGAAATATACAGGGCAGCTGGATTCCTAATGCAGGAAACCTGCCTGTTCAACCTGACCATCCGCGAGAATCTGCTGATGGGGAGGGGGGATGCCTGTGAGGCGGATATGGTGAAGGCATGTAACAAAGCAAATATTATGGAATTCATTCAAGGTCTGCCCAAGGGGCTGGATACGCTGATTGGCGAAAATGGCATACGCCTCTCAGGAGGACAGAGACAGCGGCTGCTGATTGCAAGGCTGTTGCTGAAGGACCCGGAGCTGATTATATTTGATGAAGCAACTTCCGGCCTGGATTACCAGAATGAGAGTGAGATATTGGATCTGCTGCTGCAGAATCTGGGCGACAGGACATTTCTCATGGTGACTCACCGGGGGACATCGGTTGCCAGGTGCAGCAGGGTTATCACAATGCAGCATCATTGTTAAATCAGAACTAAAGAAGGCCGGCAGTAATACAGGCTGGATGTAAAGCTGAAATTCCGCAAGGCTTTCAGCATGAAACCATCCGCTTCTTTGGTCATAAACCCAAAATCTATAGAAGGTTCATAGAAAATCTATAGAAAATCTATAGAAGATCCATAGAAAGAGAAAGGAACTGTAAGAAATAATATGAAATTTGAAGGAAACTCTAATCATTGTACAAATATGAAGCATCAAAACCGGAAAAAACATAATTGGGAAAAACATAATTGGGAAAAGCACAATTGGGAAAAGCACAATTGGAACAAACATAATTGGATAAAGCATAACTGGATAAAGCATAACTGGAACAAAAGCCGCTGGAACATCAAAATTTCCACATGGCTGATAGCATTTCTGGTATCGTTTCTTCTGGCCGCCTGCAGCAGCAGAGAAGAAGGATTCTTAGATAGCACAGGCGTAGTAAACAGCACCACAGAATCCGGGAAGATAAGTAATACAGGTACCGCCGATGATAGTAAAGCGAATACGGAGACAAATCCTCCATCCGAAGGCGATTACGCTTCAAGTCAGGAAGGCACTTCCAAAGATAAGCCGGATGAAGATAACCCGGAAGCTGAGACGCCGGCGGAAGACGGCGCGTATTCATCTAAGGAGGATGTGGCGTATTACCTGCATTTATATGGACATCTGCCGTCTAATTTTATCACGAAAAAGGAGGCTGAGAAGCTTGGCTGGAAGGGCGGTTCTCTGGAATCCTTTGCGCCCGGCAAGTGCATTGGGGGTAATCGTTTTGGGAATTATGAAGGATTGCTGCCTGAAGAGGAAGGACGGTTTTATACGGAATGCGATATTGATACCATGGGTGCCGACAAAAGGGGGGCTAAACGAATTGTATTTTCTAATGACGGTTTGATATACTATACGGAAGACCATTATAAAACATTTGAATTATTGTACGGAGAGGAATAAAATGCTTACCTGTATATTAGATGGAAAAGAAATACAGAACCGGGAAATGCTTCATGATATTCTAATGGCTTCACTGAATTTTCCATATTGGTATGGAAGAAATTTAGACGCGTTGTATGACTGCCTTACGGATATGCAGGAAGAGGCGGAAATCCAATTACTGCATGAAGACATTTTAAAGGAACACTTGGGTTCTTATGCCGGACCGCTGATGAAAGCAATGCACATGGCTGCAGAAGAGAATGCTGGAATTCATGTTTCCCATGTGGAGTAATAAATATAATATAGTTAAAAAGCTGCCGAAATATGGCAGCTTTTTTCAGGTACAATCCTATAACACATCATATCAAATATCGGAAAAAAAGTCTAGTATTTTTTTGTTTTTTTTATATACTTTTATATACACAGCAGTTGTCCGGCTACTGTTGTGACGGGAACGGCCATGACAGTGCACAATATCATACAGGAAAGGAGAATGCGATGAGCAGCGTAAGCAACAGTACACAAAAGCCTGAAGAGGAAAGGGAAGAGGATATCCTACAGAATACATCCCGGCCGGCAGAAGAGAAACATCTGTCACAAATCCTTGATGTTATTCGGAACAATCTGGACAATTATGGAAGCCAGGTCAGCAAGATGCGGAAAGATATTAATGAAATGCTGGAGCATTATCATGATGACAATCCTGAACTGAATCTCCTTCTGAACAATACCATCACTCTGCACGACCATATGAAAAGGGCCCTGGAACGAAATGAAAAAGCCCTGAATAAGCCTTATTTCGGCAGAATTATATTCCAGGATGAGACAATTGGCAAAGAAGAATCCCTCTATATCGGCAGAGGAGGTATTTCCAGTGATTCTACACATCAGGCTGTGGTGGATTGGCGGGCACCGGTGGCCAATGCTTATTATGAGAACGGCCTGGGAAAATGCAGCTATACTGCTCCTGGAGGGAAGCAGATTGACATTGACCTGAAACTGAAACGGACTTATGAAATTGAGGGCGGAAAACTGAAGGATTATTTTGACAGCGAAGTGATTGCAAATGATGAACTGCTGACAAAATATCTGGCCAAAAACAAACAGGCAGTGCTGGGAGAAATCGTGGCCACCATTCAGAAAGAGCAGAACGAGATCATCCGCAAGTCTCCTTATCACAATATGATCGTCCAGGGCGTGGCAGGCTCAGGTAAAACTACCGTTGCCATGCACCGAATTTCCTTTATTCTGTATAATTATGCAGAGCGGTTCAAACCGGATGATTTCTATATTGTGGGAAGCAACCGGATTCTGTTAAATTATATTACAGGTGTTCTGCCGGATCTGGATGTACACGGCATACGCCAGATGACCATGGAACAGCTCTTTGTCAGGCTGCTGTATGAGGATTGGGATGAGAAAAAATACCGCATCAGAAAAAGCGCTCAAAATGACAATCGAGGCAGTATCAAGGGAAGTTTAAGCTGGTTCACGGATCTGAAGACATATTGCGACCGATTGGAATGGAACAGTATCCTGAGAGACTCCATATATCTGAATCCCAGACAATTTGTAGAAGGCTGCAAGGATGGCAAAATAGGAGTCTATGATGAAACAGTATCATCTCAGGATTCCCCCGGCAGGGCAGCAGATGCAGATCATCTTGTTCTGCTGGTGGACGGAGCGGCAGTGGAGCGGTATATCCTGCAGACGCCAAAGGTGTCCATGCAGAGCAAAATCAATATGCTGAACGAACGACTGATGAACAAAGTCAGGGAGGAATTCCTGGGAAAAGGAGTAAAGTACACAGAGTCAGAGCGGAAAGCTATCTTGAAGGCATACCGGAACAGGTATGGAGGAAAGATATGGAAGGGGTCTGTTTATGAATTGTATGAAGAGTTTCTGAGGGAACAGATTGCCAAAGGAAGAGAGGTTACAATACCCGACAGGGAATTTGACGTATATGATCTGGCGGCACTGGCTTATCTCTATAAAAGGATAAAAGAAACAGAAGTCATCAGTGAAGCACATCATATTGTCATTGATGAAGCACAGGATTACGGTATGATGGCATACTCTGTTCTGCATTTCTGTATACAAGCCTGTACGTACACGGTCATGGGGGATGTGTCTCAGAATATTCACTTTGGTTTCGGGCTGAACGACTGGGAAGAATTAAAACAGCTGCTTCTGCCCGATCCCATGGATAATTTCGGCATATTGAAAAAGAGTTATAGAAATACTGTGGAAATATCGGATTTTGCCACTAACATACTGCATCATGGACAGTTTTCCAGTTATCCGGTGGAACCTATTATCCGCCATGGAGAACCGGTGGAAGTACGTCAGAGTGTAAATAAAAGCCGCTTGTTCCAGGATGCGGCAGATGTCTGCAGGAAATGGCAGCAGAAGGGATTTGACACAATTGCTGTCGTCTGCAGAAACCAGGAAAGTGCAGATGAGGCAGTCAGGGCCATAGGGAAATATGTGGAGGTTATGGAGAACGACCTGGAAAGAGCCGAGTTTGGAAATGGTATTATGGTTCTTCCGGTGGAATATACCAAGGGTCTGGAATTTGACACTGTGTTGATATTAGATCCTGACAGACAAGATTATCCGGTGGATGACGGACATGCAAAACTGCTGTATGTGGCGGCTACCCGCGCACTTCATGAGTTATGCGTACTTCATACAGGGAATCTTACAGGGCTGATTACAGATCCGTTACCGGCCGGACTGCCGCCGGTAAGCAGCGAGGATAAAGAAGCCGGCAGTGTAAATGCGGAAGCTGCTGTAAAAGCTCCCATGAAAAGAGAACATTCCAAAGAAGAGGAACATTCTATCGTCAAAGGGGATTCTGGCAGAATTGCGGATAAAAGCGCTGGAGGCAGGGCGCAGATACCCCAAAATGATGCATTGCCCGTAAATGCAGCAGATAAGAATCGCACTCCGCAGAAGAGAGTGTCTGTAGTTATCAATCCGTCTTCCGGCAATAAAAAAGAGCCTGATACTAAAAAAAATCTTGATACTAAAAAGGCAGCTTGTACTCCCACAGCCGGACAGCCATCCAGACAGCCCGCATCCGGACATGCCGCGGAATACACTTCTGCAATGCCTGCCTTTGGAGATATTCCTGCCACGGAGAAGCTGTCTGTAACAGGGCATTCCAAACCGGATATGGCCGTTCGCTGGATAACAAAACAGCCGGACGGATTATATCTTCAGAGCAGGTATGGAATTCTGCGTTTAAGTCCCATAGGGAGCGCAATTGTGAGGGTTTCCTTTGTCAGAAACGGACAGCCGGACAACACCCCTCCTTTGGGCATTGCAGTCAGCCGGACAGAAAAGTATTGGATGTATAAAGATTCCGGCAGTATCGTAGAGCTGGCCACCGACGAATTATTGCTGCAGGTTGAGAAATCCACCGGGGCCGTCCGCTATCTCACCAGGGATAAGAAACTGCTTCTGGCCGAAAACCGAAAAGAATGCCGCCTTATGGAACAAGGGCACTCTGTAAATGCCGCCGGAGGAAATTTCCGCACATGGCTTTTTCTGGACTGGGCTAAGGAAGAACGGCTTTACAGCTTTGGCTTAAGCCTCCGCGGTACTGCACGCTATATTTCTCACGGGCCAAATCAGGCGAAGGCTTCGGAAAACGGCAGCAGCGGAATAGAACTGCCGTTTCTGCTTTCGGATAAGGGATACGGTATTCTTATGGGAACTGTTTCTGCCGCCTTCTGCTGCGATATTCCTGCATACGGCTCTTACCTTTATACGGAAAATCCACAGCAGATGGATGTCTATTTTATTGCTGGTAAACGGCAGGAAACCATCTTAAATGCCTATGCTTACCTTTGCGGCAGATTATAAGAAAGCGCTTCCACCCATTCTTCAATTTTCTCATCATAGTCGGCCGAAATTGCCCGGAAGATTTCTTCTGTGGTGATTCCGGCCAGTTTAGTGCCGCTTTTGTCCATGAAAATCACAACTGCCAGCAGGAATACCGCTGCCAGAAACCGCAGCTTGAAAAAGGATATGGGACTGCCCGCCGGTTCTATGGGGTCGCCATACATATCCCTGTAAGGATAATCATACCTTTCCGACGGAATCATGCTGTTTTTTCCATATAAAATCCGTTCTCTGTTTGACATATCGTATTGATTTTCCTGATATCTGGATCTCACCTGCTGCACCAGCCTCAATTTCTGATCCATTGTCACATCACCCATCATGAGCACCTCAAAAGAGAAAGAAGCTTATTAAATGTTATGGCAATGCATGGTTCTTTATGCTTATAGATACGAAAAAACAGTAAGTCGGATTTATGTTTACATGGTTGTTCTTTTTTGATATAATATAGCAATATCGTTCATTGAAGCACAGCCGGAATCCAGCCGGTGAGCAAATAAATGAATCAGACAGGCGAATCAGGGCAAATAGAAGGCGAGAAAAGGAGACAAAAGGAGACAGAATGAAGGTCAGGGAAAGTGAATTTATCAGGCGTAAGAAACCGGTATTAAAAAAGCTGATGGAGCGGCTGCTGGAAATATATCCCTATGTGTCGCTGCTGGCAACGGATTCCAAAGCAAAATCGTATATGGTTTCCAGGCTGAATACCGGAATCAATGAAAACATTGTACTGACGGCCAGAGGGTTTGTAGTGAAGATATCGGATGGAAAGCATTATGCGGAGTATTCATTCAGCCGGATTTCCGAGGCGTTATTGGATGAAATTTGTGATCAGATAGCGGCGACCATTGCGCTTTCCAAAAATGCAGTGCCGGATGGAATGGCGGAAAACGAATATGTATTCCCCGAAGATGAGAGAGAAGTGTTTACCGGCAGTACGGAATATGAGATTGATCCGGAAAAAATGGGCGATGACGTGATTTTGGAGCATTTGGCCAAAATCAAGGACCGGGGCCTGGCGGTCAGTGATCAGATATTGGATTGTTCTGTCAGGTGTAATTATCAGATATATTCCAAGCTGTTTCTTTCCAGGCAGAAGGAATTGGAACAGAATGTTATGTGGATGACTGGTTCTATCTCACTGGCGGCACCCAGGGGCGATGAAATTAAGGATTACTATAAAGGTTATTCTAATCTGGGAGGCGCGGAAATTCTGGAACAGATGGAACATGGGGTGGAGGAATGCGCCCATGTTACTTTGGAACTCCTGAAAAGCGAGCCAATGATTCCGGGAGAATACGATTGTGTCTGTGAACCGGGTGTTACAGGAATGATTGTTCATGAAGCCTTCGGACATGGCGTGGAAATGGATATGTTCGTGAAGAAACGGGCACAGGCAGAAAATTATGTGGGAAAATATGTGGCTTCCGAACTGGTGACAATGCACGATGGCGCGTCCGCGGCAAATGAGACAGCCACGTATTTCTTTGACGATGAAGGAACTATGGCCCATGATACCATTGTAATAGAAAAGGGTATTCTGAAACAGGGCATCAGCGATCTGCAGTCGGCATTGACTCTGGGCACGCCCCCAACCGGTAACGGCAGACGGGAGAGCTTTAAACGGAAAGCGTATACGCGTATGACCAATACTTATTTTGAAGGAGGAACCAGTACAAAAGAAGAGATGATAGCATCCATTTCGTATGGATTCCTTCTGGAAAATGCCAGCAGCGGCATGGAAGATCCGAAAAACTGGGGGATTCAGCTCATGGTCAATATAGCCAGGGAAATACGTGACGGAAAGCTGACTGGGCGCGTTTTTTCTCCTATTGTTCTCACCGGATATGTGCCGGATCTGTTAAAATCTATTTCCATGATGTCAGGACATGTGATTTTAGGCGGAGGCGGTTTCTGCGGAAAAGGCTATAAAGAATGGGTGAAGGTATCTGACGGCGGACCCTATATGAAGGCGAAGATTCGATTGGGGTAAGTGTGAACGGAATGAAGATTTTCTAAGCGGTCAAAGTACGCCCGTTAAGAAAATCTAAATCATTCCGGGAAGAATGCAAGGGCAGCATTCTTCCGAGCGTGTTCTTTGCGCTTTGTTTGCACCAATTGTTTGAGCCGACTGCATCGGCATGGAAGTAAGTGTGAAGAGAATTTCTAAGTCTGCAAAAGACACAGACAAAGAAATTCTAAAACTTCACACCGAAGAACGCAAGAACAGCGTTCTTCACCGATTGTTTGTGTCGCTAAGAGGGGGCGAAGCCCGCCTATTTGGGCGGCATGGCGGGAAGTGTTAGAAAGGAGAGTTGCTTTGATTGAGCTTATTAGAAATGTATTGAAACAGGCAGGAATAGCTGATTATACGATTAATGAATCCGCACAGGAATCGGTGGAATGTTTTTTTATCCGCCGTAATCTGGACTTAAAGCGGCGGACAGATTTATTGGAATATACGGTGACTGTGTTCTGTCCTTTTGAGAAAAAAGAAGCATCCGGAGACGGAAAACGGATGCTGGGGTCCTCTTCGGTACAGATATACCCGGAGATGGAGGAAGATGAGATTGCAGCGGCCATCAGGTCTGCTTATCATGCTGCTTCATTTGTAGCCAATCCCTGGTATGAATTAGTGACGGGAACAGCGGAGGCATTCGTGCCGTCAAAAGGGACACTTGCAGGACGCAGTCCGGAAGAGAATATGAAGGAAATGGTGCAGGCACTGTTCGCATCTGACACACAGGAGAATGTGTTTTTAAATTCCGCAGAAATTTTTTCTAAAAGAATTGTAAATAGGATTGTAAATGCCAGAGGCGTGGATGTAAGTTATGAGATCTGTGAAGTGTCCGGAGAATATGTGGTACAGTGTGTGTCACCTCAGGATGTGGAAACTTATCATAATTTCTCCTATCGTGATTTGGATACGGAAGCGTTTCGTAAGGATGTGGAAGAAGCATTAGAAATGACATTGGCCAGAGCCAGAGCAGCTGCTGCGCCCAAGGCGGGAACCTATAGGGTCATCCTGTCGGGAGAGCAGATGAGAACCTTTTTTGAGTATTATGTGGACCGTTCCGATTCCGGTATGATTTACCAGAAATATTCCGGTTATGAAACAGGAATGCAGGTACAGGGAGATTCTGTCAAAGGGGATGCCCTGACAATCATTTTAAAAGCCATGGATCCTTACAGTCTGGAAGGATTGCCCATGAGGGATCGAACATTGCTGGAGGATGGGATACTGCGCACAATTCACGGAAACAGTCGATTTGCATATTATCTGGGAATAGAACCTACCGGTACGTATCGAAGCGTGTCGGTGCCTGTGGGACATGTGCCTCTTTCTGAGATGGAATCCGGTGCCTGTCTGCATGTTGTCAGTTTCTCGGATTTTCAGATGGATTCGTTTACGGGACATTTCGGGGGCGAGATACGGCTGGCATTTTTGTGCGATGGCCAGACGGTAACTCCGGTGACAGGCGGTTCCATCAATGGCAGCATTATGGAGGTACAGGACAATATGGTATTTTCTAAGGAGCGGTATAAGAACGGGTATTATGAAGGGCCTTTTGCCGTAAGTCTGGAAGGGATTCAGGTGGCCGGGGCGTAAGGGCATCGGTTATTTTCCGGCAGTTCCTGATAGAAAACAAGAATAAGAATAGAGATAATAGGATAATGGATGGAAAACAATTTGGGGACAAAGTCCTCGCTAATATTGCAAAGGTAATTGTAGGAAAGAAGGAGACGGCCAGGCTGCTTCTGACGGCATTGCTGGCTGACGGGCATGTGCTGCTGGAGGATGTGCCCGGTACGGGCAAAACGAAGCTTGCCAAGACGCTGGCTAAGAGCATCCGTGCAGATTTTTCCAGAATACAGTTTACACCGGATCTGCTGCCGAGCGATGTGACGGGTATCAATGTGTATGACAGGCAGAAGAACCAGTTTGTTCTGCGGAAAGGGCCGGTTTTTACCAATATTCTCCTGGCAGATGAAATCAATCGTGCCACGCCCAGAACCCAGGCAGGTTTGCTGGAGTGTATGGAAGAGCGGCAGGTAACAATTGACGGTGGGACATACATTCCCGGAAAGCCCTTTTTCGTGATTGCAACTCAGAACCCGGTGGAAACCACCGGAACTTTTCCTCTGCCCGAAGCACAGACGGATCGTTTTATGATGCGGCTTTCCATGGGATTGCCGGACAAAGCGGAAGAACTTGCCATTTTAGAGAAATATATGGAGAAGGAACCTCTGCATGAACTGGAAAGTGTTCTGACACTGGAAGAACTTGCACAGGCCAGGGCAGAAGCCGGTAAAGTTTTCGTGCACAAATGTGTACAGGAATATATGATAGATATCATAGGAGCTACCCGGAAGGGGGAACAGATGATTATGGGGGTCAGCCCCAGGGGAAGCCTTGCCCTCCTGCGCTGCGCGAAAGCCTATGCGTATCTGGACGGCAGAACCTATGTGTCGCCGGATGATATCAAGGCATTGGCTGTTCCTGTATTGGCGCATCGTATTGTGCTGGGATATGGTATGGGAAGTGCGGACGGCGCAGGGAAATTAGTGGAGAATATTATTTCTTCCACACCTGTTCCCACTGAGGAATTCAAAAAATGATAAAATTACTTGGAATCGGCATTCTTGGATTTTTTCTTATGGTATTTCAGAAAATACTGTATGAAAAATTATGGTACCGACATCTGCATGTCAATATATCTTTCAGAGATGATCATATTTTTCAGGGAGAACAGGGAGAACTGAAGGAAATCATCGTGAATAGAAAATGGCTGCCTTTAGCCATGCTGAAAGTAAAATTTAAGACGGACAGGCGGCTGCTGTTTGATGAGCACAGGGGTTCCCGAACCACCGATCAATATTACCGCAATGACGTGTTCCGCATCAACGGGGGAGAGAAAGTGACCCGCACCTTGAAATTTACTGGAAGCAGGAGAGGATATTATACCATCAATGAAGCCAGCCTGGTTGCCTCGGATCTGTTCTTTATGGGTCAGATGGTGAAGGAACAGGAGATGAAGGCGGTATTGTATGTCTATCCCAGGCCTTACGACAGCAGCAGACTGACACAGTCTCTGATTCAGATAAACGGGGAGATTTTGTCTAAGCGCCATTTGCTTGAGGATCCTTTTGAATACCGGGGCATCAGGGAATACCAGCCTTATGATGATATGCGCCGTATTAATTGGAAGGCAACGGCCAAAACAGATGAGTTCAAGGTAAACGAGCTGAATTACACTTCCTTAAAAAGCGTCCGTATTTTCTTTCATATTCAGGATAACAACGTCATAAGGAATGAAGAAAGTGTGGAAATGTCATTGCGGATTGTGGCATCTCTCTGTGCATTTTTCCTGCGCCAGGGCATCCGGGTATCCTGTTTTGGGAACGGGCTGGATATTGTGACACACCAGCCCATGTCCATTCAGGCCAGAGCAGGGCAGGGACAGATGGATACCATTTATAAGGCATTGGCAAGGATTGATACAGAACAGCCGGCAGCAGATTTCGGAGAACTATTCCGGGAGCAGCTGTTTCAACATAATGATGGTGCATTTACCTGCTTCGTGGCACCCAATCAATATGATGACTTTATAGAGTTATTGACCAGGTACCGGAAGTCTAATAAGCTGTTCCGTTGGTTTTACCCTGTTACAGGACGGCAGAAGCCGGAACTGCCTAAGGGATTGGAACAGCATATCAGCGTGATATATTCTGAAGCTTGGCAGTGAAAGCCAAAGTGATAATTTGCAGCGGCAGGGCGAAACATCTGCGAAAATGTGTTCCGTGATAACAATTCAGTAAATTGTTTGAACTGTTGTGTTCAGCGCACAGATTTCATAGATTTGGCAGCAATGAAAAAAGGCGTTTTCAAAAAAGAAAATTCCAATAGAGAAAATTCTGCAATAGAGAAAGGGCAAATAGAGAAAGGGCATTTTCAATGAAAATAAAACAGATTATGTATGCGAAAGAAGTTCTGATAGAACAGATGAATCATTGGATGCTTTTTCCGCTGGTATTGACTGTGATGGGAGTCAGCCGGAAGATGACCGGGATGGATGCGCCTGATTTGCTGCTCTGGGGGCTGTGCAGTATTTTCCCGCTGCTCATGATCATCATCCGGTATAAGGTAAAGCGTTTTTATGTGTTTGCTCTTCTGCATATAGGAATTGTAGGGATTTTGCTTGGACTAAATTATCTGCACCCTTCTTTCCGGGGAGGATTATGTGCAGCTGCTGCGTTTGCATATGCAGTTTCCTCTCTTCTGATGCAGATGAAAGGTAAGCTTTATTCCGAACCGATCCAGCTGCCTGTAGGGGCGGCTATTTCTGCAGGTGCCATTCTGCTGCAGCACTATCAGGGGACAGATCAATGGGATGCTTATTATACCACTGCTTTAATCGGCTCCATTGTTTTATTTTTTATAATATTTTATATACAGAGTTATCTGGATTTTCTGACTGTAAACCAAAGCAGTGCGGGATATCTGCCGGCTTCGGAAATGTTCCGTTCCGGCTTCGGACTTGCTTTGGGATATACGCTATTAGGAGCTGTAGTATTGTTCATCAGTGCACATTTTACCTGGTTTTCAGATCTGCTGCAATATGTCAAGGATTTTATCATATGGTTTCTGAAACTTTTATTTTCCAATCTTTCCCAGGAGCCGCCGGGAGAAGAGCAGGAAATCATTCATCAAATGACGGATAAGCCTGTGGAGGATGGATTGGCGGCAGACGAGCCGTTCTGGCTATGGGAAGTCATTTGGAAGATAGTCATATTTGTTGTTTTGGCGGCCATACTCTTTGTACTGGCAAAGCTTCTGATAAAATTCATCCGTTGGTTACAGGCGTATCTTGTCATGCACAGAACCAAAGAGGATATTCAGGAAGAAAATTCCTTCGATGAGAGAGAAAAATGTGGTTTGGAGAAAAACACCGGTATGGAAAAGCAGCATATCTTCGGTGCATTTTCCTATCGGGAACGGATACGGAAGCTGTATAAGAGGAAATTGCTTTTTGCTTCGGTACAGATGCCGGAACGGGAAAAAAGCCGTTTAGAATACAATACTGCCAGAGAATGGGAAGAGAAGCTGAGAACGGAAGGTATGGCAGCGCTGTATGAGCAGGCCCGTTATTCGGACCGCGGCGTGACAGGAGCTGATGTGAAGAAAATGCGGGAGGCATGCAGAAGTCATTGACAGGGGATGCGGCTGAAAGCACATAAGCCGCTGAACTGTTACGGAAAATGAAGCTGTCACTTTTGCCGATGTACAGGGAATGGATGTCCAGACAGCTCTCATGCGTAAAATGCCTGATTTTGAGGATGCCGTTGTGGACGCCGTGGCGGAAAGAAACGGCTCCGGTTATATTTTGACGCGCAATGTGAAATTTTTTTCGGAATCCATAATCCCGGCAATCACACCGACCGATTTCTTGAATACTTAATCATAAAAAGCAAAACGCCTGATGACCGATTTTTTGTATACCTAACCATAAAAAAGTAAACGCCTGACAACCGATTCCTTTGAATACCTAATCATGAAAAAACAAACGCCGGAGAGGAGAATACCGTGGATTTACAAGACAAAAAAACGCCTGGATTATTGTGCGGATTACAAAATAATTCAGATAAAAAAGAAAGGAAGTTAGCGCTAAGTGACAATATTCTGCTTAGTATAGAGAAGCCCGCCCGGTACATCGGCGGTGAGGTAAATGCAGTCATGAAGAACCCGGATCAAGTGGAAGTCCGCTTTGCCATGTGTTTTCCGGACGTCTATGAGATAGGTATGTCGCACTTGGGCATCCAGATTTTGTATGATATGTTTAATTCTATGGAAGATGTATGGTGTGAGAGGGTATATTCTCCCTGGGTAGATTTAGATGCTGTTATGAGGGAACAGAAGATTCCCTTGTTTGCTTTGGAATCCCAGGAACCTGTTAAGAATTTTGATTTTCTGGGGATTACCATACAATATGAAATGTGCTATACTAACATTCTTCAAGTGCTGGATTTGTCACAGATTCCTTTGAATGCAGCGGAAAGAGGAGAGAATTGCCCAATTGTCATAGGAGGAGGTCCATGTGTCTATAATCCGGAGCCTTTGGCAGATTTTTTTGATATATTTTATATTGGAGAGGGTGAAACCCAATACCGCAATCTGCTGAATCTTTATAAAGAGTGCAAAACACAGAAGGCGGGCCGGAAGGAATTTCTGCGCCGTGCTGCAAAGCTGCCTGGGATGTATGTCCCTCAATTTTATGATGTGGCTTATAAAGCAGACGGCACCATAGAGCGTTTCTTTTCTGTGGAGGATGGCCTTCCTGCTAAAATATGCAAAGAGATCGCCATGGATATTGCGGAAGAGGAAGCTTTTTACCCTGTAAAACCTGTGGTTCCTTTTATCAAAGTGACCCAGGACAGAGCGGTATTGGAGATTCAGCGGGGCTGCATCCGGGGCTGCCGTTTCTGTCAGGCAGGGCAGATTTACCGTCCGGTCAGGGAACGTAGTGTGGAAGTGTTAAAAAAATATGCCATGGAATTACTGCAGAATACCGGGTATGAAGAAATCTCTTTAAGCTCCCTGAGCTCCAGCGACTATTCCAGGCTTCCGGAATTACTTGATTTTCTGATAGAAGAATGCGGCAGACAGCATGTGAATATCTCCCTGCCTTCCCTGCGCATTGATGCGTTTTCTCTGGATGTTATGGGAAAAGTGCAGGATGTGAAGAAATCCAGCCTGACGTTTGCACCGGAAGCAGGAAGCCAGCGGCTGCGAAATGTAATCAATAAGGGATTAACGGAAGAAGCCATTCTGAAAGGTGCTGCTCTGGCTTTTGAAGGAGGCTGGACAAGGGTAAAACTATACTTTATGCTGGGGCTTCCCACGGAAACCCCGGAGGATATCCGGGGAATTGCAGAATTGTCCAACAAAATTGCCTCCACTTATTTTGATACGGTTCCAAAGGAGAAACGCGGCGGCAGCAGGTGCCAGATTGTGGCCAGTACTTCCTTTTTTGTGCCGAAACCTTTTACCCCTTTTCAGTGGGCAAGGCAGTGTACAAAAGAAGAATTTCTGGACAAGGCATATCAGACCAGGGTGGCTGTCTCGGAGCAATTGAACCAGAAGAGCATAAAATATAACTGGCATGAAGCGGATGCCAGTGTGTTGGAGGGCGTGCTGGCAAGGGGGGACAGACGGCTGGGACAGGTTATACGCAGGGTCTATGAGAAGGGCGGCATATATGATGCATGGGGGGAATATTACAGCAATGACAGATGGCTGGAAACCATAGAAGAGTGCGGTTTGTCTGTGGATTTCTATGCTCATCGGGAACGGCCGTTAGATGAGATTCTGCCCTGGGACTTTATTGACTGCGGTGTTACGAAAGAATTCCTGATGCGTGAGCGGCAAAAAGCATTGGATGGGGAAGTTTCCGAAAATTGCAGACAGAAATGCCAGGGATGCGGCGCTGCACGATTTGGCGGGGGCGTATGTGTGGAGTCAAGGGAAGTATAAAAATACATCTGATGATTAAGAAAGGATCTAAATGAGATTATGAGGCTTCGTATTAAGTTCAGAAAATATGGTCCTGTTCGATATATAGGACACTTGGATCTGATGCGTTTTTTTCAGAAAGCCATCCGCAGAGCGCAGATTGATGTGGCATATTCCGGCGGCTTCAGTCCTCATCAAATCATGGCTTTTGCAGCGCCTTTGGGCGTTGGACTTGCCAGCAATGGCGAATATATGGATATTGAAGTCAATTCCATGGAATGCATCACCAATCCCATGGGATGCATCAATTCTTTCATAGAGTGCAATTCGGAACCGGCTTGTTCCGGGGAAAGTACCTATTCTCTAACCTGCCAGGATATTATGGAGCGTTTGAACAGAGCAAGTGTTCCTGGAATTGAGATTACTTCTGTTAAAATATTGCCGGATACTGCCGGCAACGCTATGGCCAGTGTGACAGCCGCTGCTTATACGGTGTCTTTTCGGGAAGGAAGAGAGCCAAAGACGAATATTGGGGCGATATTACCGGATTTCCTTGCACAAGAACAAATTATGATAACCAAAGAGACAAAAAAAGGTGTGAGAGAAATCGATTTAAAGCAGGGGATTTATCAGTTGTATCTGAAAGAGGATGGCTGCATTTATATGCTTGTAGATGCTTCCAGCGGCGGCAATATTAAGCCCATACAGGTGATGGAGGCGCTTCTTGCATTCCATGGAAGGAGTGCATTCCATGGAAGGAGTGCATTCCATGGAAGGAGTGCATTCCAGGGAAGAAGTGCATTCCAGGAAGAACTGTTGCAGGAAAATGCATTGCTCATTACCAGAGAAGACGTATATACGAACATAGGGAGTGCAGAAGAGCCTGCATTTGTTTCGCTTGATGAAGTCGGAATGGAAGAAGCAGCGGCAGCGCAAAATTAAGGTATTGGGAGGAAGCAATTTCCATGAGCAGAAAAATTGCACTGAAGGAATCTGTTACAGTTACAGCGGATGAGGCCGCTTTTATGAATACTGAGAAGGCAAAGCTCATTTTTACAGTATATCAAGGACGGCAATGTGCATTGACAATACGGCAGGATCGCCTGATAGACGCTTACTTTTTCTCAAAAGCCCCAAGTAACATGGGGGCAATTTATATCGGTAAGATAAAAAGCATCGCAAAGAATCTGGATGCTTGTTTTGTGGAAATTGCAGCGGGGGAAATATGTTTTCTCTCTTTGAAAAATATGTCTTCGCCCTATCTTTTGAACCGCAGTTTGGACGGTCGTATTCTGGAAGGGGACGAACTTCTGGTACAGGTTGTCCGTGATGCCCAAAAAGGGAAACGCGCCTCCGTAACAACGGAAATTTCTCTGTCCAATGATTATTTTGCGTTGATTCTGGGTTCTGAAAAAGTAGGTTTTTCCTCCAAATTAAATAAAGAAAAGAAGAACAATATAAAAAAACTTTTGACGAAAAATGCAATCATTGAAAATGGGAGTTTGACGCAGAATTGTGAAACGCTATTGTCCCTGCCGGAGTATAACAGGTTAAGGGCAGAGGGTATGGCATTGGATAATTTGAGACTGCCGCCCATAGGAATGATTGTCAGAACCAGGGCAGGAGAAAGCAGTAATAGCTTATCCATGGAAGCATCTTCCAAAAGAAATGTATTACAGCAGTTCTATGATTTATCATTACAATTTATCAGATTATTATATATTGCTATGTCCAGAAGCTGTTTCACTTGTCTGAAAAAGGCACCATTGGATTTTGAAGCCGTAGTGCAGAAATTTATTATGGAAAATGGAATGTTGGAAATGGAAGAGATACATTCCATGGAAGAGGTTCAGTCCACGGAAGAAGTTCATTCCATGGAAGAAGTTCAGTCCAATAAAAAAGCAGAAGCTATGAAAGCACAGGCAGAATCAAAGTGGTATACCAAAGAAAATACAACAGACAAAGACTTTTCATACGAAATTATTACGGATCAGGAAACGCTTTATCCGCAGCTGAAAGAATATTGCGATTCATATGGGGCAGCAGCTAAAGAAGTGCATTCCAGGGTAAAGGTTCGTCTGTATCAGGATAAAATGTTTCCTCTTTCCGTGTTATATTCTATTGATAAGAAATTGGGAATGGCTTTGGATAGCCGTGTATGGCTGAAATCCGGCGGCTATCTGGTCATAGAACCAACGGAGGCTTTGACTGTTATCGATGTGAATTCTGGGAAATATGAGGCCGGAAAGAATCCCGAAGATGCCTATCGCAAAATTAATCAAGAAGCTGCCAGAGAGATTGCACTTCAGCTTCGACTGCGAAATTTATCCGGAATAATTATTGTGGATTTTATCAATATGGAATCAGTGCAGGATAATAAAGAGCTTCTGGCATATTTAAGGACATTAGTGAAGTCTGACAGAGTATCAACAACCATTGTGGATATTACCGCTTTGGGACTGGTGGAAATCACCCGCAAGAAAATAAATAAACCGTTACGGGAACAGTTTATGTCAAGGGAGTGAAAAAACTATGGAATTACTGAAATTTCAGAAGGTAAAGGATGGAAAGTACCTGAAAAATTATGAGCTGACGTATCGAAATAAAATCGGCAAGGAGAAAGTCTATGAGATAGTCAGCCGCAGGGAATTAAATGGAATTGAGGATGTGGGTGCCAAACCCAGCGGTGTGTCTATTATAGCTACCTGTTCGGATAAATTGCTGCTGCTTCATGAGTTCAGAATGGGTGTGAATCGTTTTGTATACAATTTATGTGCCGGGATGATTGAGACTGGCGAGACCATTGAAGATTGCATTGCCAGAGAACTTTTTGAAGAAACGGGTTTAAAGATAAAGAAAATCAAGAAAATCCTGCCGCCTTCTTTTGCCGCAGTGGCTATTTCAGATACCACTACATATATTGCTTTTGTAGAGGTTGACGGTAATTTTGAAGATCACACTTCAGCTAATGAACAAATTGAAGCAAAATTTTATACTAAGAAGGAAGTAAAAAAACTTCTGGAAACGGAACCCTTCAGCTCCAGGGCTCAGATGGCTGCATATTTCTTTTCGGAAAGTTAATCAACTAACTTCTTTTTCGGAATTTTAAGAAAAGAAGAGTGGATGCAGCATGGATAAAGCTGCATCCAACTATTCGCAAAAGCATAGTTTAACGAATAGTTAGGCTCGTTTTCCGATGGTTTCGTCAGCCGTCTTTTGTCACCTAACTATTCGTTAAACTATGTGGTTAGGGGTTTTAGTTGCTTCGTTTTCCGATGGTTTCGTCAGCCGTCTTTTGTCACCTAACTATTCGTTAAACT
>CAJUAP010000050.1:24805-29904 GCA_910584435.1 uncultured Acetatifactor sp.
CGTCAGCCGTCTTTTGTCGCCTGACTATTCGTTAAACTATGGGGTTAGGGGTTTTTAGTTTTTTCTGAACCAATACCATTATAAATAAGTAAGTAGTCTTAAGATTTTGCTTCGGTGGATTTATCCGCAGATGCCACTTTTCCGGCCAGGAATCCTGACAGTACCGCTTGGAGATCCACACCGGTTGCTTCTTTTAAGCCATCTGTGATCTGGACTACTGTTCCCATGACATCTTTCATTAACTTGGACGAATTGCCGTCACCGTACATGGTAATCTTATCCACACTGGTCAGAGGCTCCGCTGCATTTTTCACCACTTCTGGCAATGCCTTAAAATACATTTCCAGTACTGCTGCTTCGCCCATTTTTGCCATGGCTTCCGCTTTCTTCTCAATACCTTCCGCTTCTGCCACCGCCTTTGCTCGTATGGCCTCAGCTTCCGCAAGTCCTTTGGTACGGATACCGTCTGCTTCCTGTTCCATGGTATATCGTTTTGCTTCTGCCTGTGCTTTCATAGCTTCAGCTTCTTTTTCTGTCTCAAATTTTCTGGCTTCCGCTTCTCTCTGGCGTTCATAAAGTACCGCATCTGCCAACTGCTGCTTTGCAAATTTATCGGCTTCCGCTTTCTTTTTCACTTGTGCATCCAGAGATTGTTCCATAACTTCAGCTTCTCGCTGTTTTAACAGAATTTCCTTTTCCTGCTTGGCAATATTGGCATTTGCGGTGGTAATTTCTACGGTCTTCCGCTGCTCTTCTTCCTGGATTTTATAGGCGGCATCCGCTTCTGCCCGCTTAATATCTGCTTCGCGTTTTAATTCTGCCCTTTGGATGGCTAGTTCATTCTGTTTCTTGGCAATCTCGGATTCAGCATTCACTTCGGCGTCATTTGCTTCCCGTTTTGCATTTGCCTGTGCTTTTGCAATCTCCTTTTCGCTTTCGGCTCTTGAAATGGAGGCATTTTTCTGGATTTTAACGATATTGTCCACGCCCAGGTTCTCAATAACTCCATTGCCATCTACAAAATTTTGTACATTGAAGCTGATAATGTCCAATCCCATGGCCGCCAGATCCGGTTCTGCATTCTCTTTTACCAGAAATGCAAATTTCTGTCTGTCGGAAACCATCTCTTCCAAAGCCATTTTGCCTACAATCTCACGTACATTTCCTTCCAAAACTTCTCTTGCCACACCGCCGATATACTCAGCTTTCTTGTTCAGGAAATTTTGTGCTGCAAGCTTCAAACGTTCTTCGTTATCGCTGATTTTAACATTCACGGTAGCATCCACATTAATGTTAATGTAATCCGCAGTGGGTACAGCATTTGACGTTTTGACATCAATGGGAATCAACTGCAGATTCAGCTCGTCTTTTCTCTCAAGGAAAGGAATTTTGACTCCTGCTCTTCCAATCAACACTTTGGGATTTTTCCGTAATCCTGAAATAATGATTGCTGTATCAGGAGATGCCTTTACATATCCTGTCAGGAAAATGACCAGTACCAACAGCAAAACAGCGGTTAAAATAATCCAAATACCCATAATCCACTCCCTCCTGGTATCATTTGTGATGTTTACTGTTACAAAATCATTTTATCATACCGGATAAGAAAATAGAACTGGAAAATTAAAAATATTGTCGTTTTTACTCCGCTGCTATCGCTCGTCCCCATAAGGACATACACAGCTTACTCCCTGCCAAATCCATGTCATTAAAAATGCAATTTGCAAAAAGAACCCAGTCCAGCATTATACTAATTCATCTAAAATCATCCGAATCAAGCATGATTGTAAAAGGCCCGTCATTTACCAATGCAACATCCATTTCTGCACCAAAAATACCTTCTTGTACTTTAGGGCTGAATTTCTCTTCCATGGAATGCTCTTCTTCCATGGAATGCATTTGTTCCATTTCTTCCCGGCATTTTTTTATGATATAACGATACAGGTCATTTGCTTTTTTGGGTTCCCCGGCATTTACAAATGAGGGTCTGTTGCCTTTTCGGCAGTCTGCATATAATGTAAATTGTGAAATAATTAACAGCTGCCCTCCTACCGATTTCATATCGAGGTTGGTTTTGCCGTTTTCATCTTCAAAGATTCTCAATCCTATCAGTTTCTTAACCATTTTGTCAGCAATGCGGGTGTCTATCATATCTGAATTGCTGATACCTACAAATACCAACAGTCCTTTTCCAATTTTACCAACTACTTGTCCCTTTACTGTTACACTGGCTTCTTTTACCCTTTGTATCAAAAATCTCATTGTGTCTCTGCTCCCAATATCCTTTTTCTAAATATGCTGTTTTGCTGAATTTTCTTCTGCACTGGAGTTTCTTTGTTCAATAGCATACTTTTGCTCTTCTTCCGTAGAATGCGCATCATCAGTATTGGTATATTCCTGCTCATATGATTTGGATTCACCATCCTGGGCTGGATTGTTTTTTTTATGGTGAATCTGGAAGGAGAAGGAATGCTGCTTTTTGGGGGAGGACTTTGTTTCCACGATCATCTGATGCAAGCCGGTCTCATCTACATATTCTACATTTTCATATTCCTTTGTCTCCTTTGGAAGTTCCTTTTTCTCAAGCATGGTATTAATCACAGACTTGATGGCAGCATAAATCACAGCGAAAATAGGAACACCCACTATCATCCCCAGGATGCCGAACAAGCCCCCAAACAAAGTAATTGAAAAAATAACCCAGAAACCGGTCAAGCCGGTAGAACTCCCCAGAATTTTGGGCCCCAGAAAATTGCCGTCAAATTGCTGAAGCACCAGAATAAAAATTACAAAATAGACACTGTTTAACGGATGGGTGGGATCTACCACAAAAATCAGTATCGTACTGGGAATCGCACCAAGATATGGTCCGAAAAACGGAATGACATTTGTAACGCCGATAATAACGCTTACTAATACAGCATAAGGTGTCTTCAATATACTGGTTCCAATAAAGCAAAGGATTCCTATAATAATAGAGTCAACAATTTTACCGCCAAGAAATCCAATAAATGTCTGGTGGGTAAATCTAAAATTTCGGATGATCATATTGGCAGTATGTTTTTCAAATAGTGCATAGGTAATTTTTTTTGCCTGTCCGGCAAAGCGCTCTTTGCTGGACAGCACATAGATAGAAATAATAAATCCAATGATAAAATCCCATAGAACATCCAGGACATTCATGACACTTATGGACACAGTACGGATAAGTGCCGCCGTACTGGGAAGAATTTCATTCAGCCATTCCTCTAGCTGTTTGGAAAATCTATCCAATGTCATGGTAATATAATCACTAAATTCCGGATTATCCTCAAGAGTTTGGTTAATCCAGTGAGTCACATTGCTGACATAGGTATCGGCATTGACAATCAGACCCTGAACACTGGGAACAATCTGTGATATCAGCATGGAAAACAGCATATAAATCAATGCCACAAACAAAAAAGCAGTAATCAATATGCCAATGCCTCTGATAATGGACTTCTGTTTTGGAGTCTCCTTGAGTTTACATTTTCTGCAAAGAGGAGTCAGCATTTTCTCTTCCACAAAATTTAAGACAGGGGTCAAAAGGTATGCGGTGACAAGTCCGAATACCACCGGCATTAAAATGTTCATGACAGTACCCACACCCGCTTTAATATTGGAACTGTGAAAAATAAAATAGTAAAAAGAAATAGCAGCCGCAATGACAAGAAATGTTGTCAGTCCCCAGCGGACATATTTGTTGTTTAACTTAGCCTTCATTTGAATGCCCTTTCTTACCATAGTAGATTACTATTATCATACTATTAAAACCTCCATATAACAAGTGGGGTGTTTCTAAATTTTTCCTATATTTTTATTAACGCATTTTCTTCAGTGGAATATCTTCTCTTATGACTTTTCTTTCGGCGGGCTGCCCTCTCTTTCATCGGTATGGTTCCGGGTAATTTTATCATTTTTTGAATTCCTCAGCGGAAAATCTTCCATTATGAAAAGTGTTAGCCCATCCATAGTTTGTTATGCATGGACTAACACCTTATGAAAATACCTGCCATATGACAAGAAACGGCTCTTTCCAAGAGCATTCTGTGATATAATGCGTTTGGCTTGGCAGCCCACTGCACATTGCACCATAGAAAGTCCGGCCCTGCTTCATATGGGGATTACTTTATAGTGGAATGCACGTTTTTCATGGAATGCACTTTCCGTATGATGCAGGACATTTACTTTTTCCCTTGGAATGCACTTTTTCCATGGAAAGGCACCAAATTAAAACGAATAAAATATCCCTGGTCATGATGGCACACAGGGCAGGCGGCAGGTGCGCTTTTTCCCTTGAATGCAAAACCACAGTTTAAGCATATCCACTCTTCTTCCACATCGGAAATAAATAATTTCCCCTCCCGGATAAGCTGGGCATATCTGCCAAAACGATCCCCATGCACTTTCTCAATACCTGCTATCTGCTGAAAAGATGCCGCAATCTGGTCAAATCCTTCTTCCCTTGCCTTTTCACCGAAGGCTTTATACACGCTGTCATGTTCTTCATATTCGTTATGCTGTGCCATGAACAATAAATCAGCAATATTATCTGACAAGTCTACCGGATAACCTCCGTCAATGAAAATGGTATTGCCTGCCATCTCTTTTAAATGATTGTAAAATATTTCCGCATGCTCTTTTTCCTGGGATGCCGTAAATGCAAAAATGGTGCTGATGACATATAGTCCATTCTTTTTTGCCTGAGACGCTGCAAAGGTATATCTGTTTCTTGCCTGGCTTTCTCCTGCAAATGCCCTCATAAGATTATCTTTTGTTACACTGTTTGAAAATTCTACCATAATCGCTCCTTTTACCGTCCTTCCACGTAATCAATACTTCGCTTCCGTTTTCAGTATGTCCATATGAAAGCTAAAATATAATTAACTATTGTGTTTATTCAAGAAAAATACTAAAATATAATAAGTAATGTTGAAAATAGGAAGAATAAAAAATAATGTTGAAAATTAAGAAGAATGAAAGTATTTGTAATAAAAAATATTTATCAATTGATTTGTCATTGAAAAATGGTTGATTATCTCAAAAAAGCCTTGATTTACGGGCATACAAGCAGGATT
>CAJUAP010000051.1 GCA_910584435.1 uncultured Acetatifactor sp.
CAAGAACGCAATTCCAAGACTGCAAAATTCTAATACCCTGCATTGTTGCGCTGTTACCTTATCACAAAGACAAAGAGCAGGCAGAACAGGTAAAGCAAATAAAAGGTTGGTAAAAGACAAACTCCGATGAAAGTGGTGCCAAATTTCATCGGAGTTCTTTTTTCTGGCACCGTTTCGGCACCGCTTTACATATTTTCACTGTTGCAAAGTTTCAAAAAGGGCTTCCCGATTTCTCGGAAAGCCCTATAAAATCCAGCTTTTTACTAATGAATTCGCAAGAATTCTATTTACTCAATAATCGTAGCCACACGACCTGAACCAACAGTCCTGCCACCCTCACGGATAGCAAAAGTAAGTCCCTGCTCCATAGCGATAGGATGAATCAGTTCAATGGACATCTCAACATTGTCGCCAGGCATGCACATCTCTGTTCCCTCAGGCAAATTGCAGACACCGGTTACGTCAGTTGTTCTGAAGTAGAACTGAGGACGATAATTGTTGAAGAACGGTGTATGACGACCACCCTCGTCCTTGGTCAAAACGTAAACCTGTGCAGTAAATTTCTTATGGCAGGTAACGGTGCCGGGCTTTGCAAGAACCTGTCCTCTCTCGATTTCAGTTCTCTGTACGCCACGAAGCAATGCACCAACATTATCGCCGGCCTGTGCAAAATCAAGCTGCTTACGGAACATCTCGATACCGGTAACAACAGTCTTCTTGGTCTCTTCTCTGATACCGATGATTTCAACTTCCTCATTGAGCTTCAGAGTACCACGCTCCACACGTCCGGTAGCAACCGTACCACGTCCGGTAATGGTAAACACATCCTCTACAGGCATCAGGAAAGGCTTGTCAGTATCACGCTGAGGATCAGGAATATAATCGTCAACTGTGTGCATCAAGTCAAGAATCTTATCTCCCCACTCGCTGGAAGGATCTTCCAGAGCCTTCAATGCAGAACCCTTGATAATAGGGCAGTCCGTGAAACCATACTCTTCCAACTGCTCGGTAACTTCCATCTCAACCAGCTCAAGAATGTCATCATCAACATCATCGCTGTCGCACTTGTTCAGGAATACAACGATATAAGGCACACCTACCTGACGGGCAAGAAGGATATGCTCCTTGGTCTGAGCCATAACACCGTCCGTTGCAGCAACAACCAGAATAGCGCCGTCCATCTGTGCAGCACCGGTAATCATGTTCTTTACATAGTCAGCATGGCCCGGGCAGTCAACGTGTGCATAATGTCTCTTCTCGGTCTCATATTCTACGTGTGCGGTAGAAATGGTAATTCCACGCTCTCTCTCTTCAGGAGCCTTGTCAATCATATCAAATGCAACTGCCTCGCCGGTGCCAAGTCTTGCATTCAGTGTCTTGGTAATTGCAGCGGTCAAAGTTGTCTTACCATGGTCAACGTGGCCAATGGTACCAATGTTACAATGGGGCTTCGTTCTTTCAAATTTAGCTTTTGCCATTATTAAGTCCTCCTTAATTTAATCAACTGATTTTGTTCTGTTTTTCTCGCCGAAGCGCATTCCGCACACCCGGCGCTTTTATCTCGGCTATTTCTGATTATAGTGCTTGAATAATAAAAAGCTGACTATGCTCTCTATTATATTAAATAACCGAAGGTTTTTCAAGTAATTTTTCAATTTTACTGGCAGTTTTTAGTAAATTTCGTGTAATAATTAACCCTTCTTCTCTGCCAGCACCTTCTCCTGTACGTTCTTAGGCACCTGTTCATATTTTTCAAAGAACATGGAATAGTTGCCGCGGCCCTGGGTCTTGGAACGCAGGTCTGTGGAATAACCGAACATCTCCGCAAGCGGAACAAATGCTCTTACCATTTTACCGCCGCCGATATCGTCCATACCTTCCACACGTCCACGGCGTGAATTCAAGTCGCCGATGACGTCACCCATATACTCTTCCGGCATTGTCACTTCTACCTTCATAATAGGCTCTAAGAGTACCGGATTTGCCTTCTGCATTGCCTCCTTGAAAGCCATGGAACCTGCAATGTGGAATGCCATTTCGGATGAGTCCACCTCATGATAGCTTCCGTCATATACATTTGCATGAATGCCGAGTACAGGGAATCCGCCTAGGATACCTGCCTGGCAGGCTTCCTGAATACCTTCACCTACCGCCGGAATATACTCTTTCGGAATCGCGCCGCCTACCACCGTACTTTCAAACAACAACACGGGCGGTTCATTGATCAGCACATTGGCCTTGGGATCAACCTCAAACTTCACACAGTTTGCTTCCATGGGCTCAAACTTAACCTTACAATGACCATATTGGCCGCGTCCGCCGGACTGCTTTGCATATTTGGAATCTACTTCCACAGCCTTGGTAAATGCTTCCTTGTAAGCAACCTGAGGTGCGCCTACATTGGCCTCCACCTTAAACTCACGAAGCAGACGATCTACGATAATCTCCAAATGGAGCTCGCCCATACCTGCGATAATGGTCTGGCCTGTTTCCTGATTGGTATGTGCGCGGAACGTAGGATCTTCCTCTGCCAGCTTTGCAAGCGCCTCGCCCATCTTGCCCTGACCTGCTTTGGTCTTCGGCTCAATAGCAAGTTCGATAACGGGCTCAGGGAATTCCATGGATTCCAGAATAACAGGATGCTGTTCGTCACAGATAGTATCACCGGTCGTTGTGAATTTAAAACCAACTGCCGCAGCAATATCACCGGAATATACCTTATCCAGCTCCGCACGCTTATTTGCATGCATCTGCAGAATACGTCCCACACGCTCCTTCTTGTCCTTGGTTGCATTCAGCACATAAGAACCGGACTTCATGGTTCCTGAATATACACGGAAAAATGCAAGCTTTCCTACAAAATTATCGGCCATAATCTTAAATGCCAATGCGGAAAACGGCTCTTCATCGGAAGAATGTCTCTCCACCTCATTGCCTTCCAGATCCGTACCCTTGATTGCAGGTATATCGGTGGGTGCCGGCATATATTCGAGAATGGCATCCAGAAGCTTCTGAACACCCTTATTGCGGTACGCAGAACCACAGCATACAGGAATTGCCCTGCAATCACAGGTCGCCTGACGCAATGCTTTCTTCATATCCTCTACCGCCGGCTCTTCACCTTCCAGATACTGCATTGTCAAATCATCATCCAGCTCACAGACCTTTTCTATCAATTCGGAGCGATACAATTCCGCATCATCCTTCATATCACCCAGGTCGTCAGTCACTGTAATATCCTCGCCCTTATCATCATTATAGATGTAGGCTTTCATTTCAAACAGGTCAATAATTCCCTTGAACTCTTCTTCCTTACCGATGGGCAGCTGTGTAATAATAGCATTTTTACCCAGCCTGATTCTAATCTGCTCTACTGCGCCATAGAAATTCGCACCCAGAATGTCCATTTTATTAATGAACGCCATACGGGGCACATTGTAGGTATCAGCCTGACGCCATACATTTTCAGACTGAGGCTCCACACCGCCTTTTGCGCAGAAAACACCCACAGCACCATCCAATACACGAAGGGAACGTTCAACTTCTACCGTAAAGTCAACGTGGCCGGGAGTGTCAATAATGTTAATTCGATGCTCCAACGCGCCGGGCTTAGGCTTCGTTTCCTGTTCCATCGTCCAATGGCAGGTTGTCGCTGCTGATGTGATGGTAATGCCTCTTTCCTGCTCCTGCTCCATCCAGTCCATGGTAGCAGTGCCTTCATGAGTATCGCCAATCTTATAGTTGACACCAGTATAATACAGAATACGCTCTGTCAATGTGGTCTTACCAGCATCAATATGAGCCATAATTCCGATATTTCTGGTTCTCTCTAACGGATATTCTCTATCAGCCAAGATTTTTTCCTCCTTTACTTATTTTCAAACCGAAGTGTGCAAAAACGGGAGATTAGAATCTGTAATGTGCAAATGCCGAGGCATTCCCACAACACTTGCTAGAATCTGTAATGTGCAAATGCCTTATTTGCCTCCGCCATCTTATGCATATCTTCTTTTCTCTTGACTGAAGCACCGGTATTATTGGATGCGTCAAGAATTTCATTCGCCAGTCTGTCCTCCATCTTCTTCTCACTTCTCTTACGGGAGAACATGGTCAGCCACCGGAGTCCCAGCGCCTGGCGTCTCTCTGCCCTTACCTCAATAGGCACCTGATAAGTTGCACCACCGATACGTCTGGCCTTAACCTCCAGAACAGGCATAATATTGTTCATAGCCGCCTCAAATACTTCCAGAGCGGGCTTACCGGATTTTTCTTCTACTTTTGCAAATGCACCATATACAATCTTCTGTGCAATGCTCTTCTTACCGTCAAGCATAATGTTATTCACCAGCTTGGTCACGAGCTTACTGTTGTATAAAGGATCTGCCAATACATCTCTTTTCTGAATATGTCCTTTACGTGGCACGGGTCTTCCCTCCTTATTAATCTGTGCTGATAACTGCACTTGAATAAATCATCGGTACTCACATGTGTTTCCCCAAGTGTTCGCGCTGTAATCTGTATACCAGAACTCCAACACTTTTCTTAGTTTCGTTTTTGTGGTACGGAATTGTCACAAACTGACAACAAGACGTTTCAAACCTCAGCTCCCGAAAATCATTTCTGCAGAATCGCTTCAAAGAAACTTCTTCTCGTCAAATCAGTCTCTCAGGCTTTCATTTTCAACATGTTTACGCAGAGATTCATCTGATTCAATATCTTTACGCAGGAACTCATTTCATTCTACATGTTTACGCAGAAATTCATTTCAAAGAAGTTCATCTTACTTCTTTGCTGCCTTAGGTCTCTTAGCGCCGTACTTGGAGCGAGCCTGTTTCCTGTTGGCAACACCTGCCGTATCAAGCGTACCACGGATAATGTGATACCTGGTACCAGGCAGATCCTTTACCCTGCCGCCGCGGATCAATACAACGCTGTGCTCCTGAAGATTGTGTCCTTCACCGGGAATATAGCTTGTCACTTCAATTCCGTTGGAAAGACGCACTCTGGCGATCTTCCTGAGTGCTGAATTAGGCTTCTTAGGAGTCGCAGTCTTCACAGCTGTACAAACCCCACGCTTCTGAGGCGCGGAAGCATCCGTTGCCTTCTTGTGAAGGGAATTGTATCCTTTCTGCAGAGCCGGTGCCGTAGACTTCTTAACGGAGGTCTCACGTCCTTTTCTTACTAACTGGTTAAATGTTGGCATTCTGTTTCACCTCTTCCTGATATCTAATATAGTAGTTTGTCATGCATTTATGGAATATATCACAATACAAAAAAAGCACATCCACACGCATGCCTTATTATTATAGCCGTTCATGGATGTGCTGTCAACAACTTTTTTCTTCTTTTCAGCGTTCCGGGTAACAGTTCACCCTTTCCGGACGCAGTCTTTCTTCCTTCAGCCAATTGATATCCTGCTCCGACGGGTTCTCATAGACAGCGGCTATTTTCAAATGTGCAGGTTCTTTTCCGCAGACATATGCAAAGCTGACCTGCAGCGTCCATTCACCGGGCGTAACGGCAACCTGCTCCTGCAGGGATGTATCCGTTGTAATATCATCCCCCGTTTTCTCAAAACAATATGCGCTCTGTCCGTCCGGTGAGATTACTTCAACTATAATTTGTTCTTCTGCCGGGAAAATACTTTCCTTAAATTTGGTCATCAGATTGGAAAATTTGATTTCCAGATTGACAGTATTTTCTTCATGGACATAAAAAGGCCAGTTTCCCCGTATGACATACGGTGCCTTATACTCATACCCCTGGGCCGATGCCGTTCTTGCAAATGTAGTTTCCACACGGAAAATATACCCTTCCTCAATATCCGCAGTCAGCTCTTCTTCCGTAAGATAATATTCATAATACCCGGAACCGGATTCCGTTTTTCCGGCCGCAGTTTCACTGTATTGTGCCGCCGCTTCCGGCTCCTGTTGGTTCTCATCTTTCCCGTCTTCTGCATAGAAACGAAACAGCTTTACGGCTTCCTTCTCTGTACCATCTCTCCACTGTACCAGATACAAATCCTCCACAAATCCGTTGTCCCTGCATTCCAGATACAAATATGCCCGTTCCGCATCATCCCATACGCAGGACACGGAACATGCCCCTGTAACAAACTGCGCATCAATACATTCCCTTGTGAATTCCAGACCGTCAAACATTTCCACCCCATTCACATCATATTTAGTCATGGTAAGCGTCTGCCCCAGAACATCATACACGTACATTTCTTCTCTATTAAGCGGATGAAGATACACTTTTTGACCATCCTTCGCAGCCCTCACCTCGCAATATGCATCGCCCTGTGTCATACCGCACCCAATGGATGCCAGATCCACCGCGCCTGTGAAACCGTTTTCCTCCCTGTCATATACAAAAAGCCCGAAATAACCATGAAAAATCACTGTCTTCTCGTCTATATAGTCCAGTTCCGGCGGCTCCGTTCCATATATGGTTTCACGCGTTATCACCGGTTTTGTGATCGGCACATTTTCCCCCATGGAAACACCGCTGCTGCCCTGCGAATCTGTCATGCTGTCCGGCTGCCGTAAGTCCCCTGCTGCACTTTCCGAATCATTTCCTGATATTCCGTCCCTCCTGCCAGCCTCATGCCGTGTGCCTGCTGCTGCGCCGTCCAAATCACTTGGCTGCTGTACTCCCAGGAGACCGTCTTCTCTTTGCAGAGTTTCCTGCTTCCTGCCGTCTGCCTGTTTCGCCTCCTCCGCATTACTCCGGGAAGGATTACTGCCAAGTGCCACGGACACGAAAACCACTGCTGCCAATGCCGGAACCGCAATCCAGGCCGCTTTCTTTCGATAACGCATAACGTTCCGAATCCGCGGCTTCACATTTCCTTCCCCGAAACCAAGGGGTGCCCCTGCAAAAATCTGCCTTCCGCTTGCTATTTTTAAAAGCGACTCGGAATACGCTGCACGCAGATCCGTCCCCATTTGCTCCATCACTGCTTCGTCACAGGACATTTCCATGTCTCTCTCCGACAAATAGAACGCACACCACACAAGAGGATTGAACCAATGTATGGACAATGCCCAAAATGCCAGCAGCCGCACAATATGATCCCCTCTCCTGATATGTGCCTGTTCATGGAGCAGAATGTATTCCCGCTCTGTTCCTGCCAATCCTGTAGGCAGATAAATTCTCGGCCGAAATACTCCCCATACAAAAGCGGTATGAATATAATCGCACAGATAAATATTTTTCTCCTTCCGTATTGACCCGGCCAACTGTCTTCTGAGGCGAATTACACTCCACAGGCTATAACTCCACAAGGCAGCCGCTCCTGACAGCCAGACAATCCCCGCAATTGTCCCCAAATTCCATGGCCTGTGGACTGCGCCCTCTATTCCGTTCGGAGAAGACGTTTCCACATTCCCGGATTTCACGGATATATCATTTACCGTCAATGCAGGCTTCTCATTTTCCTGCATTTCCGGCCAGACATCGCCCTGGGGCACATAGGTTATCTGCCCCTGTTCGGTGACAGGTACATGCACCACCTGAAAAACAGATATTACCGATGAAAAAGAAACCGGGCACAATAACCGCAATAATACCACTCCCCACAAAAGGTAACTGAATTTTCTGGGCACACGCTGTAAAAACAATCTCACAAGCATCACCAGCACTATTACAATCCCCCCTGTGACACTCATATTCAATACCATAGAAAACATCCCTCTGCATACATCCATAACCTCTCACCTCGTATGGTTTTCCCTGCTTTTCCTTAACACTTCACTTTCACGTTCCTTTCGTGTTCCTTTTCGTACTTCTCTTCCATAATCCCTTTCATCAATTCTCTTCCATGCTTCAATGCTTCCTTGGAATGGCTCTTTCATCGGTTCTCTTCAATAATCTTCTTCAGTTCCTCCACATCGCTGTCGGACAGTTTCCTGCCTGAAGTAAATGCCGTCAGAAATTTGGGAAGAGAGCCTTGAAAAGTATTGTCCACAAACTGTTCGCTCTGCCTGGCCAGAAACTCATCCTTTGACACCACCGAAGCCACCACGCCATTCTCATTCCGGAACAGTCCTCTGTCGCACACACGCCGCAGAATTGTATATGTTGTGGACTTTTTCCAGCATAGAACCTTTGCACAAAGCCTGGCCAGTTCCCCCGATGGCAAGGGCTCATTGTCCCATATCAATTCTGCAAATTTCATTTCAATCTCTCCTAATTTGTACTCCATTCTTTTACCTCCTGTTTCCATGCCCCTTAGGGCAATCTATTCTGCATCCAGCACCTGCCCCTCTGCCCTTCTGCCCTTCTGCCCTTCTGCCCTTCTGCCCTTCTGCCCTTCTGCCCTTCTAATCCCCCATATCCAATACCAGATCCGTTTAAATACTGTAATCCCCTGTTTCTTAACCATTCTACTATCAGTAGACCATTATAGTCTACCACCAGTAAACCAACTTGTCAACTATTCTACTACAATTTCTTTCAGAACACTTCCTTTTCACATGCAAAAAATACCGGACACAGTGCCGCCTGATGCTGCCAGGCCGCCATATCCGGCATTTGACTCTCTATCATCCATATTCTCATTCATCCTGCCAACAGCAGGAATCCACAGATAATCTTCCCCCTATTCTTCCTCCTGACCTTTGTCCGGATACTGCATGTACTTTGGAAACTATACCATGACAGCCGACTATCAAATGCTATCCCGGCTGATGCCGTTACCGCTGCATCCATTAACAAACAATTCCCACAACCAATCTTGGCAATATCCGCTCAGGCTCCCAGACTCCTCTTCATGTTCTCATACTCTGCCTGAATCACCTTGAAAGTCTCTTCATCTCCGGCTTCATTATCAGGATGATACGTCCTACAAAGTGCCTTATAACGTTTTTCCAGCTTACCTGCAGAATTGCAGCCGGCAAAGAAACCGCCTGCCCCCTTGCTCTCTTCCTGCCTCTCTTGTACCTTCTCGCTGCGCTTCCTGATGGATTTCTTCAATTCATCAGCTTCTTGAATCCGGCGAACATACTTTTCGAAAACCTCCAAAGGCACTTCTCCGTGATATTCACTGAGTTTCTCGGATATCTCCTGTAAAGTCCCCGCATATTCGCCGAACTCGGAACGCAGCATATAATCGTCGCTTCCATCTATGATCGGCGTAAGCTCCTGCACAAATTCATCAAAGCTCTCAATATGCTGCTGTAAAATCTCCGCAGCCTCCACACATTTCTGCCGCCTCTTATCATCAATTCCGGACGCTTCTTCGTAATCCACCTGTACTTCCTGCCACTGCTCCCTGACATTCTGCACGTATTTATCATAATGAGAAGTGGACATGGACATCTCCATCCCCCACTGATTCCATTCCCGCCCAAGAGATATCAAAACGGAGCACAATCCAAACGCCATAGCAGCATATAATACCACACCATACACAATTTCAAAAGCCGGGAACAGCTTCAGATAATCCACCAGGCCAATTCCGAACGTCCCCATGACCTCAGCGTGAATCAGATAAACGCCGCCTGCTGTAAGCGCCAGACTGCAGACCACCAGAAGCTTCAGCGCATGTGTCACGAAAAATATCAGTGCTCTGTTCACAATCCGCACCATTGTAAAAAGTATACAGGCCAAACCATATAGAATCCGGTTTCCACCCTCGCTGATTTCCCCATATTCTGTTTTGCACTTGTGGTAAAGGGATGCATAACCTGAATATGTTACAGAGTATATGCCCTCCAAAAGTCCTATCACAACCCCTGCCACTGCCATAATGACAGTGGAAGCCAGGGACAGCAGGAAGAAAATAATTGCCGAAAAAATGCCCCCCAATATGATACACACTATCAATATCACAATAAACTCCATTGCCTGCCCGAAATTTCTCACAATTTCAAACACAAGCGCAATGGCAAACACCGCCAATATGGTTCCTATAATTGCAATTGCCTTTTTCATTGCCTTTGCAGCCATTTGTGCTGCGGTCGCCAATAATAACAGCGGCAGCGCAAGCAATGCCAGCAAATTGATTTTAATTACTTTTATCAGTTTCATCCTGTCTCCCCGTATCTCAAATCACACACCAATCACAAAGTTATGTTATGGCGTCTCAGCCGCTTTCCTGCCTGCTGCCTCTATTCAAACACAGAAAATTCATAGGTTATCTTCATTACATATGCACCGCTTGCACTGGCTGCAACTGTAATCTTATCCCCTGAAGCTTTGTCCAGATATGCCGCCCGTATCTGTTCTATTCCTGCACCTAACAAAATGGAACCGTCTAAAGCATCCGGTGTTCCAAGGCATCCCCTTTCCTTATGTACAATCTCCTCAAGAGGCATTCCCACCATAGCGCCCCCCACCAGTATAGCATTGGTACTGCTGAATGTAACCGACTGCACCGCACATTCCCTCCAGGGCAGCTCATGATCCGTTTCATTCAGCACAATCAGCCCTATCCCCTCTTCCAGATTGGCAATACCTGCCTGGGCGTATGCCCCCACCGGCTGTTCATATTGAAAGTCCACATAATCCGCAATATCCTCAATCGCAATCATTTCGCCTTTCCACTGTACTCTCCGGGAAAATATCCCCTCGCTCAAAATCTCCGGAGAAGCTTCCATCCACAGAACATTCTCTGCCAGCTCCTGCGGATTGGCAATATACACATCCAGACGATTTGCTTTATCGGCTCCCACCTCCAGCACAGTCTGCCTGGTCTCCGCCTTCATATGAATAAAGGATGGTGATTCCGTACACCACCTGACCTGATAGAATCCCGGATTCAGCATTGCCTCCTGCCGGAACCCGTTTTCCTCATTCAAATGCACCGTATATGTCCGCTCTTTCACCTCATTGCTGAGAAAAATTTCAATGTCCAGCATCTCACCTATGCCATCGCCAAATGCCTCGAATTCTGACGGAACCTGCTCCAGCGCAATCACACAGGCTATATTTCCCTCATCTAATTTTCCTCTGGATGTACATCCGGTCATCAAAATACTGCATAATACAAGAAAACATCCCCGCCTCAAACACTTTTTCATGTCTTTGTCCTCAATTAGATCAACTTTTTCATCACTGCGAACGGCTGATTCCTGCCCTGCCTAGCATGAACAGACAAAACAGCCGCCCAATGAACCTCCCTTAGATAAACTTCTGCTCCTTCAAAACTTCCACATACCTGTGAAGCGCATCCTGCCATGGCGGAAGCTTTGTAAAACCACAATCCGTTAATTTCCCGTTGTCCATCCGGCTGTTGGCAGGCCGCTTTGCCTTAGCCGCATACTCTTCGCTGCTCACCGGCACCACTTCCACATGAACACCTGCCTCTTTGAAAATAGCGCAGGCAAACTCATACCAGGAGCAAATACCCTCATTTGTGGCATGATAAATCCCATACTTATCCGTCACCACCATATCCGCAAGGAGCCTGGCCAAATCATAGGTATACGTAGGAGAGCCGAATTGATCATTTACTACCCGGATGGTTTTATTGTTTTTAGACAAATTCAGCATGGTTTTGACAAAGTTCCTGCCGTTGATGCCGAATACCCATGCAATCCGCACAATAAAATACTTATCCAGGGTATTTCTGACCACAAGCTCTCCCTCGTATTTTGTCCGCCCATAGACACTCTGGGGATCGCAGGCATCCTCCGGCTTCCAGAAATGTTCTCCCTGGCCGCCGAACACATAATCCGTACTGATATACAGCATTTTAATGTCCAGCTCCTTACAGACATTCGCTATATTCCCGGTGCCGTCCGCATTCACCCTGCGGCAGACAGCCTCATTCTCTTCCGCGGCATCCACTGCGGTATATGCTGCACAGTGAATAACTGCATCCGGGGCTTCTTTTCTTATGACACTGCCCACACTTTCCGCATCCGTAATATCCATTTCCCCAATGTCCACACCCACCGCCTCGATACCGCGTCCGGCCAGCTCATTTACCACATCATATCCTAACTGCCCCTTTACACCCGTTACAAGAACCTTCATACTTACCTGCCCTATCCTTTCTTTCTACCCTGAATCACAGTCCAGGGAACCGTTACCGTCCTTGCATCATTCTAACATAAGTACATGCGAAAAACAATTACATTCTAAAAACCGTAGTTTCGCACATTTTGAATCAATCTCTTTACGCAACAATAGAATCCACGCTTCGCGAGTCTTCTATTGTCATGAATAAAAGCCAGTGCTTTCCCAGCCTGGCCTTACATGTCTTCCGTTATGATAGTTCTGCCTGTAACCTTACAGGGAAGTCAGGAATGCCTTTTCCGCCATATAAAACACGGCCGCTGGCATAATCTTCATAATTCGTTCCGGGGCTGTATCTATATTCCATTTCTCATCCTCCCCTGACCCGGACAAACCGGAATCCAAATTCTGCCGGTTTGCGCAGGATTTCATAGTTAAGTGCCTAAGAGCCTTTCCTCCGCCTGGGCAATTTCCTCAAAACGGATATCTTCCTTTTTCAATGTCTTTCCCCCAACACTGCACTGATACAGCACCTTCTCCTTGGCCTGTTTCCACAATGCAATATCCTGGATAAGCACATCACTTTCCTGCCACTGGTTCCGCAGGTATCCCTCCATGGCTTCCCGTCTGTTCAGGATACTTGTCAGTCCATTCAGGAATTCTTCTCCTATGGTATGACTGCCATATGCCTGTACACTGGGGTGGAACACCTTTCTGTCCAATATGAACTTCCCCTGTTCCAGCATATCCTTTATCCTGACCAGCGCGGCCCTGCCTCCCAGAATAGAAAACGAATCATTCTCCGGCACACGGGATGCATAGTTATTCCGGAAATTAACTTTGGACTGTTGCAGGATGCGCTGACCCAATTCACCATCGTGGTCCATATACTCCTCATGAAATTCCACGAAGAACAATCCCAGGTACAGTTCAAATGCCCTGTAAAACTTTTCTTTGGGGTACATGCCAATATCCCGCCGTCCTTCGGCATGGATATAATATTTCCTGTTGATTTCACTTGGCTGCTCAATATAATAATAATTTTCCTCATCTTCACCAATGATAAGGAATACATGCCCCATTTCAGGAAAGTTTTTATAGTCGAAACTATTGCCTGCATCCGGCGCTTCATTATAATTCTTAGAAAATTCCAGATGTCCGTCAGTCGTCCTGACAATTGCATACCCATAAGCATCCAGTGAATGTTCTAACGCTCCGATTGCCTCTTCCCTGTTACACACAACCACCTGTTTCCTGATATCCCATGGCTTTCTCCCCAATCCTGCCTCATTGCATTTTAAGGCGCTCCGGGTAAGATACCCATCCCTGTCAAACCTCACATGATAGGACAAATCCTCAATCGCCATGGCATAATAATCGATTTTGCCCGGATAAGTATTCTTCATGATAATAGCCGCCAGCTGCTCCAGGCAATTGCCTGCAATGGCAACGTTCTCATCTTTTTTCATATTACGGTCATAGAAATAATCCCTTTCCAGGAAATTACCTTTCATCCTGCCATCCGCATTCCCATCCTGCCGCATCTCAAATCCCCCATTTTATCCTGTCATATACTTTAATCATCCGATGCCCAAAGTTTCCGAAAATCTTTACCGCAGCCTTCTTCACTTTATATTCAAAGGGAACCCAGGACCCTCTGAAATAGTGGATAGAATAGGTATTCCCGGTGATATTGATTTCTTTGCTTTCATATTTTTTAGGGCAGAAATATTCTGTGGGATATATCACACAGTCATCCAGATACTGAACCTCGCATCCATCCTTCATTCCAAGTGACTGCAGCACTTTTGTGTTCTTCTTCGGGCAGGAAGTCTGATCAAACTGCCCGTTTTCCAGCACAAAGCCGCCGTTTTTATATTCCTGCAGGAGCAGACCCACCACCCTGTTATGCTGCTCCGCACCAAATCCAAGCCCTGTGGACACTCTGGCATCCGTCTCTTTTGCGAAGAAAGCCTTCTGCGGCAGCAGATCATCCAAAGGTTTCAACAGCTCCACATCCGTGTCCAGATAAATTCCCCCGTATTCATAGACAGCCATCAGCCTCACCACATCTGTCACAAATGCCCATTTTTTTCTCTCATATGCTTCCTGCAGAAAGAGGTTTGCGCCAAAATCCGTATTCTCCTCATTCCAGCATATCAATTCATAATCCGGACAATACTTTTTCCAGCTTGCAATGCACTGCCTGACCAGGGGCGGCATTTTCTTTCCCCCATACCAGCAATAATGAATTTTCTTTGGAATCATTTTATACACCTTACCTTCAGGTTTTTCCTGTTCTCTTCTATGCCCACGCTGCTTTTACCTTATCCCTCCATCTTTCCTCCATATCATAGAGGGAATCGAGATATGAATACAAGGTATTCAGCTTTTCATCAAACAGCTTCTCTGTCAGCAGCAGGTGAATCAGTTTTAACCTGTAATTCTCCCATCCGTCCACAATTTCATTCAAATCGCTTTCCAGCCCTCCCAGCCTGTTATCGCCATACTTTTGTCTGCAATATTCCATATAGTGAATAAATCCCCAATGCTTTCCTGCAATATGCCTTACCTGCAGAAACAATGGTGAAATCCCCATATCTTCCGGCGCATACCCTGCTATTCCATGCCGGATGGCAGCAATGTTTTTCAATTTGCCAATCAGCAAATCATATTCCTGCATATAGGTTTCCTGCGTAATCTTATGCACAATATCCCGGGACACCGTATGATAATCAATGCCGTCCTTTCTGTCCTTTCTAAAGGCATATCCCTGTACATAACAGTCCGCCAACGCTTTCGTTTCTATTCTTTTCTCTTGATTTACCGTCACATTAGGGTCCGTACAATACAGATATTTTTCATCATACCCACACAGCAGACATACATGGGAATAATGGTATTTCCCATACTGCCTCAGATAAGGAATGCCATATGTGTCCACCTCCGCCAGCACCGGAACCCCTTCCTCCAGATATCCTTTTACTTTCTCAAATGAAAACACAGGCATACTATGGCACTGATACCCGAATACATTTGTCATAATTTCCGGTATTGGTATTTCTATCATAGCTATTTCATTCTGCCTCCGGGGATCAATATGTATCTCCAATGTCTCTCCAAGCAGAAATGCACTGTCATCCCCATAGTAATCCATAATGGTGGCATATGCGTTCTCAATACAACTGGCTCCTGCCCATTTCACCCCTTCTGCTATTTCTTCTATCATCTTCATGATTTATCCTCTTGACTGCTCACTGCCACTCATCTCTTTCTCTGGATTCCCTTGTCTTCTTCCCACTCCTGAAACGCATTGCCGGCCATCTCTTTCTCTTGGTTCTCTTGCCTCTTTCCCATTCCTATGACGCATTACTTGCCTTCTCTTTTCCTTGATTCCCTTGTCTTCTTCCCATTCCTAAGTCACGTTACTGTTCGTCCCTTTCCTCGGATTGTGCTGCCCTTTCTTCCATCCTGCATCTGCTCAACCCTTACGGGACAACATATCGGCTAAGGTCTCCACAATCAGGTCAATGGTTTCCCACTTTTTCACCACCAGTAAATCCTCAGGCACCTCTACATGAAACGATTTCTCCAGACATACAATCATTTGGATAAACGCAAAGGAATCCATGCCGTATACTTCCAGCGGCTGATCCCCCCTGATTTCTTCCTTCCCTTTTGCCTCCGGCAGGAAATTTCCCTCCGTAATCAATGATAATACTTCCTGCCTTATTTCTTCCTTTGTCATAATAACTCCCATCTGCCTGTTACCGTCAAGCGCTATATCCGGGTTCTCTTCCCCATTTCCGTATAATGAAATTTATCCACCACATCCATTTTCTTCGGCACCTTGTAAGGCTGCAGATGCTCCATGCAGAACCGAAATACCTCTTCCACATCCAATCCGCCGCTGCCGTCCCCGACAATATACCCATGGGCATATTCCCTGCCGTCCTCACATTCCTTCACGACCCTGGCCTCCGTTACCGCCGGATGCCTTAACAGCACATGCTCTATCTCCGCAGCGGCAACCTTCATGCCATTCACATTAATGATATTATCCTCCCTGCCGCACACATAGATATCATCCCCCTGAAGCCATCCGTAATCTCCTGTAGGAACATACTCCCCTTTCTCATGTCCGCCATATGTATAGGGAGAGCGCACCTCAATCCTGTAAGTATTCCTGTTTTCCAAGGTGTCAAACTGTGTACCGCACCTGACTTCCACCTCCCTTACTGCTTTCCCCGCATAGTACTTACCCTTGTCCATGCTGCGTATGGCAATGACACCAGTTTCCGTACTTCCATACACATTGATTATCTTCCGTCCGCTGCCCTTTGCCTTTTCCCCCAGAGGCGCTCCGCCGCAGATATACCTGCAGTTCTGAACAGGCATAGCAGAATCGCCGCACAATAACTCCAGATACATGGGCGGCAGAACCACAGCATCATACTTTTCCTGCTGCATATACTTCATTATACCGGCCGGGGTCTGTATCCCATTTAAATACATAACTTTACAACCTACCAATGCTGCTGCGATACATACCACGGACTGACCGAATTTATGACTGCAGGGCACCAGGCTCAAAATGCGATCTGACTTTTGGAGCTCCAGGCCCTCCATCATTGCCAAACCTTCCCAATAGATATTTTCCTCCCCTGCACCGCATGCCTTCGGCTCACCGGTACTGCCGCTGGTATAATAGAAATACCTCTTCCCGCCTTCCGGCCCACGAACTGTATCACCGGCAAATCCATACAAATGAAACGGCACCCCCATGAAATGAAATTCTTTATGCCATACTGCTTCCGGGCACTCCACTGCCTCATCCGTAAGCAGACAGTGAAACCGGCCCCTGTTTTCTCTCACGTATTGAGACTCAAGGGATTGATTCAGGAAATGGATATCACATACCATATCTTCCAGGGAAAGCAGCAGGGGCATCATGCACTGATTTCTATTCAATAAAAGCCCAATCCTCATTCCATGGTCAATCCCATTTTCGCTCCAGAACTTCCCCCATTCCTCAAAATAGGACGCGCCAAACAGGCTGTAATCCACTTCCCTGTCTGTTAAAACCATTTCATTTTTATATTTCATCTTCTCAAAATGCTTACGGAATACCATACGATTTACCTGCCCTCCCCATTGCCGCGGAGAATTCTCTCATAGAGACAGATTTCTCTGTTCTTAATTCCGTCCAGCTTAAGGGTCATTTGTTCTATTGTCTGCTCCTGAGGCTTTATGTTGTATTTCATTGCCATTAATTTAACTGTTTCGGCCCCCTGCATATTCTCTTCCATACCATGTAACAGCTCATCCTCCGCATGGTACAGCCCTTTCTGCTTCATATATCGAAAGCGGTCAAACATCAGCTTCTTATGTTCATAAAAGGCATGGAATAAGCGGACATCCAGCCGCTCCTCCCGATGTTCCAGATATTCCGTTATCTTATCATAAGTCCCAATGCCCCACGTGGAATTCTCATCACATGGAAGCAGCAGGGAATAACGTCTGCTGGAATTGTACGAATCCAGGTAATCCCTCAACAGCTCTCTCACAAGGCCGAAATCAAATTTGAAATCCGCTTTCTTCCTGCGGTATAAGATAACAGAATTATTCACATTGCCTTGAAATATTTTTAGCAATTCAGGCGAAGTAAAAGCATTCCATAAATCCTTTGATGAAATCTTTATTTTGTTTATTGACTGCTTGCTATCGAAATCCAATATATCCAATGTCTCAAGTGCATCGTCATACCCGAAAATCATTACTTCATGAAGCAGAAAGCTTCTCTCTTCATACCTTGTACCCTTTATCCTGGATACATCCGCCACACAGGAAACATAATAGCCCTGGTTGATAAATAGCTTGATATTTTCGTACAGGGAATCTGCCTTCATGTTGAAGACCTCCAGATCCACATGGGTCTGCGCTATGTATTTTCCCGCTGCTGTCTGCCCCGGTCTCATTTCCATGGCCGGATACACACAATACTTATGCGATTTTGCTTTGCTGTCATAGTCATTGTAAAATGATGCCTGAATAAAATTATTGTAGAACCAGTCCTCATTTTCACCCTCTGCCAGAATCATAGACAGTGCAGCAGCCACATGAAGACTGAAATACATTGGGGGCGGGAAGCATATGGGCAGGCTTCGTGCCTCCTTATGTATTCTCTTCAGGTACTCCTGAATGCTTGTACACATTTCCCCCACAGTGGATCTCACAGATATCTTCAGCTCTGCCAGGGGCAGTAATTCCTGCAGTTTCTTTTCCAGTTCAACCACAATCGTCATAAAGCCCAGCGAATCCAGGAACAAGTCGCCTTCCAAGGTCATGTCGTCTCTTAACTCATTTCTGCCCATATAGCATTTCTCAGCAATCACATCCAGAATCAAATCTTTCGTATTCATTTTCGCACCTTTTTATCCGTAGCAGTTTTCGCAATTTTCTCACACAGACACAGCTTGACCGGAATCTTATACACAGCCATATTCTGTCTGCAGTACTCATAGAAGGCTTTCCTGTCAAACCGCCCCTCATCTTCCGGTACAATGTCCGCCGCCACGATTTCCCCCTTATCCTTACTTTTCTGTCCGTATACCATAACTTCCTTTATCCCCGGACAGCCTTGCAGTACTGCCTCCACTTCCTCCGGGTATATATTCTGTCCTGCGCTGATAATGATATTCTTCTTTCTCCCGCAGATAAACAGATAGCCTTCCTCGTCCAGGTATCCCATATCCCCTGTGCCGATCATGCCTTCCGGCAAAAGCTCTTCTCCATGCAGATAGCCCTCCATAAGGTTCGGCCCTCCGGCGTAGATTTCTCCCACACATCCTGTTTCGGCCCAGGCACCGTCCTCTTTCCTTATCCTGACAGTCAGTTCTGGAAAAGGTTTCCCGGCGGAACCTGGTTTGTAGGCAAAATCATGCTCCTCTTTCATAGTAACGGGACTGATTTCTGTCATCCCATATGCCTGAATCAAGCTGACATGGGGAAGCTGCTCCTGCAGTATTTTAAAATCACTTTCACTCAAATAATCACCTGCGAAAAAAATCCTCTCCAATGAATCCAATTTGTATTTCCCCATTTGGGCACATATGCCAAAGAGCTTCAGCATGGACGGAACCATTCCGCTTGATGTAATCTTCTCATCTTCAAACAGGTCACACAATTGATGCGGATCGAACTCTTCCTCCGTCAATATAATCTGTGTCTTGCAGGAAATGCAGTGCAGCATCTCCGCCTGTGCCAATATGCTGCAGAACGGCAGGAGCAACGCTTCCTTCCCTCCTTCCCTGCGCAGGAATCGCCGTGATATGTATTCCACGCTGTGATACATGGCCTCATGGGACAACCGGACATATTTTGAATTGCCGGTAGTTCCGGAAGTAGGGATGATGACTGCCAGCCGGTAATTTCGGGCTGTCTGCAAATCACCGCCGTCCTCCTGTTCCAAATCCATCTCATCCACATACCAGACCGGAATAGACAATTCCAGGCTTTCTACCCGTTCCCGGTACTTCCCCGCCGACATCAGGCCCTTCATCCCGCAATCAACGCTGATATTCCTGATTTCCCGCCCGGATAATTTGGGACTGAGCGGAACAACGATATTTCCGCTGTAGATAATGGCAAAATAAGCTTCCAGATAGAAGATGGAATTATCCATCCATATCCCTATGGCAGCTTCCTGACAGGGTACACTTGCCGCCAGCGCCCTCACATGGCGGCTGAGGCCATTGTATGTCATACTCTGCCCCCTGCATGTTACTGCAATATCCTCTGATTCTTCATTTTTCATTAGCATGGCTGCAAGATTCATTGCTGGTTCTCCTGGCATCATATTTTCTCATTCGCTCCAATACAGCTGCCCCATAAATTCTCCAACATTTTTCCCATCCTTTTTTATCATATAAATATATCAATTTGCTCATACATCTATAAACTATTTCTTATATAATATACTTTCTGATTTTCCAGTAAATTTCCTTTTCAATACCTTCCTGGTTTACAATTAATTCACATAATTCTTTTTTCATTTCACCTTCTATCTTCAACTCACGGCAATAATCTGCAAAATTTAGTATACATTCAAAAAACTGTGAAAAGCTAATATCTTCCCTATAAATCATTCTTTCGATCTCATTCACAAAAATAACATAAAACGCCGCCACACGTAAATCCTCAAACCGATATCCCCTTGGCGGTATTAATCTGTTTCGCTTTAGCAAAACATCATAAATTTCTGTCCCTTGATATGGTACTAACAATTTAAATAAATTGGCAAGCAAAACCTTTGATTCATAATGCTTTGATAAATATTCGTCATAATATGTAATGATTTCTAAAACAACTTCTTCCATAGTGATATCCGGCGTAAATAGTATTGCATAAATTCCTATATCTACTGGCAGTGATATTAAGCTTCTAATACATTTTATATTTTTTTCAGCCGTATATCCTTTACGGAAAAAAGATAATTTTCTGTCTAAAAATGACTCGATCCCAATATCAATACCTACCCCATGCATTACTCTACCATTAATTCTCATACTGAGTTCCGGATTATCGTCAATAAATGCACTTGAAATTTCACACAATACCTCTATTATTTCAGGCAGACATTTGGTACAGCGAAGCCATTGATCTGCTCTAACTTGAAAATTGAGACGTATATTATTTTCAACTAAAATATTTTTTATAGCTTTTATAACATCTAACGCATGCTGATATTCTTCTATGCATGTCCCTAAAAATTGATCATCTGACAAAATAATTTCTTTGATACCTTGTGAAGCAAGCATCCGAATTTCTTCCACTATATTATGGATGCTCCGACTGATATATTTATTCTGAAACATTTTATTTGTACAGAATGTACAATGATACACACATCCTCTTGACGTAATCATACGTGCAGAAGTATATCTGAAATGCCCGTTTAATTGGTCAAATACATTCCTGGCAGGAAAAAAATCATCCTTACACGTAATTGCTCCCGGTTCACCAACATGTATCCACTTGCTTTCCTCTTCGGAATATATCGATAATCCTTCAATTTGATAGATATTTCCACCATTTTCCAAGGACAACAAAAATTTCTGTATGATATACTCACCATCTCCCCTGATGCAATATTTAAACTCTTTGGGCATGCTCTCTGCAAAGAGAGTTGGATAAATGCCTCCTGCAAAACAGCATACTTCTTTTTCCCTGCACAATTTAGCTATTTCATATGCTTGTCCTAGTGTTTCCTCTAATACTGAAATACCCACATATTTTATTGAATAGTTATCCAATACCGCCCCAACTAAATCTAAAAGAGCTTCTAAATTCATATCATATACCTGCTGATACACATTAAGGTCAAGGCCATATACTTTAAAATAATCTTCTAATTTTGCGGCAATATAAGATAACCCCAAGTGTGCTGTTAAAGTATAATATGAATTAGTCGAAGGCGAAATGAGTAATACATTATTCATATACTTTCTCTTCCTTTCTGGTTCTCAATCCGCTTCCCTGCATTAGAAATTCGTGAAACCATCACATATCTATTTACAATTTCACGGATGTATGTTTTATGTTTTAACTATCTACACATATTCTTTACATACCTTATCAACAATTACATTTTTTCTTTATCACATTTTAGCACATCTTGACTGTATTTACCAAATTATTTTAACTTATCTTACATTACACTTTCCTTTTGGTTTTATAATGTATAGCCCCCCAATCATAATAATCTTCAATCTGTCACACTCATTAATCGATATTAATGCCTTGTCTTGTCTTATTATACCAAATATGTCCTTTTACTACAATAGGACAGAATCATATACATATGTGTATACGATTCTGTCCCTTGACTATTTACTATTCTTATTGTATAATATTTCCATTATTTACCCATAGTACATAGGAGGATAGCACAATGAAAAAAAGTAAGAGAATGTGTTTTACCACCATACTTACAGCCGGACTGCTGTGTGGTTTTATCATGACGTTTACTTCTATCACTGATCTGCTTGCAGGGTATGGAGCCGACAGCTGGCAGAAAACTATATGGCAGCAAGGCGATAATCCAGAAAAATTTGATCAAGGGATTGTTCCCTTAAGTGATGATTTATCCTTTAATGACCAAAAACAGTAATCAGACCCTGTCCCTGATTATTTTCAGCTTTTCCTTATAAAACCGCTCCCTGCGTTCATCTTTCGCCAAATGGCTGAATAAAATACACCTTGATAATTCTTTTTCATCATTTAATTCCTTATCCACAGGGATGCCACTGCACTTTCGCTTGTCATAGTTCCACCACCTGTCATAGATACTGCTGTATACCATTCCCATTCTGCGAAAGCACAGACATCCCTTCAATATTAAACTGTTATATGAATCCGCCCGATCATACTCCCCTATGTTCCCCCATGCACTTCCTATATTACTCATAACAAATTCATACATATTCCACACCCCCTCCCACAGCCCTGTCTCAATATACAAATGATAATATTCTTCCAGTCTGCTCATACAATCATGAAATTCTTCACTATTGCTATCCAATCCCTGCATCCGATTCACAATGCATGTTTGCTCTTCATTAGTCAAATATTTCTCTCCAGCTCTTAAAAATGCATGATATGGAAGTGTCAACTCCAATACTTCCAGCATCTGTTTACAATAAGTTTCCCGGCTTATCTCCCCCTTCCTCCACCTTGACAGCAGCTCCTTATTCAATACAACCTGACGATTACATGGTATTTCCATGGATACCATTCCCCTGATGTGCTCCCTCAGTGCATCAGTCTCTTCCCAGCACCACTCATTTGCCTCACCCCGCAGCTGCCGCATCATTCTGTAGACTTCCGGACTACCTGTTACCAGTTCTATTCTGGTATATTCCCCTGGTAATCCAAGTCTTACTAAAAGCTCTCTCACAATTTTACTCTGAGGTCTTGTCTTACCCTGTTCCAATCTTTGCAACGTCTTTACATCACAGATACCGCTGCAAAGTTCCTTCCGATTCAGTCCAAGCATATTTCGGCGGATACGGATCACATCATTCAGGCAATATGCTCCTCTCATCACATAGAGATAGCAATCGTCCTCTGTTTCTTTTGGTATGCCCGTTTCCGCATAAATTTCCTCTAATGCCTGTTTCCATTCTTCCTTCTCCTGATATAATTCTTCCAGTGCTTTCGCCTTATTTGCCTGTCCCTGCTGCATCAATTCTTCCGAAATTCTATGCACAAACTTCATCGTCAGATCTAACAATTCCCACAGATAATACATCCTCTCGCATTCCCTTAATAATTCAATTGCTTCACAGCAATACCGTAACAGCACGGCATTGTCCATAAGCTTACTGCTTTCTGCAGCACACCTGGAAAAGTAATACACTGTCTTGGGATATATTTTTGCTCTGACAGCTCTGCTAAACTTTCCCTTTTCAACAAAATCCAGCACTTCCTGATAACGTGCACACCGTTCCCCCTCCTTGCGATAGTGCTCCGTTTCCAAAATTAAATTCAATTCCTTCACTGATAACGCCGTTTTACTTAACTGCACCACCCCTGCTTCGGGCACTGTTTTCTTTAATGCTTCCTCATAATAGGCAGACAGTTCTTCCCTGGTACATCCTTGGATACGTCTGATTTGTGCATGTATGACAAGATAAAATTGTTCCTCAATCCTGTCGTCCATACAATATCTTTTCCTGTACTTTTCCAACAGCTCCTCTGCCTTCTCTATTTCTCTGAACGTAATACAATGAAGGATATGCTGTCTATCCTCCCAGCATTCATAATCTTCACAATTCAGCAAGTACACATAATCCTCATCAACCAATCCCAATCGTTCCAGCATAATATTTTGCAATCGCCTATCTGTTTTCCACTTACCATCCATCATATTTTCTACTACTCCCATACTGCAGAGTCCCCGGCAGAGCTTCCGTATGCTGATTCCCCTCTCTTTCCGTAATTCCTGCATAAAAACAACAAATTCCTCCGCTTCCATCTTCTGTAACCTCCATATTCCTCATCCACAGTTCATCCTATCCCACACCATCCCGTAACCTCAACACTTTCTTCTAAATTAAAAACGTGCCTGAAAACTCATTTCTGCAAGCTATACACCACTCACTTCCTGGAAATTCGTTTTCAGACACGCCCTGACTATTCTGCTATTTTTATGACACAAAAGCTACAGAAGTCTGCCTATTCTATGATATCCCCTGCCGCAACCGTCTCCAATGCATCCTCTTCAGAATCCTCATCCTCCTCAAAGTCCTGCATATCCTCCGGATTTTCATCATCCAGGTCGTCGATATCATCTGCCATTTCATCATCTATTTCATCCTGATCCATACCATCTGCCATATCATCATCTATTTCATCCAAATCTATATCATCCGAAAGATCCAGATCGGCTTCCTCGTCTGTCTCCGCGCCAATCCTGCACTTCTTTACAGATGCTCCCACTGCCTTCTCAGCGGAGCGGATAACTTCTTCCGCAGCAGCCGCTTCCTCGTCCGTATTCAGCCTGGTGCTGCGGTACCGCTTCATACCAGTACCCACAGGAATCAGCTTACCGATGATCACGTTCTCCTTCAAGCCAATCAGGTTATCCACCTTGCCCTTGATGGCAGCTTCCGTCAACACCTTTGTTGTCTCCTGGAAAGATGCTGCCGACAGGAAGGAATTGGTGGCAAGTGCAGCCTTCGTAATACCAAGCAGCACCTGCTTTCCATCTGCAGGCTCCTTGCCCTCCGCCAAAAGTACCTCATTCATGTCCTCATAATCCAGCACATCAATCAAGGTTCCCGGCAGGAAATCGGAATCGCCATTTGCTTCAATCCTAACCTTTTTCAACATCTGGCGCACAATCACTTCAATATGCTTATCTGCAATATCCACGCCCTGCAGACGATACACCCTCTGCACCTCACGAAGCATGTAATCCTGCACTGCACGAATTCCTTTGATTTTCAGCAGATCGTGGGGATTGACACTTCCTTCGGTCAATTCATCACCGGCTTCCAATACCTGACCGTCCATCACCTTAATGCGGGAACCGTAAGGGATCAAATATGCCTTGGACTCTCCGGTTTCCTCATTGGTAATAATTACCTCTCGCTTTTTCTTGGTATCCCGCAGCTCTGCCTTGCCGCCGAACTCTGCAATGATTGCAAGTCCCTTAGGCTTCCTGGCCTCGAAAAGCTCTTCCACACGGGGAAGACCCTGGGTAATGTCATCACCGGCCACGCCGCCTGTGTGGAATGTTCTCATGGTCAGCTGGGTACCGGGTTCACCGATGGACTGTGCCGCAATGATACCCACTGCCTCGCCCACTTGTACCGCCTCGCCGGTTGCCATATTTGCCCCGTAACATTTTGCACAGATTCCCACATGGGAACGGCAGGTCAGAATGGTACGAATCTTCACGGCCTCAATGGGCTCGCCTTTTTCATCCACACCCACACTCAATATCTTAGCAGCGCGGCTGGGGGTAATCATATGGTTGTGCTTCACAATCATATTTCCGTCTTTATCGTAGATATCCTCGCAGGAATATCTTCCTGTAATTCTGTCCTTCAGTCCCTCGATGGTTTCCTTTCCGTCCATGAATGCTTTCACCACTATTCCGGGAATCTCCGTTTTCCCTTCGCTGCAGTCCACTTCACGGATACTAAGCTCCTGGGACACATCCACCATTCTTCTTGTCAGATATCCGGAGTCTGCAGTACGCAATGCCGTATCGGACAGACCTTTCCGCGCACCATGGGCAGACATAAAATACTCCAGCACGTCCAGACCTTCACGGAAGTTGGACTTAATAGGCAGTTCAATGGTACGTCCTGTAGTATCTGCCATCAATCCGCGCATACCGGCCAGCTGCTTAATCTGCTGGCTGGAACCACGGGCACCGGAATCCGCCATCATATAGATATTATTATACTTATCCAGACCTGACAAAAGTACCTCCGTCAGCTCCTTATCGGTCTCATTCCAGGTCTCCACAACGGCACGGTATCTCTCTTCTTCCGTGATTAAGCCCCTGCGGAAGTTCACGGAAATCTTATCCACCGTTGCCTGTGCCGCCTCCAGCATCTCAGGCTTCTTCGCGGGCACCGTCATGTCGGAAATGGACACGGTCATAGCCGCTCTCGTGGAATACTTGTAGCCTATGGACTTCACATCGTCCAAAACCTCCGCCGTCCGGGATGCTCCATGGGTATTGATCACCTTCTCAAGAATCCGCTTCAAGCCCTTCTTCTCCACATGGAAATCGACCTCCAGCTTCAGGAAATTCTCCGGTATGCTTCTATCCACAAAGCCCAGATCCTGGGGCAGAATCTCGTTGAAAATAAAGCGTCCCAGTGTGGACTCTACAATACCCGTCACCACTTCCCCTGCTGCATTTGTCTTAGACACGCGGACTTTAATCCGGGAATGCAGGGTACAAGCCTTATTCTCATAGGCAAGAATTGCCTCGTTGACATTCTTATAGTAATTTCCTTCCCCGATGGCCCCCGGTCTCTCCTGGGTCAGATAGTAGATACCAAGCACCATATCCTGGGAAGGCACTGCAACAGGACCGCCGTCCGAAGGTTTCAGCAGGTTATTCGGCGACAGCAGCAGGAAACGGCACTCCGCCTGTGCTTCCACGGACAACGGAAGATGGACTGCCATCTGATCACCGTCAAAGTCCGCGTTAAACGCCGTACACACCAAAGGATGCAGCTTGATTGCCTTACCTTCTACCAGAATCGGCTCAAACGCCTGGATGCCCAGTCTGTGCAGTGTAGGGGCACGGTTCAGCATTACGGGATGCTCCTTGATTACCTCTTCCAGCACATCCCACACCTGGGTGTCCATCTTATCCACTAATTTCTTGGCATTCTTAATGTTCTGGCTGATCTGCTTTGCCACCAGCTCCTTCATCACAAATGGTTTAAACAGCTCAATGGCCATTTCTTTCGGCAGACCGCACTGATATATCTTCAGCTCCGGCCCCACCACAATAACGGAACGGCCGGAATAATCCACACGCTTACCCAATAGATTCTGACGGAAGCGGCCGGATTTCCCCTTTAACATATCGGACAATGACTTCAGCGCTCTGTTGCCGGGTCCTGTCACGGGACGGCCTCTTCTGCCATTGTCGATTAAGGCATCCACAGCCTCCTGCAGCATTCTCTTCTCATTGCGCACGATAATGTCAGGCGCACCCAGTTCCAGCAGTCTCTTCAGACGATTATTTCTGTTGATGATCCTTCGATACAAATCATTCAAATCGGAAGTTGCAAAACGGCCGCCGTCCAGCTGCACCATGGGACGGATATCCGGCGGTATCACCGGAATCACATCCATAATCATCCAGTCAGGCTGATTGCCCGATTCCCGGAATGCCTCTATCACTTCCAATCTCTTGATAATACGGGCTCTCTTCTGCCCGGAGGAATCCTTCAAGCCTGCCTTCAGCTCCTCCGCATCCTTCTCCAAGTCAATGGCCTGGAGCAGCTCCTTAATCGCCTCCGCTCCCATGCCCACCCGGAACTTATTTCCATAGGTTTCTCTTGCGTCCTGATATTCCTTTTCGGAGAGAATCTGTTTATAATCAAGTCCTGTTTCACCTGCATCCAATACAATATAAGACGCAAAATAGAGTACCTTCTCCAGCACCCTGGGAGACAGATCCAGAATCAGACCCATACGGCTGGGAATGCCCTTGAAGTACCAGATATGGGAGACCGGAGCCGCAAGCTCAATATGTCCCATACGCTCCCTTCGCACACTTGCTTTGGTAACTTCAACGCCACACCTGTCACAGACCACACCCTTATACCGGATTTTCTTATATTTACCGCAATGGCACTCCCAGTCCTTACTGGGGCCAAAGATTTTCTCACAGAACAATCCGTCCCTTTCAGGCTTCAATGTCCTATAGTTAATGGTTTCGGGCTTCATTACCTCACCATGAGACCACTCACGAATCTTATCAGGTGAAGCCAAACCAATCTTAATGGCATCAAATGTCATGGGCTGATAGGTTGTCGCTTCATTTTTTGTTTCTGCCATTTTGGGAACTCCCTTCTACTTTTCTATTAGAATTCCTCTTCGAATCCTACTGCATCAATTTCAGGCTCCGCATCGTCATCATATACAACGTCATCAAAGTCTTCTTCCTCGTCCTCAGAGCTAATCAGTTCTTCGCTTTCCTCATCAAATTCCTGTGCCTGATATCCCATCTCTCCCAGGGAACCCTGATCGTAATCATCATACTTGCGGTCGTCTCCCATTTCATAACGATAATCCATATCACCGTAATCGATGGATTCCACAATTTCAACTTCTGTCTGATCTTCCCGAAGCACCCGTACATCCAGTCCAAGCGCCTGCAGTTCCTTCAACAGCACCTTGAAGGATTCCGGAATACCCGGTTCAGGGATATTGTCGCCCTTGATAATAGCTTCATAAGTTTTCACACGGCCTACCACATCATCGGATTTCACCGTCAGAATCTCCTGCAGTGTGTAGGATGCGCCATATGCCTCCAAAGCCCACACTTCCATCTCTCCGAAACGCTGTCCGCCGAACTGTGCCTTACCGCCCAGGGGCTGCTGGGTCACCAGGGAATACGGTCCCGTGGAACGGGCATGTATTTTATCATCCACCAGATGATGGAGCTTCAGATAATGCATGTGTCCGATGGTAACCGGACTGTCGAAATATTCTCCCGTCCTGCCGTCCCGCAGACGAACCTTGCCGTCACGGGAAATGGGAACGCCCTTCCACACCTCTCTGTGGTCTCTGTTCTCATACAGATACTCCATCACCTCCGGAAGCAGTTCTTCCTTATGCTTTGCCTCGAACTCCTCCCACTCCAGATTGACATAATCATTGGCCAAATCCAGAGTATCCATAATATCATTCTCATTTGCACCGTCAAACACAGGCGTGGCCACATTGAATCCAAGCGCCCTGGCCGCCAGGGACAAATGAATCTCCAGCACCTGCCCGATGTTCATACGGGAAGGCACGCCCAGAGGATTCAGCAC
>CAJUAP010000052.1 GCA_910584435.1 uncultured Acetatifactor sp.
TGGCAACGCACGTTTCCAACAGGTACAAGTCCTGAATCCGCCCGGTAGTGGGAAGGATCTAGCCGAAGGTACGGGTGTCCATTGTGAGGTGGGATCTGAAGGAAGCTGTTTCTGGTATTCCTTTTTACGGTGTGGTAAGCAGATTATTCTACTATTTTTTATGCACACAATATGTAAAACTTTCCATTTTTTACATACCGCTGTTGGCTTTTACTTAAACCATGCGTATAAAACAGTAAACAGGGAACGGGAAGTTCCCGGATAAAGGAGATGACAGCTATGTACCAGAAGATTATCGTACCCATAGACCATGGGAACAGGAACATGAAGACCGAGCATAAGATATTCACTTCCGGATTTGTGGAGGGCGACTGCAGGCCCGCACTGGGGGAATACCTGCATTTTGGCGGGCGCTACTATGCCCTTGCGGAGCAGCGGATACCCTATATGCGGGACAAGACCGTGGATGACCGTTTCTTCATCCTGACGCTGTTTGCGGTGGCGATGGAGGCGGAAAAGCAGATGCTCAATGCGCAGGACACCATCCTCCAGGCAGTGCTGCCGGTGGGGCTGCCCCCGAAGCATTACGGCGCACTGTACCGGAAGTTCGAGGATTATTTCAGGGGCAGGGGCGTCCAGAGGTTCACCTATAAGGGCATCCCCTATAAGGTGGAGATAACGGATGCGGCTGCTTTCCCCCAGGATTATGCGGCAGCCATGACCGTCTACCAGAGGATAGCGGAGTTCAATAAGGTCATCACGGTGGACATCGGGGGCTTCACGCTGGATTACCTGCTGATCCGGGGCGGCAGGCCGGACCTGGGGGTATGCGACTCGCTGGAGAAGGGCGTCATCAAGCTCTACAATGACGTGGCCTCCCGCATCAATTCCGAGAAGGACATCCTGCTGGACGACACGGACATCGACCGGATCATCCGGGGAGAAAAGACAGACTATGATGGGGAAGTTTTGCGTATCGTGGGGGACATGACCAGGACCTTTGTGGATGACATCCTGGGGACGCTCAGGGAGCGCGGGCTTGACTTAAAGACCAGCTGCGTGGTGTTCATCGGCGGCGGGGCTCTGCTTTTAAGGAAATACCTGGAAAGTTCGGACAAGATCGGACGCAGCATCTTTGTGGAGGACATCTGTGCCAATGCAAAGGGTTACGGCCTGCTCTACCAGATACAGAGGAAAGGCAGGTAACTGCCATGGGGAAAAAGAACGCATTTGTCACCACCATAGGGTTCAATAAAAATGACCCCGCCCATGTGCAGGTGGCGGAGTTCTTAAACGGCATGGAGCGGGGGAAGGCCCAGTACATCGTCAATGCAGTGCTGGCTTACCAGAACGGGGCGCAGGCAGGGGATATGCCTTATGCGGGGCAGGCGGTTGACTATGAAAAGATACGGCAGTTCGTGCTGCAGGTGATCAGGGAGCATGAAAGGCAGGAGGCGCCTTACAATGGGAAAGCAGGGGAACCGGACGGGCCGGATGCGGCAGAGGAAATGGCGGGAGCAGACTTTGGGTTTGACGAGGATGCCCTGAATGGGATCATGTCGTCACTGGAGGCATTCAAGGGGTGAGATCAAAAGGGAGCCTGCAGGATATTTTTATTGTCCCGGCTCCCCTTTCCCAAGCAGTTCGTCCGTGGATATGTTAAAATATTCAGAGAGGATTGCCACCTCATAGTCCGGGACGAAGCGGCTGCCCTGTTCGATCCGCAGGATGGTCAGGTCGCTGCACTCCATGCCCAGGAGCTGGAGCCTGCCTGCAAGGGCAGCCTGGGAAAGCCCCTGTGCTGTGCGGAGCTGCTTTACCTTCGGGCCGATGATGTTTTTGGAAGAACCGTTCCAGTAGATTTTCATAAACAGTTTCCCTTCTAAAGATGAAGTATATGAATTGATTTTACCGAAACGGAGTGATAATATACTTCTAAAGATGAAGTGCGGCAAAACAAGGGAGAAATATTTAGGAAAAAGGGGAATACTGGAATGTGGGAAAGATATGGCAAAGGAGATTTTTACAATGAGTGATGTATGGTTAAAGATGGCCCGGTTCCTGGGCAGCTTAAACGGGGAGGACATAAACAGGGAAAGCTATGTGCGTACCCCGGAATATGAAAACGCACTGGAGGCGTGGAAGGAAACAGAGCAGGGATGGGAGGCATTTCTGGAAACCTTGCCTGAAGGACAGCGGGAGAAGACGGAAGAAATGAAGGAGTGCCTGGAGGATTTTGCATCCGCCCAGGAAAAGCGTGCCTATATTCAGGGATATGCAGACTGCATACAGGTGCTGTATCACATGGGGCTTCTGAAGGAGAATGAGGGGCTTAAGTGGGCGGAGAAGATGGAACTGCATCAGGAAGTGCATAAAGGGAAATAATGTTCCTCCACTCAGAGGAAACAGGACATGGACAGGATGCACCGTATTCATGCAGGGCATCCTGTTTTCCTATTTATCCTCTCCGTCAATCAGAAATGCATAACTGACGCCCAGCACTTCCGATAAGGCCCGCAGCTCAATATCCGTGACATACCGCTTGTTGGTTTCAATGCGGGTGATCACGTTCTTGTCCATGTCATATCCGGCAAGCTGCAGCTTATGGGCAAGGTCACGCTGGGAAAGGTTCTGCTGTTTCCTTAACTCGATAAGGCGGCTGCTGATCAGGTTCTTTTCGCCGGATGTAGTCCTTGGTTTTGGCATAATTATCCTCCAATCTGTCGAAATGTGTCGAGAAGTTTGTCTCACTTTTTGCACCACCACTATTGATTTTAATGGCATTACATATTAAAATCGGTTGTAAAAGTGAGACAAAAGGAGGATGTGGTATGCAAAAAGAACTGATTTATGATAAGATGAACGGATTTCTGGCAGAGGGGATGGCTTCCATGCTGGAGGGGATTGAAATTGAAGATGAATTTGCCGAGGGGAAAGAGTGCTGCCTTTTGTATGAAGGTGTATATCAGGCAGGGAGAAACCTGTGTGAACGGCTGGGGGAAGATGAGGATGAAGATGTGGAAACCATCCTGAACGGCATGGAGAGGATTACCAGGCTGGTTTCCCTGAAAATGTATGAGTATGGCAGGCGTGAGGTAGGAGCCGTTGTTTGATATGTGTGGCTGTGAAGGATTGGGGAAGGCTGTCAAGTGCCTTCCCCGGTCTTTTATCTGTCTTTCGGGGAAAAAATCTGTACATCGGGGATACTGTCTATACTTAGCAGGAAAATCTTCGATATAAATATATATAGGAGAGGAAAAAATGCAGTACAAACTTTTAATCGTAGACGATGACAAGGCATTAGTGAAAATGCTGGAAAATTATTTTACCCTGAAGGACTATGACGTTCGGTGCGCGGCTACTGGCGAAGAGGCATTAGAAAAATGCCGTGACAGGACGGACTTAATTCTTTTGGACATCAATATGCCGGATATGGACGGACTGGAAGTATGCAGACAGATCAGGAATAAGGTATCCTGTCCAATCCTTTTTCTCACAGCAAGAGTGGAAGAACAGGACAGGGTAAACGGTTTGTTGTCCGGTGGGGATGATTATATACTAAAGCCGTTCAGCTTGAAGGAACTGGAAGCAAGGATAATAGCTCATCTGAACCGGGAGGAACGTCGGCAGCGGAATACAAAGTATTATTCACACAATGGGATGATGATAGATTATACCGCCAGAGAGGTAGAATTAGAAGGTGAGACAATAGAGCTTACAAAGACAGAGTATGCTATCATTGAATTTCTGTCCATGCATCCGGGGCAGGTATTTGACAGGGAGCAGATTTATGAGAGAATCTGCGGCTGCGATGCAGAGGGTGACAGCCGCAGTATTACGGAGTTAGTCCGGCGGATTCGGAAAAAGCTGGCGGAGCATACGCAGAAGGAGTATATTGAGACAGTTTGGGGAGTGGGCTACAAATGGATAAATTGAGAAACCTGTCAATCAGAAAATCGATCATTCTATATATTTTTATCAGCCTTTTAGTAAGTCTTCTGCTGTGGGGGACAGCTTATGGGGCAGCAGCGTACGCGGTGCAGATGCAGTCCGTGAGAGAATTTGAAAGGGAAGAAACCAGTGACAATCCAGTATACTATGATGAAAATCTGTTTGACAGACCGGATTTATATATTGGGGCAGAGCAGGATAGGTTTCTTTTAGAACTCTGTGATTTTATTCTCGTATATGGGTTTCTGGTATTCTCTGTCCCCGGAATCGTGATCGCTGTACTCTTGTTTTATCGAAACAAGATACAGAAGCCTTTACAGGAGTTAGAGACTGCTTCCAGGCAGATTGAAGAGAATAATTTAGACTTTCATATCAACTATGAGAATGATGATGAACTGGGACAATTATGTGCAGAATTTGAGAAGATGCGTAAAGAACTGGCATCAAATAATCAGAAAATGTGGCGTATGGTGGAAGCGGAAAAGATGCTGCGTGCAGCCATAGCCCATGATATCCGCACACCGCTTGCTACCCTGCGTGGATATCAGGAAATGATGCTGGAATTTTTGCCAGGGAGTACATTAAGCCGGGAGAAGATGGAAGAAATGCTGCGGGAAGGGATAGGACAGATTGACAGGATTAACCGTTTTGTGGAAAACATGAGGGTGTTATCCGGGCTGGAGTTAAGGGAAGCGGTTTGGGAACAGACAAGCCTGAACCAGTTGGAGGCTAAGATACGGATATCGTCAGGGGTGTTGGAGACAGAGTATGGGAGAAATGTGACTTTTAATCCGATATATGCTGACAAAGATTTTCAGGCAGATGCCGGTTTTGTTCTTGAAGTGGCAGAAAATCTGATATCCAATGCTCTGAGGTTTGCAAATCAGAATGTTTTAGTCCGCTTTTTCCTTGAGGGAGAGAGCCTGACGTTGGAAGTTGAAGATGATGGAAAGGGATACCCGCAGGGATTTTCACTGCCGGAAGACATACACCAGACCAGGGGACTGCATCAACAATCTGACCTGAAGCATCTGGGGATTGGATTGTATATCAGCCGGATATGCTGTGAAAAACACGGAGGGAAGCTCACTGTAGAAAACCGTTCTGATGGCGGAGGCATGGCAAGGGCAATATTTCGGGTGAAATAATATATGACCAGGAGGGGCTGCAAAGGCAGCTTCTTTTTTAATTATTTTTTCTTCGTTGTCTGTTTGTTGTGAAATGGATGATATCCTAATGTATAACAAATGGAGTGTGAGGAAAGGTATGGAAATTTTAAAAACAACAGACTTAACAAAGTATTATAGCCATAATGGAACAGTGACGAAAGCCGTCGATCATGTAAATATCAGTATATGTAAAGGGGAATATGTTTCTATCATAGGACAATCGGGTGCGGGTAAGAGTACATTGCTGAACCTGCTCGGTGGTCTGGATAAGCCGGATGCCGGAAAGGTCTTTATTAAAGGGACATCTATTTATGATGAAGGAAAGAACCTGACTGTGTTCAGACGCCGGAATATTGGATTTATTTTTCAGTCCTATAATTTAATGCCTTTTTTGAATGTATGGGAAAATATTATCCTGCCTGCAGGGATTGACGGGAAATCATTAGACAAAGCATTCGCATGTGAACTATTGGAGCGTCTGGAGTTATCTGCTAAAAAAAGCAGTTTTCCTGAAGAATTATCCGGAGGGCAGCAGCAGCGTGTGGCAATCGCCAGGGCATTGATCATGAAACCGTCAATCGTTTTAGCAGATGAGCCGACAGGGAATTTAGACAGTAAGACTGGCAGCAAGGTATTCCGGCTATTATTGGATGTATGTAAAAGGTTTGACCAGACATTGCTGCTTGTCACCCATAACGAAATGCTTGCAAAAGAGGCAGACACGATCATAAGGGTAGTTGATGGGGCTGCGGTTACCCAAAAATGATGATGGAGTTGAAACGAGAATGCAGAACAGAACCATGTGGAATCTTGCCATAAAAAATATATTTTATAACAAACGCAGAAGTTTACTGATCATATTCACGATCATGTTGTCAGTATGCCTTGTTTTCAGCGTGATGACATACTGGAATAGTTACAGGAGTCTGGAAAAAAGGGAGGCTCTTGAAAAAGAGGGAGAATATCATGCTGAATATATGGATGTAGGGATATGGCAGCTTAAAAGAATAGGGAACAATCATGACATATGCGGGAGTTACATCACATACAAAGCGGATGATGTGCATATTGTCAATGAGGATTTTGCTGATAATTATATTACGCCACAGGCTGTTTCTTTTGAGGATCTGGAAAAAGTTTATCATCTCTATGCAGGGCATATGCCGCAGGAAGAAGATGAAATCGTTATGGACAGGTGGGTTATGGAAACATTGGGATTGGGGGCCGAACCGGGTATAAAAATCCGTTTGTCATTAGGCATAGCGGACAAAGATACTGGAGAAGTCTGCCAGATAGAACGGGATTTTCAGATCATGGGTATCCTGGGCGATATAGAATCACTAAGAGCTGGTAATATTTCTTATGTTATTTTTGACAAAGGTTTTCTGGACAGCATATCAAAGGAAATTTCCTACAATGTGAAGATACGCCTGAGATCAAATTTTGAAAGCAGGAAACAAGTTGAAGACCTGGCGTTTGCTATGGGAATCCGCGAGGAAAATATAAACTATAATACGGCATATCTGGATGCGTTTGGCATTGAAATAATGGATATTTTCGGGTTGGCAGTCGTAATATCCTTTATCCTTTTTATAGCCGTGATAGTTGTGCTGAACATCTACAATATTTATTTTGGTCAGAATATAAGAATATATGGGTTATTCAAAGCCATAGGAGCTACCGATCTGCAGTTAAGGATATTCGTTTTTTATGAATCACTGGTATTAGGTTCGCTGGGCATCATAGCAGGCATTGCCGCCGGGACAGGGATGAGTTTTTGTGTGGTTCCTCTCACAAATAAGATGAACAAGGGTATGACAGAGATCATCACAGACATTTCGGCACTCTCTTTTCTGACGGCTACGGTTGCCGGATATTTTATCGTGTTGTTTGCATCAAGCTCTCCCTTGCGAAAAATGATGCAAATATCCGTGACAGGGGCTTATCGTTACAATCCTGTAAATATGAAAAACAGGAATGTGGGAAAGCTGGCAGAGAAAATCAGTATAAAATATCTGGCATATACTTATATTTCCAGATATAAGAGAAAATTAGCCTTTAATATCCTTTCTGTGACCGCGACTTTTATTTTGTTCATCGTGGCAGGCAGCATCATAGGAAGCATGAATTTAGACAGCTTGACGAGTTTGACGATAGGAGGGGACTACAGCATACAGATTTCCGATACGGTTTCAAGAGGCCGGGAACGCATAGATCTGCTGGATGCGGATTTTCTTAATGAACTGGACAATTATGAGGAAATAGAAAGTTATCATACAATCATGTATGAACGTATTTGGTGGGCAGAACAATCCGCACAAAACCACATCGAGCTGCCGGAGGAATATATTGAGCTGGGGATAGGATATGGCGATATAGCCTCTATCCTGTATGGATATGACAGTGAATTTTTAGAAGGTATCGAAAAGTATATAACTGCCGGGACATTTGATCTTAAGCTGCTGGAAACAGGCGAATATATCATAGCCGTTGACGATGGCATTTCCAATATATCTCCGGGTGATGTGTTATATTTCAATAATTCTGACGGAAGTGAATTCGCAGTAAGAGTATTAGGCATTGTTTCCAACAATATCACTTACCGGGGATATAAGGCATCGGGATGCGACTTGATTGTTCATCAAAATCTGTTAGAACATTTAGGTATGGATACCCGTATACAGAGAATTGTTATATCATCGGGCAATTGGGGTGGGCAGGATCTTAAAATAGGATTACAGGAAATGCTGGATGGAAGAGAAGATATAGTGCTTGTTTCTTATGTGGATTTAAAGAGGGAGCTTGAGGAAAAGAAAAATATGATTTCTGCTATTTCTCATGGCTTTTTATTGGTTCTGTTCCTGATAGTGGTCTTTAATTTAGTCAATACGACATTTACGAATGTTTTGTCCAGGAAGAGGGAATTGGGCATACTGGAGGCAATAGGTCTTACACTACGGCAGGAAAAGAAACTGTTGCAATTTGAAAGTTTCTACATTGTGGCTGTTTCATCCCTAATCGGGGTGGTGATAGGTTATCCTGTGGGATATATAGCGTTTCTTCTGTTCAAAAAACAGGCGGATTATGCTGTGTATCATTTTCCTATAATGGAAAGCCTGTTGCTTGCAGCAGTACTGTGGCTTCTGCAATGTTTCATCGTCAACAGGTGCAGCAGCCTGTTAGAGAAGCAATCCGTAGTTGAAAAAATCAGATATAAGGAGTAAAGGGATATGGGAAAATTAAAAGTTTTTATTTTGGCGGCTGTGGCAGTAATTGCAATCTTTTTGATTGCAGGAGCGATTCAGAACTCAGATAGAAAGCCAGATGAATACACATTGATATTTGAAGGGGATAACAAGGCGGAGGTATGGGCAGATATTGCAATACAGGGAGAAAATGGCGTTATGTATCTGGGCAGTATGCTTCTTAAGGACAGTGCCCCGACAATGCGTGATGTCGTGGAAACCATCAATCATAAGAATGAGGGAATATTGATTGGTATGGATGATAATGGGATTATTACATCGGTCAATGAATGTCAAAATGAGACGAAGCATTGGAATGTCTACATAAATAATAAAAGAACTTCAGAACAAAATATAGATGCTATACAGGTAAGTGATTATGACGGAATCACTTTGCTGTATGAATGATAAATAACTCAGCAAAAGGAGACAGGAACCAACGCTCCAGATAGTAGACTGCGAGAACGTATACGGTATAGGCTCATGTAAAGGATTGGGGAAGGCTGTCAAGTGCCTTCCCCGGTTTTTTATCTGTCTTTCGGGGAAAAAATCTGTATGTCGGGGATAGAGATAGCCTGTAACAATAAACCATGTATAATAAATCAATAAACAAAGAGGCTATCTGGTCTAAAATTGAAAACAGATAAAAATATTTTTAAATTTATCCAGTCAAAAGTAAGTGTTTTTTGAAATTGGTTCGTATTATATATGACTGGCCAGTTAAGTGTACTGTATGAGAAAGAGGAACCTGTATTGAATGATAAAAAAATAATCTCAGCAATCGCAGCCCGGGATGAGAGGATGCTGGCATTTGTGGTACAGAAATATTCCAAGATTCTCTGGAAGATTGCCGCGTCCATTCTGATCAACGCGGCTTCCGTCCAGGATGTGGAGGAATGCGTAGCAGATGTGTTTATTTACCTGTGGCAATATCCTGAAAAGTATGATTCTGACAAAGCGAAGTTATCTTCATGGCTTTCTGTAGTTGCAAGGTCAAAAGCAGTTGACAGCTACCGCCGGATTGCCAGAAAAAGAGAAATATCCATGGAAGAAATTGTGGTAGAAAATCTGGGATATGCAGAAAACAGTGCGGCAGATGAAGAAATGTATTCCATGGAAGAAGCGAATTCCAAGGATAAATTGCGGTCTTGTATTGATGAACTGGATGAAAAGGAAAAAGAGCTAATCATGAGACGGTATTATTATGAGCAGAAACCGGCGGAGATTGCGGTGGCACTGGATATGCCAAAGAAACAGGTGGAAAACAGATTATATTATGTGAGACAGAAGCTGAGGAAAATGATGGAGAAGCGGGAAGGAGACCAGTCATAATGGAAAAAAGGCATCCCATGAAAGAAAACCATTTCATGAAAGAAAAGCATTCCATGAAAAAATACAACAGGAAAAACCTTAAGGCTATACAGACTATTGTGCAGGAAAAAACAGGGGCAGCCATTGTTCCGGAGAGAAAGCCGGCCGGGTATAAGGTCAGGCAGATGGCGCTTTTGGCGGGCAGTCTGTTGTGTTTTGTTATACTGTGTGCTTTTGCATATGCAAAGTTTTCAGACCTGAACGGGGATGTGGCAGGGTTTGCGCCAGCCTATCAGGGTGACGGCAGATTTGAAATTGTCATTGTCAATGAATCCGGCAGGGAATTAAAGCTGCAGGATAATGTCAAGGTCATGCAGTGGTCAACCGGTGAAGAAGTGGAAGGGGACAATGGAAAGATCAGGATGTCAGGACTGACGATAGCCCCCCACTCCCAGGGAGTCGTTTCCATTGACATATCAGAAGGCTATGATGTGAAGGCAATGGAAGAAAATCTGCCGGAAGGAGATTGGTACTATTTTGTCCTCACGAATAACAATTTTGCCTTTGGGCAGGACTGGATGTGTTTCTTTGATTTTGAAATCAGGGAGACTAAGGAGGTCATGGACGAAGCAGTTGATTTCATGGAGCAGCGGGCAGAGAGGCAAAAAACAGGGGAACAGCAATACAGTACAGGGGAGCTGGTTGATCCGGACTGGATCTGGCCGACGGTCAGCCGGGATGTATCGGGGCTTTATGGCTGGCAGGAAAACGGAATTTATTCGGATCATGTGAATATCGTTGGAACGGCCGGGGATGAGATCTATGCAGTCGCGGACGGAGTGGTGACGGAGGCGTCCTTTGAAAGCTCTACAGGGAACTTTATCATAGTTGATTTAGGAGAAGGCATTACTGTTAAATACGGCCATCTGAAGGAGATAAAGGTGTCTGAAGGCGAGGAAATAAAGCAGGGGCAGGTTATTGCAACACTGGGACAGACCGGAATGGCGACAGGCCCGAACCTGCTGTTTGAAGTAAGCATCAATGGGGAGAATGTCAATCCATTTGTGGAATAGAGGGGATTTCCTATCAAAAGTAAAAGACAGCTTCCAACAGCCTATATCGGCTGGGAGCGGAACGGAGACGGATATGTATAAAAAACGTGTGATAAAGGCAGTTATGATAATTATGGCGGCTGTCTGTTTTATGACAGCCTGCGCACAGAAACCGGACAGCGAGGAACGGGGAGGCATCAGGGTTGCCGTGGGAGGTAATGAGTACCAGGAGAGCCAGACAGGGGAAGGCGGAGGGGAAAGCCAGTCAGGTGAGGCAAAGCCTGCTTCGGATGACGCGTCTCTTCCGGATAGCGGCTCCCCTGAAAATGATCCTATAGAATCCTCCGGTCTTTCTTCAGACAGGGAGATTTCAGAAATCCTTGCTGCCTGCGCAGATACAAGGATTGAACAGACTATCACGGCGGCAGACGGGACATTGCTTTCTATCAGTGCTGATGTCAACGTGGAGGGGATAACCAGAGTCAGCCAGTATGAATATGTCCTGGAAGACATTACCGAGGAAAGACGTGCAGCCCTGTTTGAGTCGGTATTTCCAGAAACGGCGGACCAGGCAGAATATGATGAAATGAATGATGTTTGGACGCTGGATATCGATTCTGCCATAAGGAACTATTTTCTGTACCAGATCAGCTATTCCAACGGCGGGGCAACCATTCCCGGTGAACAGATCATCGTGTTTGAGAACCGGTATTATGACCTGTATCCGTTTGAAGATAACCGGCTGGGTTCCGTTTCGGACAGCAGGATAAACACTTCCCTGGACGGGGCGGAGGACATATGCAGGCGGGTGGTGGAGGCCATAACAGACACAGGGGATTACGCAGTGGACTTTATCCACGCTTACGGGAACAATGGGAGACGCCCTTACCTGAAGCTGGTGTATAAGCGTATGCTGGACGGTATGCCAGTAACGGCATATAATGACCTAGCGCTCCTGTTTGACAATGAAGGCATTGAGAAGGTGTCCGGCTCCCTGTTTTCCGTAAAAGACACTGGACTGGAAGGGACAATACTTTCCCCAGATGAGGCTGTATGGAAACTGCAGGAACAGGCGGCATTTTTGAACTTTGAGGGGGCAGGACGGGTATCGGCAAGCGAGATTACCCTGGAATATGTGGTGGTCATTTCTGCTGATGGAAAGATACTGGTCACGCCTGTCTGGAGGTTCCTGCTTGGGGAGGATGGGGATGAAAGAAATTTCCAGCGCCAGAAGATACTCGGCGTTGATGCAGTCACAGGGGAACTGATTTGGGAAGAACGGGGGAATACACTGTGAGCAGGTCATTAGGCAGAAGATTAAAAATGAGTATTTTTTCCCCGGCGATGCTTGTGAGTGTCTTTGTGGGGGCTTGGTTTCTGATGTGGAGCCGGGTGGCAAACCTTATCAGTTATAATGCGAAATATGGCGCGGCACTGACTTTTAAGGATATGGGGGCTGTTTTTCTGGATGACATTGCAGTATCCCACACCTTAAGCGGCTATGATCTGTTTGCGCCGATCCTGGCAGTGCTGCCTGCTGCAGCGGCGTTTTGTGATGACTATAACAGTGGTTACATAAAATCCATATTGACCAGAGTTTCAAAGCGCCGGTATATCAGGGAGACTTTGCTTTGCTCCTCCATAGCGGGAGGGCTGGCAGTATTCCTGCCGTGTTTCCTGTCAGGAGTGTTCTATCTGGTAAACGGGAAGCTGGATACCCTGGAAAATGTGAACAGCTGGGGGTATTCCACGACATTTGATGAAACGGTATATGCCGGGATGCAGTATGTGTGGGGCGGTCTGCTGCTTGCACTTATGTTGATGGCGCTTGCTTTCTTATTTGGGGCAATCTGGTCTGATATAGGTCTGCTGGTATCCGTCCTGCTCCCGAATAAGTATCTGGCGCTGGCGGCACCCTTTGCGCTCTATTTTTCCATACACCTGATTTTTTACCGGATAGGGTTTCTCCTGGTGTTAAGCCCGGTCAATATGCTGATGCCGGACACTACATTCATACCATTTACTCTGTATCCGCTGCTTTACGAAGTGCTGCTGTTGGGACTGGTCTGCGTTTTATTTTCCGTATTGGCGAAAAGGAGGTTGTGGGATGTTTAAGATATGCCGGCATCAGCTGCGGATGGCGTGTGGCTCCCCACGCTTTTATATTGCATTGTTTCTGGGATGTGCCATACATATTGTGGGCATCATGCCGCTGCTTGAATATGGGTCAGGGATTGGCAGGCCCTTATGTATATTGGAAGGGTTTGTCTATTTCTGCTGTGAAAGGTACACCACGTCAGCGGTTTTTCTGGGCATTGTGTTCCTGGTTTCGGATATCCCCTTTTCTTCCGAAAATGAGACATATACCCTTTTGCGCGTTTCCCGTAAAAAATGGCTGGCAGGTAAAGTAATGTACCTGTTTGGTGCCTGCGTCCTGTTTTACACGGTGGTGTTTCTTTCGGGAACGGCGTTCCTTTCGGGCAATGCTTATGCGGGGAATTTCTGGAGTGAGCCTTTTTATTATCTGTCACAGGGAATGGATGCCGGGGATTACAGCGCCTATTTCCCGTATCCCCATATTCTGATGCTCTCTCCCCTGCAGGCGGTTCTCATCGGTTTTTCGCTGGATGTGGCATATGCGTTTGTCATGAGCCTTTTCCTTTTTTTCTGTAACCTGAAGCTGTCGAGAAACTTAGGGTACGCAGCCACCATGCTGCTCCATGCGGTATTTTACCTGATACTCAGCGTTTTCCAGTCCCGTTATTATGCAAGGTACTCCCTTTTGGGGAACAGTATGCTGATGTACCACAGCGTACATGGGCAGTATGGGGAATTGCTGCCGCCGTTCTGGCAGTCTTTTATAGTCTTTGGGGGAGCGGCAGTCATTTTAATCCTTATGATTTTTAAGGGCATCCGGAGGTATGATTTCAGGATAACGGTGGGGACGAGACAATGAGAAAATGGAGAAGGAGATTCCAATGGGAAAAACTTTTCCCATGGAAAAAAGGATTTCCATGGAGGATTGCCGGTCGGATACTGGACAGACGTGCCATTATGATATATTTTGCGGCATGGCTGCTGTTTTTTGCTGTCACGCCGGGGCATAAAGGAGCAATGGCTATTCTGGGAGGCTTTTCCCCGCAGGAGAGCAGGGGGATGGACATTCTGGGAATCATACGCTGGAACCTGTGTGTGCTGCCGCCGGTTGCGGTCAGCATCCTTTTCATGGATGTGGAAATGGGTGTGCTTAGGGTTTACACCATGGTCAGGTCAGGGAGTATGAAAAAATGGTTCCTGGCTCGGTTACTGGGCATTGCAGCAGCCAATCTGGTCTATCTGCTCCTGTTTGTGGGGATTGCAGAAATAGGTATGGGGAGTGGCGACTATAAAAGGAATGGCTTCGGGCTTTTTCTGGCGGTTTTCTTTCTGCACAGTTTCCTTATGTCTGTGTTTTCCGTGGCATTGTGCGGGAAAAACAGGAGAGTCCATAAAGCCGTGGTTTTTTATCTCTTAGTGGAGGGGATCATGGTTGTCATAGGGGATAATTTTCCCCGGACAGCCGCCTGCCTTCCGCCTTATTGGGGAATGATACAGCAGGTTGGCGGAAGCAGCACAGGTTATCTTTTTGGAATCATAATTTTATCGGCTGTGATCATTGTTGTTTCAGCTGTATTTATCAAAAAGGGCCTGCGGGCATAGCAAATAAAGTTGTGTATCACAATGAAGATTCATATCATAATGAAACTTCGTATCATAAGCGGAATGATGGTTTGATAAATATAAAGAAGCTGTGCCGGCACAGCGGAAGTGAGGAAAACATGGAAAATGCGGTTATCGTGGAAGATATAGTAAAGTCTTTTAAGGGCATCCGGGTACTGGATCATGTGAACATTTCTTTTGAAAAAGGCAAGATCCATGGCATTATTGGCAGGAATGGTTCGGGCAAGACAGTCCTTATTAAGATAATATGCGGTCTGGTGCAGCCGGATGAGGGGCATGTGCGGGTGAATGGGAAAGAGATTGGGAAGGATGTGGATTTCCCGGAAAATATAGGTGTCATTATAGAGGCTCCCGGCTTTCTGCCTTCTTTAAGTGCCTATAAAAATCTGGACTATCTGGCATCCTTAAGGGGCGTGATCGGGAAAGAGCAGATCCGCAGTGCCATATCTGCGGTAGGGCTTGATCCGGATGATAAAAAGCATGTGGGAAAGTATTCCCTGGGAATGAAACAGCGACTGGGGATAGCACAGGCAATCATGGAAGACCCGGATATACTGATTCTGGACGAACCTATGAATGCACTGGACAAGAGTGGTGTGGCAGAGATCAGGGAGCTGCTGTTACGTCTGAAAGGAGAAGGGAAAACAATCCTGATCGTGTCACACAATCCAGAGGATATCCATATGCTGTGCGACACAGTACATGAAATGGACGGAGGAAAATTGTGCTGATTTTTCGGGTGTTCTCCCAGTGTTAAGTGCCTTCCCCGGTTTTTTATCTGTCTTTCGGGGAAAAAATCTGTATGTCGGGATGAAGTGAATGATATTTAGAGGGGATTATGTTACAGTTAAACTATTTGAAAAACGAAACGGAGGAAAACGCTTTGAAAAGGATAGTGATAACTTTTATAGAATGTATATGCTTTTTCTTAGGGTGGGCAATATTGTCAGCGGTGTTGCCTTTGTCCAATTCGGATAATCCTGCTGTATGGAGATTATGGGCAGAAATCACACCGTTGTTGTCAATTATAGCATTTACATTCATTTTTTGGTTAATTGAAAAGAAAACTATAAAATTACAACTTTTTAATAATCCAGTAAAAGGAACTATGATAGGAATTATAACGGGAATTTTGTGGTTAGGTTTTCCAGTTGTTATTATGAAGTTGATGGGAGTTATAGATTTTAGCAGAAAGAATGATATTCCTTTATTTTTCGTATGGGTATTGGCGGCTTTTCTGAATGTTATCATGCAGGAACTGCTTGTGAGGGGCTTACTTTATCAAATGCTGAAACAAAAGTATAATATCGTGGTTTCTACCATAGTAACCACGACGCTGTTTACATTATTGCATGGAGGCGCATTTGAGGCGGGCGTGGTTCCGGTAGTGAATATTCTCACAATGAGTCTGCTTATGACGGTTATTTTGGAATATAGCGGTTCTCTTATAGCACCAACAGTCATGCACTTTATATGGAATGGGATAGGTGCGTTAGTATTAGGTGGTGTGTCACTGGCAGATGATTACCCGCATCTGCTGAATATGACCTTTTCAGGAAGTGACCTTTTATCTGGCGGGGAATGTAAAATAGAAGGAAGTATTGTTGTTTTGGCAGTTAATGTCATACTGCTTGCAGTATTTATCGGATTACAGAGAAAAAATAGGAATGGTATAGCAGATCATGTATAATAATAAGGGGTATTGCATCCACACCACAGTACCAATCCCAACCATAAATCAGCAAAGGAGGCACACCAATGCTTCAGATAGCAGTCTGCGAGGATGAACAGGCGGACAGGGATCACCTCATAGGCATCCTGAAACCGCTTTTAGACAAATACATAGAATCAGAAGAATACCGGATCACAAACTTTACCTCTGGCGGGGAGTTGTTACAGTCGGATGACAGCTTCCACCTGGTCTTCATGGATATTATGATGGAGGGCAGGAATGGAATCGAAACAGGGCAGGAGCTTTACAGCAGGAACCATTCTGCAAAGATCATATACATCACCAATTTCGGGCAATACTGCATGGATGCAGTGAATACCGTACACGCCTTTGCTTTTCTGGAAAAGCCAGTATCAGCGGCAGCGCTGGAGGAACAGCTGCAGGCATTTTTGCGGCAATACCGGAAAGAAGAAGTGCGGCTGGAGTTTAAGAACGTATCCTATGAGGAAAACGGCGTCCTGTCGGAAAAGCCTGTCCTGTTGCTTCCCGTTGATACGATCCTGTACTTTGAATACATCAAGGCGAAAAAGAAGGTCAAAATCGTAACGGAAAATATGGTGTACGAGTATCCGGATGCCATCAGCGGGCTGGAGGAGCGGATGCAGCCTTACGGTTTTGAGACGAGCTGCCGGGGCATCCTTGTAAACCTTAAAAATGTGGCAAAGACAAAGGGATATGAGGTCGTGTTGAAAAACGGCACGTCGGTGCCGCTGTCACAGAAGCGGGTGGCGCAGTTCAAGGAACGGCTCAACGAATATATCCATAGCAGTGGGGAGTAAGGCATGGAAAATTTAGTATATCTGTTCAGTTGCTTTCTGTCATGTGTGATCATTGCCGGGCTGATGTTCCAGTTCATGGGCGACCGTTATGGGAAAGCCTTTGAAAATCCGTGGATTTACCGGATTGCCGCCGCTGCTGTCGTGGTGATCGTGACGCTGGTAAACTTAAAGCATAACACATGGTGGAATATGGGGACAAATTTTCTGGTGTTCGGCATTGTCAGTTTTATCTTTTATGAGGATAAAAGCGACAGGAGATACTGGCGGGTGGTGGAATCGGAATGCTTTTTTATTATGATTGCATTGTTTGAGGGCATCGGTGTGTTTGGGATTGACCTTTTGATGGAAAAACTTTCACTTATGCCGGAGGATGTGGTGATCACGGGCAGCATAGAGGTGGCTTTTTCAAAGCTGGTGTTGATCTTCTTTTACTATGCCCTGATGAGACGGCTGTGGAAAAAGGATTACAGGCAGAGCCGGACGCAGATGATTCTTTACTTTGTCATGTTTTTATACAGTGTGTTCAATTTTATCATCCTTGTAACAGCGGCTACAAGGAAAGCAGACTATTTACTGATATGTGCAAACCTATGCTGCGTTGTCTTTGCGAACTTATACCTGTTTTACGCCCTGAAAGTGGAGGATGAGAAGAACAGCATGGAGTTTCAGATTGCCATGATGAAACAGCAGGAGAGTATGCAGTTTGAGCATTATGAAAGGCAGCGGGAGAAATACGGAAAATCTATTGAAGTCCTCCATGATGTCAGCAAACATATCCGCTCCATTGAGGAACTGTACCAGGCAGGCGTGACAGACAAGGCAATGGAATACACAAGGCAGATCGGGGGCATCTTAAAGCCCCTTGTGCCGGAGGAATACTCTGACAATCCCATGCTGAACATCCTTCTTGCGGACAGGAAGCAGGCGGCGGAGAGCATGGGCATCCGGTTCGTGGTAAAGGTGGAAAGCACAGGGCTTGGGTTCATAGAGCCGGTGGATGTGACAACGCTCTTTGGAAACCTGCTGGAAAATGCAATGCAGGCTGCCTTGAAGTGCAGCGGGGAGCGATATATCAAGGTGCATATCAAAAACTATAATGAGATGCTTTCCATCCGCATTGAGAACAGCGTGGAACAGGAAGTAAGGATAAAGAACGGCAGACCAGTAAGCACAGGCGGGAGGGGCACTGGCATCGGCTGTCTGAATGTGCAGCGGTGTGTGGAGAAATACGGTGGCAGTGTCCTCTATAAAAACGGTAACGGGAAATTTTACAGCGACGTGATCCTGAACCGATAGGCGGAAAAGCGTAACCCATAAGGTGGATTTGGGATCAGTTTAGAGCATTTTAGCGAAAAAATATAAAAAAATCTGTACTTCGGGGAAAAAATCTGTACCTCGGAATCAAGTTATAGGGTTTTATGTTCAGATTTCCGATAATTAAAATAACAGTGCAGTATATGTACCAAAAATGAAAACGGATTTTAAGAACAGGTTCAAGGAGGACAAAATTATGTCAAAAATAACAGATTATAGTTTTTTATTTCAGAGCATGTTTGGAACAAAAAGCACAAAAGGTACGAGTATTATAGGCAGCTTTCAGTTGTCTCAGTTAAACAGCAGCTCTATACAGTCACAGTTAAAAGCGGCGGGCATTGATACGAACAGCAAGCAATATAAGGCTGCAATAAAAGAGATGATGCAGGCAGGAAATGGTGCAATGTACACAAATATCCAGTGCATTAAAAATTCCATGAAGTGTTACGATAAGGACGGAGATTATATCAATCCCAGAAACGGACTTGCCGGACTTGTGCTAACAGACGAAAATGCAGGTCGCCAGAAGCGCATCATTTCTATTTCGGAGAGCAGCAAAGATGAGATGTTTGAACAAACGAAAAAGGAATTTTTGCAAGAAAATGGTGTCTTGAATGGCGATACGACAAAGCGCAGGGATGTATATGACAATCTGTACAGAAAGACAAAGAAAGATGACCGCTTAGCGGCAGGGTATACGATGGAGCAGTATGAACGGGCATATCGGCAGGCGTTCTTGGATGCCGCAAAGAAAGCTGATCCTAAGTGGGAAATTGGAAAGCCGATTCCGTCCGGGGCATTGGACGGCATTACAAGGGAAAGTGTAGAAAGCCAGCTTGCCAAAAGCGGTAACAAACTTTTGAAAAGGTCATCTGTTTCGGGCAGTTCATTAGATATACAGGTATAAAGTACATATTTTTGAGGGCGTACTACGTTTCGTATAAATGTGCAAATGCAGTACGCCTTTCCATATATGACAGATAATAGGCGTGTAAAGGCTGTTTATCGGGGAGGTGGATTTCATGAGCGTATCAGTAAGTGGATCTGTCAGCAGCATAAAGGATGTTACCATTGCAACAACCGGAAAGGGAGAGCCGAACTGGTCTTACATCCCGTCCGCAGGGAAATCTAATAAATCAAAGGCGGAGTTTACCAGTGAAATCAGGGAACTGGCAAAAAAGGCAGCCGTAGCGGGCAGCAAGGTGGAATCAGAGCAGATTTCCAGACAGGTTCTCCAGTTAAGGGCGGAATATTTATCTGATGTTGCACCGGACAGGAAGATGCTGTATCAACAGGCTAAAAATGCCATAAAAAATCAAAATAATAACCCTAAATGTAAGGGGATTGGGGAATTGACATTATTGGATTTTCTGGAGGCGGCTGATGGCAGGGGAAGCGCTCTTGCTGAAAAAAGGGTTGCATTGGCAGGTGGCGGTACGTTGACTTGTCCGGTTTTAACAACGGGTGGTTATGGTGCTGTGATTGAATGCCAGGGTGTAAAAGCCCTGTCCAACACAGGCAATGGGTGGAGTTATGAAATGACGCCGGCAGAGCTTGCCAAAAAGAATGAATTTTATGCGATTTATTGGGCAGAGTATCGCTCTGTTAAGAATAGCGTAGGGGCAGAACTTTCAGAACTGCCGGATTATCTGGAGGATAAGCATTTTTTTGACAGGAAAGCATAGATATGTAGTTTTTTGAAAAGTTGAATATTAAGAAAGATAAATTGGGATTTGGGGAAATGCCATGAATAAGAAAACAGAAGAATCAAGAATTGCCTACAATAAAATAGCATCTGAATATGATACATCGAAAGAAGGATATTATACCCGATTTCATATTAAGGAACTATCTAATACAATAGATTTGAGTGAGGGAGATATCGTTCTTGATGTTGCATGTGGAAATGGAACTCTGTTGCAGGAATTATCGAAAAAAGCAAAAATTCAAGCACATGGATTAGATGTATCAGAGAATATGATTCATGTTGCAAAAATGCGTTATCCTAATATAAATTTTAAGGTACAGTCATGTTATCCACTTGAATGGAGTGATGAAAGTATTGATATTATAACGGTATGTTGTGCATTTCATCATTTTGATAATCCGCAAGGATTTGTGAATGAATGTAAAAGAGTTTTAAAGAAAAATGGTACAGTGTATATAGCTGACCCAAACTTTGGAGTATTACTTAGGTTTTTTGCAAATAAATTTTGGTTTCCCGTTTCAAAAAGTGGAGATGTGAGGGTATACAGTCCAAAAGAGTTAGATGCAATTTTTTATAATTCTGGATTTAAAGCAGTACAGATTTATAGAAAGAACAAGGGAGTGTTTCTTAAAGCTAAAAAGTAAAAACAAATTTAAGTTTGTCGAGAAGAAACAACACTGATATATAAGACATACAAATCAGGACTTGAAGGTAAAGGAACATGGAAAATCGGAATAGTAGCGAATATGAAATAATGGATTTAGAAGGCTTGTCACTGCTCGAATCGGAATTGGCGCGAGTCAACCAGCACATTGAACGGATGTTCCGGTCACAGAATCCATCGATGCAAAAGATTTTACAGTGGGTTCTGCAGGCGCGTGGCAAGCAGCTGCGTCCTGTTTTGACGCTTTTGTGTGCAAAGTTGGCAGGGAAACAGATAGACGCCACCGAAATCGCGGCGGTGATTGAAATTTGTCATACCGCTTCGCTGTTGCACGACGATGTGATTGATGAGGCAGAACTCCGGCGCGGACAGCTCTCCGTCCAAAAAAAGTTTGGGCGTGAAATGGCGGTCTATGCGGGGGATTTTATGATTTTTTCCGCGATCAGCCGTACCAGTTTGGTCAACAAGCCGTGGTACCGGGAATTGTTTGGAAATTTGGAAATCTTGTGTGAAGGTGAGGTTGGGCAGTTCGACAACCGTTTCAATACCGGGATTTCCGAAGAACAGTATTTGCAGAATATTGTCGGGAAAACCTGTTCCGTATTCAGGATTGCCTGCCTTGCAGGTGCTTATGAAGGGAAATGTAATAAAGCCGAACGACAGGCAGCTGAACACTTCGCGGAAAGTCTGGGGCTTGCGTTCCAACTGCGGGACGACCTGATGGATTTCATTGCGACAGATGCGGATGCGGCAAAGACCGTCCACCAGGATTTTAGCTGCGGGTATTATACTCTTCCGGCAATTCATACATTTACATACCCAGGCTGCGGGGAACTGTTGCGAAAGATTGCGGCGGATCTCCAGTCAGGGGTGCGCTGCCGGGAGGAGGCAGTGGCGGAAATATCCAAACTGATTGAGGATGCGGACGGGTATGGATATACGATGCGGCTGATTCGCGGATACTGTGAAGAAGCGATCTGCGCCCTAAATGTCTTCCGGGATTCCGAGGCAAAACAATGTTTGAAACAGATTGTGGAAAGCGTTTGCAAAGGGGCGGAGCGTCTGATGGATAACTATATGTTGTAAGTGAGAGCAGTATATGCAGAACTTGTAAAATTGGAGGGGGAAAATGGGTATCAATGGAATATTAGCAGACTATTATCAGGCGGGATATGTGAACAGTAAAGCCGCAAAAGTAGAAGAAGGAAAGAGTTTTGCGGAGATTGCGACTCAGAAAGTGGCGGAGGCGGATAAAGAAATAGCACAGGAAAAGCCATCTGCTGTATTAGATGTGATTGGAGCAAATGCTCCAGATGAAGTGAAACACGCCTGGATGGAAGCAGAAAAAGAAACGGGTGTGCATATTACAAAATGTGGATTATATTAACTCCTGATGGAGAACACTCTTTTATGACAGCGGCAGGGGTTCAGACTGCTATCAGATGGGCGAAGGGTGAGTTGGAGCAGACTGATTTGTTGGGGAGTTCTGCCGAAAGTGCAATCGATGCAGTAAATAAGTGGATATATGATTTAGATCATCCGCTTGCAGGACAGCCAGTAAGGAGTATAGACGAACAGAGAATGATTATGCAGGAGAAGGCGTTCTATGAGGCGTTTCTTGAAAAGTTGAAGGAGCTTTCATGATGGAGGTAGGGAGGCAGTATGGGAAAACGAATAGCATTTACTATAGTAACAGCATGTGTTTTGTTGATAACAGGGTGCGGAGCTTCAAACAGTATGGAAAATTTTGCTGGTGCAGATAGTCAAATAGTGGAAAATGCCGGACAAACAGATACAGAGTAAAACAATTGCGGGTTTAAAGCGGTTGAGATATTATGGCTTTCAAATATGCAGGTTGGTCTTTGGGGGATTAAATAAATTGTCATTTTTGTAGTAATAATAAAGGAGCAAATAGGGATTTTAGTTCTCTCTGTTTTGCTCCTAATGTCTATTGCAGATTCCTCGTTTTTTTAATAGATTCTTAATTTTTTAGGTATTGCATTATAACCTACAAAGTGTTAATATAAGTGTATACCTACAAAGCGTTAAGATAAAAGGAGGACAATATGGCACAGCAAATTTCTGAATCCGAGCTGGTACTAATGAAAATCATATGGAAGAACGGAGGGGCGGCGTTATACTCCCTCATCATGGAGGAACTGGAAAAAGACAAAAATGAATGGAAAAACAACACTGTACTTACTTTGCTTTCACGGCTGGGAGAAAAAAAGTTTCTAAAGGTCAAGAAAATTGGCAGACGGAATGAATATGTGGCTACTGTAACAGAAGCAGAATATCAGACCATGCAGACACACAGTTTTCTTGATAAAGTCTATGGCGGGAATGTGAAAAATTTAGTTTCTACATTGTTGCGGCAGGATATTCTTTCTGCAGAAGAATTGAAAGAGATTGAAACATTTTGGAGAAAAGAAAATGAATGAATTTATAAAGATACTACTATCGCTTTCTGTTTCGGGCACACTGCTATTACTGCTGATTTTGGGATTAAAACAGTTTTGTAAAAATATATTCAGTAGACGTTGGCAGTATTATATTTGGATAATTGTAGCATTGCGTTTTCTGCTTCCGTTTACTCCCGACGTTACGATTGTTGGAAACCTGTTTGAAAAGTTCGACACAGCAGCAATAACGAATGAAATTCCTACAATCCCCAATGTGTCTGTTCCGGAATATGCGGATAATAATGAAACAGATCCGATACAGGCAAAGAATACAACTGCTACTGCCATACGCAAGTCATTTGATTTATACAGTTACCTGTTTTTTGTATGGTCAGCATTGGCATTGGTTCTTTTTGTCCGTAAGATAACGATTTATCAAGACTTTATCCGGTATATCAAAGCAGGCAATATTGAGGTGTCGGATATTAAAATCCTAAATCTGCTATCTGATTGTGAAGAAAAACTGAATATCAAAACAAGAGTGGAACTATCTTATAATTCGCTGATTGCTTCCCCTATGCTGATTGGTTTTTTCCGTCCAAGCATTATTTTACCTGTTGGCAAATTGGAAGATAAAGAATTGTCTCATATTTTTGTGCATGAACTGGTTCACTACAAACAGAAAGATATGTTTTACAAATGGTTTATACAGATTGTCGTATGCGTCCATTGGTTTAACCCTTTTGTATATTTACTGGAAAAGGAAGTGAACAGGTCCTGTGAATTATCATGTGATGAAAAAGTTATATCCGTACTTGACGACAAGGCAAGGCGCGAGTATGGAGATACTTTGATTTCTTTTTTGAAGTCAACCAATAATTATAAAAATTCTTTGGCTTCCGTCACTTTAACAGAGGAAGCAGAACAATTAAAAGAAAGGTTAGGTGCTATTATGAATTTCAAGAAAAAAACAAAGTTAATTGCAGCAGTTTCTTTTATGGCAGTGGTTTTGTTATCTATTGGGGGTTTTGCTATTGGAGCTTATGCGGCCCAACCAATTACAAGAGAAAATGGAACAGATTCATTCAAACATACTGTTATGCAGGAAAATGGAGTATTTTACATTTTCTGCAATGGAGCAGATGAAAGCGATAAACCAAGCGGCGGCACAACGGATGGCAGCATTAAGTTCGTTTTGGTACGGAAAGACGGATATACTTCACTTTCAGGATTTAATAATTTAGAAACACTTGTTGAAGAGGTCAAAAGTCAGTGTGATTTTATGCAGGAGCAGGGAACTATCACAGAAGAAGAAAAAGAGTTAGTTATAGAAACTGCGGCAACAATAACGAGTATGCCACAAAAAGAAGATGTGGGTGCGGATAAAGAAATTTATTCTGTTTTGACCTATAAAACAACGATTGATGAAGCTCCCACAGAGATACAGTCATGGATAAAGGAATGCGATTCTGCCACAAATGACATTTATGTGAAAGAGTATGATGGGCGTTATTGGATTTTCACAAATGTTGTTGGCGCTGATAATGATTATGGATTTAAGTTGTCAAGTGAAAGCGCTGGTACTTGTATGATAGAGATAATTCCTATTGAATCAGGATTGGGTAACGGATATGCGTTGCTCTCGGCTCCAGCAAATTATAATTATCTGTCTGTCAAGAGTGGAGAATATACGACAGTAATTAGCAAGTAATAAAAGCAGTTATAAGGCGGATACATGAGCAGTTGTCTTTTACAAAAAACGTAACTATAAACCATGCACTGCCCCTGTAGGGAAAAGGGGGAATATATAGAAACTTATATCATGTTAGTTTCTCTATTCAAGAAAACAAAAATCGAAAATAACAATTTGAGTATTTTAAAATTCTTTTGACTTTTGCGATGGGAATGAGGTGTCATTATGGAGAAAACAGAATGGATACGATGCCCTGCCTGCGGAAATAAAACGAGGATACAAATGCGGGAGGATACAGAATTGAAAAATTTTCCACTCTACTGCCCGAAATGTAAGCACAATAGTTTGATTGAAGTAAAAAAATTTCAAGTAACCGTCATCAAAGAGCCAGACGCACAGACGCAGAGCCGATGAAATTGTGAGCAATCATAATTTGTCGGCTCTTTGTTTGGAAAGCATCTATTTTTGAGAAAGTAAGAACATATCTGTATTTCGGGGAGAAAACCTGTATGTGGGGGCAAAGCTGGAGACTTTTCCGGCTTTACATCTATAATGAAAGGGTAACATGCTATTGTGGCAATTTCAGGGTATTCGCAAATAAAAATATCCACCGCATAAAGAAAGGAGCGTTTTACAGGAAGGCTGCACTGCAGCCCGTAGAAAGGAAGTCATATAGAAAGCAGGGAGACAACTCCCTGTATGGATTAAGGGGAATCCGTCCCGGAAGCGGGACATAGATATTTGTAGATCATTCAGCTGAAACTTATTTCATCACTTAAAAACAGGCATGGGCATCTTTCCCATGAAACAGCGCAGAAAAGCCAGCGGAGCAGATAACAAAATCTGGACGGCAGGCTTTTCTGTTTTTTTGCTACATACTACGTCTGACTGCCGGGAAGGTCTTCCGGGGGTTCCGCAGGCGGGCCGTCAGGACCTGCCCCTGCAAGTACAGCTGCAGCGGCTGCAAGGGCGGCCAGGGCTTTTTCATCGCACCGTGGGAGCAGCCGCATCAGGGTCTGGTATGTAGAGCCGGTTCTGTCGTGCCCGTCCTGAAAAATACAGTCATCCGCAGATATATTGAGAGTCCTGCAGATATGGAAAAAACCTTCAATGCTTGTGGAACAGCGGCAGCGCTCCAGATCCTTCTGGAAGGAAACGGAGTGGCCGAGCAGCTCCGCGCACTCAGCCTGTGTGAGTTTCCTCTTTTTCCTTGCATTCTTTAAGGCAGCACTGAATATACGGGCATCTTTGATTGATAGAGACATCTTAATCACCTCCTGATAGTAGTGTATTGCCATACCCCATAAAAGTAAAAATGGCAATGACGCACTAAAAAGTAGCGTAATAAACTACTAAACACCCAGATTTCTGGTGAACAAAAAAACATGGTTCATCAGAGTCTTATTTGGGTGTCTTTTTTGTGCCATGGGAGAGGACGCATGGCAGACATTGGGGAATGGTCTTAAGCCGGGCATCGGCAGGGGAATTTCGTTAAAAAAATCATATTCTTTTATGGGATACGACAGCCCCTTTATGGTAGCGCAATACGCTACTATTTTGTGGAAAGCAGAAAATCATGGGAAAAGGACGGTTATCCGGCATTTTGGGCGGATAATGGTTCTTTTTCTTTTGCAGCCAGGGTAGTTGGAGCCTGTACCATCAGGGGGCCTCCGGTCCTGCGGTCTTAACGCAGCAGAAAATGACTGGAGGACGAAAGGATGAAAGAAAAACATACGGATTCCGTACAGAACCGCTTTACCGCATACCTTGTGGCGGCAGTGGGGAATACGCGGAAGAAATACTGGGAACGGAAATACCGGCTGCAGGGCATGGACCTTGCACAGGAGGATCTGCTGGAGCGCAACTATACGGACTTTGACGAGCAGTACCGCGCCTATATAAATGAACATACAGATTTTATCTTCCGGGACTGGCAGAGGTACGGAGAGCTGCTGGCCCGGCTGGAGAGCGACCACCTGGCAAAGGCAATAAGCCGGCTGAAAGGCAGGGACAGGGAGATCCTGTTTGCCAGGGTCTATGGGGAGCTTACTTTTGCGGAACTGGGAGAGCGGTTCCAAATGGAGGCAAAACAGGCTGAGATGGCATATTACTATGTACTCAGGAAATTGCGGAAGGAGATGAATGGGAAAGATGGAATTTGAGAAACTGCTGGAGCAGGCAAAGGCAGGGGATAGGGCGGCGCAGGAGGAGATCTTCAGGATGTACCGTCCGCTGCTGATCAAGAACGCCATGGAGCAGAACGTGTTTGAGGAGGATCTGTACCAGGAGCTTTCGGCAACCCTGTTAAACTGTATCCGGAAATTCAGGGTTTAGCCGGTGCCGAAACTTTGGGGACCGGATAGGCATACCGGGTAATTCTGCAGGGGGCTGCTGTGTTTTGGGCGTCCCCTGCGTATAAAATGATGTGTCGCTAAAGGTATCCGGCATCCCTGCGATGTCGCAATAAAGAAAACAGACCTTTTGCGACAGAAAAACAGGGGGATATGCCTGCCGGAAGGCATATCTCCAAAGGTATACCTTTAGCGACACGAAAGTTTATGGAAAGGAGGCGCATCATGGCGGCAAAGAAATTTGGCTATGCCCGTGTGAGCAGCCGGGAGCAGAACCTGGACCGGCAGGTACATATCCTGCGGGACGAGGAGGGCATCGACGAGCGTGACATATATGTGGAGAAGGAGTCAGGGAGGCAGTTTGAGCGCCCGGTGTACCGCTCCCTGGTTGACAACATCCTGCGGGAAGGCGACCTGCTGGTGGTGACGGAACTGAAGCGGTTCGGGAGGAATTACAGCGAAATCTACAAGGAGTGGTTCCACATCACAAAAGAGATTGGTGCTGATATCCGGGTGACATCCATGCCCATCCTGGATACCACACAATCAAAGGAGCTGGTGGGGCAGTTAATCACGGATGTGGTGCTGGCAGTGTTCGCTTATGTAGCGGACGAAGACTGGACAGAGCGGCACGAACTGCAGCGGCAGGGAATAGAGGTTGCGAAGGCAGGCGGCAGGCATCTGGGCAGGCCGAGGGTGGAGTACCCGGAGAACTGGGAGGACTGTTACCAAAGATGGAAAGGCGGCGTGATCTCCGCAAAGGAGGCTATGACTCTCACCGGGCTTAAGAAGGACAGTTTCTACCGGCTGGTCAAAAAGTATGAAGCAGAGCTGAAAGGTGCAGAGGAGGAAAAGTTATGAGCGAGGAAAAGGTTATGGAGAAGGAAAAGTTATGAGCGAGGAAAAGGTTATGGAGAAGGAAAAGATATTGCAGGTCATGGAAAAGTACAGGGACTATTTTAATGAATGGGATGCGGATGTGGCGTTTGGCGTCAACGGCAGGAATATCTTTTATGTGCTGGCATCCGGGGAGGAGTTTGAAACCTTCCTGTTTTTCCAGACGGCAGACCAGCTGGAGAAGGTCATACTGGGAACGATTGCAGAGAACCTGGATGTGATCCTGGGTGCCGGAATTGACGAGGTTAATGTGGGATTTTCGGCTGGGAATATGGATGAAAAGAGTGATAAGAGTATTGAATATTATCTGCCAGTGCTGGTGCAGAAGCTGGATGTCCTTTGCAGGGCGGGGGAAAACTGGTCCCACATGCTTCAGGTGACGTTCAATTCCATAAAGAATGTCTGTGCGGATATGACTGACAGGGAGAAGGAATAGACCGCAGCGGACTTTTCTGTTTAGATAAAATTTATAAAAAACTTGCGGAAAATTTCAAGGAAATAGAAGTAAGGGAATCTTTATTATATAGAAACATATTTAAGGAGGGCTGTTTATGAAGCAGGGTACATTGTTTTATGATAAGGGAAGTGGGAGGTACAATTTCCACTATATTGATGAGGACGGCGATAAGCGTGATTATGGCGGTATCCACTGTGGGGAGGTCTTCGAGTTTAAGCTGAATGAAGTCTGGATTCCCGCCCGTGTGGAGATGGGCATGGACAGGGAATGGTATCTGGTGGGTCTGCCGGGACTGAAGCTGGACGGACTGGAGGTGAGGGTGGAGTAAGCTGTCTGTAAAATTATATTACCAGTATAATGACAAACCGAAGAATTGGTGTTATAGTGGTTACAGTTAGAAAACGAAGCGGACCGGATGAGTCCAGAAAGGAAAAGATCATGACAACAGTTAATTTCGCTGCGAATGGTTTCGCATATTATCTGCATAGCGAACATTATGAGGCACTGTTCAGTAAAGAAAAAG
>CAJUAP010000053.1:0-20900 GCA_910584435.1 uncultured Acetatifactor sp.
GTCTTATTGTACCATGATTACAGTTCAATCATGGTATGGATGGCCATTCGGCCGTCTCCTGCCTTGAATATGGTCTTATTGTACCATGATTACAGTTCAATCATGGTATGGATGGCCATTCGGCCGTCTCCTGCCTTGAATATGGTCTTATTGTACCATGATTACAGTTCAATCATGGTATGGATGGCCATTCGGCCGTTTCCTGCCTTGAATATGGTCTTATTATACCATAACCACATGCGCCTAAAGAGGGGTGTTTACACACCCTCTTGCGCATATAGAATCAGAAGTTGACACAATGCTCTTCTATGTCAACATTATAACACAAATACAAAACTTCTACAATAAAATTAGGATAATATATTCAATAAAAGCTTGAAGTAATCCGGCAGAGGCGCATCCACTTCTATATACTCATTTGTAGAAGGATGATGAAATCCCAATATCTTGGCATGCAGCGTCTGTCCCTGTAAGGGAAACGGCGTTTTCCTGCCGGGAGCATATAGGACATCCCCTAATAAGGGATGGCCAATACTTGCCATATGGACTCGGATCTGATGGGTACGTCCTGTTTCCAGCACACATTCAAGATAAGTATATGCACCCAGATGACCTAAGATATGATAATGGGTTACGGCATGTTTTCCGTTTTTTTCATTGACAGCCATTTTCTTCCTCTCCGCAGGATGTCTTCCCACAGGTCTGTCAATGGTTCCGTCCTCATGTAAGACACCATGGCAAATAGCATGATATCTCCTTGTGATGGAATGCTCTTTTAATTGCCGTGCAATGGAGTTATGTGACCTGTCGTTTTTGCAGGCAATGATGGAACCTGTTGTATCCATATCAATACGGTGCACAATACCGGGCCGCAGACAGCCGTTGATTCCTGACAGCTCATTTCCGCAATGATACATCAGGGCGTTTACCAGGGTACCGCTGTAATGCCCCGGCGCAGGATGTACTACCATTCCCTTGGGTTTATTTACCACAATGACATCGCTATCTTCATATAGAATGTCAAGAGGTATATTTTCTGCTGCAATATTGGGTTCTTCTGCCGGAGGCAGCAGAAATGATACCTGGTCCTCCGGCTTGACGCGGTAGGAGCCTTTGATTACCGCATCATTCACAGTGACGCCGCCTTCCTTTATCATTTTCTGAATAAAAGAGCGCGACAACGAATCGATAAGCAGTGCCAGACACTTATCGATTCGTTCTCCTTCCAAATCTTCTGTTATTTCAAAACAATACTTTTGTAACAGTCCAGACAACCCCTTCCACGAAGACGATGTACTTTATAATTATAAGAATTTTAAATCGTCCTCTTTGTATACAAACATAAATAAAAGAAATAAACTTATGGTGCAGACCACAATAAAGCAATCTGCTACATTGAATACAGGGAAATGAATCAATACAAAAGAAATGAAATCTACAACATAATCAAAACGCAGTCGGTCAATGATATTGCCCAGGGCTCCGGCAATCAGGGCAGACAGCAGAATATGAACAATGCGGAACTTCTTATTCTGCGGGAGCTTTACTATCACAAAAATAAGAACTGCCAGCACTGCAAAACCAATCGCTAAAATAATAAATTTCTGTCCCTGCAGCAGACTGAACGCAGATCCTCTGTTTTCAAGATACTGCAGTTCTAAAACACCATCTATCAATACAATGGCCGGCTGATCTTTCAGATGGGTTATTGCCAGATATTTCGTAAATTGATCCAGAAATAATAATACCGCTGCAATTAACGCATCCAAAATAAGCCGCTTGCCTGAATTCCGTTCCAGAAATGCTTTTCTTTCATTTTTACGCATGTGCATCCTCATCACTAAAATGAATTTCGTTGATGGCTGCCAGAATTTCTTCATCTGTCACAGTAGTGTCAATCACTGCTTTGCCGATTTTATTCAGCAGTACAAATTTGATTTTTCCGGCCTCCATTTTCTTATCCGATTTTGTCAACCGTAAAATTTCCGAAGGATTTATTTCATCCACGGAAATCGGCAGATAAAAGGGCACAAACATATCCCGGATCTCATAATACTCTTCCATAGTAAGCATTTCGCGTTTCCAGGAGATATATGCCGCTGCAACGCATCCCAATGCCACACACTCTCCATGATAAAGTGTAAAGCCTTTTGCCTTTTCAATGGCATGACCAATGGTATGGCCGAAATTCAACAGAGCCCTCTCCCCCTGTTCCGTAGGATCTTTTTCCACCACCAGTTTCTTCACCGTACAGCTCCGGTGCAGCATTTCCTGAAGTACATCCAGATCCCTTTCACATATTTCATACATTTTCTCTATCAGCCATTCATAAAACATGGCATCCTTAATTAAGCCATTCTTCATCACTTCTGCGAATCCGGAAAAATACTGCCTGTCCTCCAGTGTATGCAGTACCGATAAATTCATATACACAAGGCGGGGCATTTTAAATGCACCTACCATATTCTTGTAGCCGTCAAAATCAACCCCCGTTTTGCCGCCGATACTGCTGTCTGCCTGAGCGAGCAATGTGGTTGGAATCTGTATATAATCAATTCCCCGCAGATAGGTTGCCGCCGCATAACCCGTGGTATCTCCCACCACACCCCCGCCCAGCGCCAGAAGCATGTCTTTGCGGTCAAAGCCCTCTGCAATTAGATATTTATAGATTTCCTTTACCGTATCAAGCGTTTTATGCTCTTCACCGTTTGGAAATACATACTTCACAGCCTTACAGCATTTACCGGTTAAAATATGCAATACTTCTTCGCCATAGAGCTCATTCACCCTAGAATCCGTAACAATACAGAGCCTTCTGTTTTCACAACCCAAAACAGCCAATTCTTCCCATAATGTCTCAAAGGATTGTGTAAATACAATGTCATAGCAAGTTTCCTTGTGATATGTGATTGGTAATCTCTCTGCCATCTTCTATACAGCTCTCTTTCTATTCTTATGTAGGGGGCATTTCAAATGATTCTCCGAAAATATCACGCACCTGAAAATCTCCCGATATATCCACACTGGCAGGTGTGACGATAAAAATGCAATTGGAAATCTTCTGCAGGTTACCGGAAATCGCATAACAGGAGCCGCACATAAAATCAACAATCCGTTGTGCAATATCCACATCCAGCCCTTCCAGATTCAGTACAACCGTTCGGTTTGCCAGCAGCGTCTCCGTAATTTCCCTGGCGTCATCTACGGAATTGGGTCTAATGACACAGACTTCCATACCAGCAGCGGAACTCCGCTTGACAGGCTGCTTAATAGGTGTAATTTTACTGGCAGGGGAGGTTTGTCTCTTGGTAATGGTGGAAGGCTCTTCATAATCATCAGGCTCTTTTACTCTTGATGATGAGACCCGCCTGGGCATAAGAACAGGTTCTTCATCTTCTTCATCCAGATAATCATCATCATAATATTCATCATCATCTTCTTCACCGTTCAGCTTCATATAATTCAAAAATTTATCCATTACGCCCATGTTTATACCATCGCCTTTCAAAATTAATCTGTTATATTTCCTCTCTCACCAAAAATCCCGGTACCAACCCGAATATAAGTAGCTCCTTCTTCGATTGCCACGGAATAATCGCCTGTCATCCCCATAGAGAAGAGACACATACCTCTATTATCAATGTTTTTCCGGTTAATGTCAACAGCTAATTCAACTAATTTATGAAAATAGGGACGATTTTCTTCAGGATTTTCTGTATAAGGGGCAACGGTCATGAATCCTTTTATGTGGATAGAAGGCAGTTTGGAAATACTTTCCACAAGTCCGGGGAGTTCCGAAACCGCAACGCCGAATTTACTGCTTTCTTCCGCTACATTTACCTCAATCAGAATATCTACAGTCACATTTTTCTTCACGGCCTCACGACTGATCTCTTCTGCCAGAGCCAGAGAATCCACGCTATGTATCATGGCTGCTTTATCTACAATATACTTCACCTTATTGCGCTGCAGATGTCCGATCATATGCCAGCGAATATCGGACGGAAGCTGGGGAATCTTGTCCATTAATTCCTGCACCCGGTTTTCTCCAAAATCTCTTATGCCTGCATTATAGGCTTCCTGAATCATTGAAATGGGTTTTGTCTTGCTCACTGCAATCAGTGATACTTCGGTACGGTTTCGTCCGGACTTATCGCATGCCCGTTGAATTTCCTGTTCCACAGCGATTAGATTTTTCTGGATATTGGTCATAAATTCATTCTCCTGCATTCTATTTCTGGTTGATAAACTGATCATCTCTGACAGATTCCGCATCCAATACAATATAATCATAAACACTCAATCCATATTTCGTATTGGGCTTTACGATAGCGTACTCATCGTTTTGATACAAAATACTGATTTGCTTAAAATCAGCATATCCTTTGTTCATATTGTATACACCTATTAATGTGGCGCGTCTGCTCACTGTAAAGTTCTCTCCGGATTGTCCGTCTTCCGCGGAGGGAGGCGGCTGTGCATTATCAGGCAGATACAGGATATCCCCCGCTTCCACCATAGTGCTGTCTAAATAATATTCTTTGGATTCGCTGTCATAATAGTAAATCTCAATTTCCACAATTTCACTGGAAATAGTACCGTCCTCCAAAACACATTGCCGCTTGATACTGTCGCCTCCGTTATTGCCGCCTAAAATGATATACGCTTCCGGAATCAGATAAAATTCTTTCTGAACAATAGAAGATACAGGAATTTTCAATCCCGTTTCATCTTCTACAATTAACTCTATATCAAGAAATCTGTCTGAAATAAAGGTAATCATGGAATTCGTAAACGAAAGCTGAAGATAGGAATTTCCGTCCGCATTTACAAGAAGCTTCACAGCGCCCCACGACTCATATTGATTCTTCAGGAAACGTACTTTGACATATCCTTCTTCCTGAAGCTCGGCCCCTCGGGTGGCGTCAATAGGAATCACTATGGACCAGTTTTCATTCGTTGACAGTTTGTATACGGCATCTCCCTGGGCCATCAGGGAATTACTGGCGATGCGTTTCTTCTCATACTCTTTTTCCTCTAAGATATCTTTGGTTACTGCGGCCGGGGACAAATCTTCATAGCCATCTGTCCAATAGGCTACAATACCTGTCACAGGCGCATAGGAAGAGTGAATGATATTGATACCGGCAGCGCCGTTCAAGTCCTCAATGCTTTGAAGCATATTTGCATTGGATAGCTTCATTACATCACTGTTCAAATTCTGCTTAAAATCATAAGTGGTTTCATACTGCATTTCATCGAACTCATGTGCAAAAGTTATAATTTCACTTCGGAATTCTGATAATTCCCTTGCAGACAGTGAATTTTCCCCCATATTCATACTGGACAGGCTCTCGCTGAGATGTCCCGATTCGTCCACTACATATACAAGATCATTTTTGGCAACCCGTTCACCTTCCAATGCATAGTAAGTGACATAACCGGTGGTCTGGGCATACACCACTGTCTCATCACGCAGAACAATTCCGCGGTAAATTGTGTCCGTGGCAAGAGAACCTTCCTTCACTTCATATCTTACAATGTAGCTGGTCTGAAAATACATAATGACATAGACAACAACATATATAAGAATTACGCTGAAGATAATCATACCAATATTCAGATTAAGTGGTTTTCTATATTTTCTAATCTTTCCTTTTGCCAATATGCTGCCTCCATACAAAAGCCCCGGTGATTGTTCCGAGGCTTTCGTGTGTATCATCACTGTTCTTGATTTTGATTTCTTCAGCAGATTAAAGGGATATGATAATATTCTCTTTGAAACATTCAGGTATCTCCGCTTCATCCAGGGAAACACTTAAAATAAAGTCTACCTCAAATGCTTTGCTGAGTTTTTCCAATTTATTTACTGTAGCAGCAAAATCTGAAGTATCCAGACAAGCAATTTTCAAAAAGCTGTCGAAATACATCTGCTGTAAATCATGATCCTGAGAAAGAATACCGCTTACAAAGCCAATAAACTCACTGCTGCTCTCAACCATAAACTGGGATACATCAATTAAGCGCACTTTGTTATTCAGTTCATACATATGCTTGGTGCTCTTGTCAAGATATACAATATTACCGGATATCTCCTTAACCTCACGATTTACTTTATCCAATAGCTGTTTTGTTTTACCTTTACCTTTTTTACCTACAATCAACTGGATCATTGGAAAACCTCCTATCGTAATCATTTATAGTAATAAAAATGTACTGCCTTACATCTATTATAAGGGAAATGAGACTAAAAAACAACCTCTATTTATGAATCTCATCAAGTAAATCCGTCATCTGCGTGTAAAGTGCTTCAGCGCCGTTTGCCCTCAGGATAATAGATATATAAGGCGAACCGTTTTCATCCCTTGAAAGCAGCATTAAGCAATTTCCGGCTGCATTTGTAGTCCCCGTTTTCCCACCGATAATTGTTACGTTTGCAGGTGCCTGATAATTTCCCCGCAGGAACATATTTGTATTCTGCTTGTTGAATTCTTTGGCTTTGCCGGAAGCATCGTAAAATACCGTCTGGTAACTGGTCATATGTATGATTTCATTGAAGGCTTCATATTTGATTGCCTCATTAAACATTAAATACAAGTCATATGCCGTGGTAAAATGATTCAGATCCGGAAGACCGTTAGGGTTTGTAAAATTAGTGTTGGTGGCCCCCAATTCATGTGCCTTTTCATTCATCATTTCTATAAAATGCTCCACGCTTCCGCCGATGTTCTCCGCAATCAACAGAGCCACATCATTAGCAGAATACACCAATAGAATCCGAAGCGCCTGATCAAGCGTCATGGTATCTCCGCTTTTTAAACCACATAGCACAGCACCTGATTCCGTTACATTCACCGCATTGGTTGCAGTCAATGTCTGACTAAGCTGTCCGTTTTCCAGTGCAACAATGGCAGTCATTACTTTCGTCAGGCTGGCCGGATATAAACGCTCGTGAATATTCTTGGCATAAAGTACTTCGTTTTTATCCAATGCAAACAGCGCAGCAGCTTCTGCCTGTGACATATCCACACTCTCGTCATCCATAATATTATCAACAGTGACACATAAACCGGATGCAAAAGGTGATGCAGTACGTGTTTCCTGTCTTGTCACCACATTAAAACTACTGACATCATAATCTATATGATATGCCATATCATAGTCTGTACCGCCGCAGCCGCTCAGGCAGATTGCACTGACAACTGCTGTCAGCAGATTTCTGACCATCATTTTTTTCTTGTTATACAATAGGTTCTTACTATTTTTGTCCAAGTTATTTCCAAATAATGTTTTGGAATTGTTATTTATACATTTCACGCCACTCTAAATCTCCCCTGTCCAGAGACTTTATCAACAGTTCCGCACTGGCCAGATTAGTCGCCAGAGGTATATTATGCATATCACAGAGACGTACCACATTGTTTACATCCGGTTCATGCATTTTAGGTGTCAGAGGATCGCGCAGAAAAATCACCAGATCCATCTGATTGTGCTCAATCTGTGCACCAATCTGCTGTTCCCCTCCAAGATGTCCCGCCAGAAATTTATGAATGCTCAGATTCGTAACTTCTTCTATCAGACGGCCCGTTGTACCTGTTGCATATAAATCGTTTTTGCTCAAAATTCCCCTGTACGCAATGCAGAAGTTCTGCATCAGTTTCTTTTTTGCATCATGCGCAATCAATGCAATATTCATGGTGCAATACCCCCTTTTTTATATTTCAACATTTATTCATTATGTTGATTTTTTCTTGCCTGAAGTCTGACATTCAACACAAAACCCATCCCCATATACAGACTCATCAGGGATGTCAATCCATAACTGACGAACGGAAGCGGAAGACCTGTATTCGGAAGAATAAATGTCGCCACACCGATATTAAAAAAACCTTGAAAAGCAATTAATCCCCCCATACCGGCGCCAATGATGGTACCGGCTAAATCCTTTGCTTTTCGGGCAACGGAAATGCATTCTAACGAAATGGCAAACAGCAATACAATCACCACAACGCTTCCCTTAAAACCAAATTCCTCTCCTATGACTGAAAAAATAAAATCGGTTTCTGCTTCCGATAAAAAATTACCGTTTTTTACGGAAGTTATCTTGTTGTTCTTATATCCTTTCCCTTCCAGCTGGCCTGATGCAATAGCCTTAACGGAATTCAGCTGCTGATATGCGTAGGTTGTAGCATATTCTTCCGGATTTACAAAAGCAAGTACACGGTTTCTCTGGTTATTGGTCAGGAAATCATTTTCCGGCTGTAATGCCAGTGCAATGACCAGGGCGACTGCCGGAACCGCTACCATAAGCACCCCGAACACCAGCTTGAGGCTGATGCCGCCGGCAAACATAACTACACAGAACAATACCAGAATCACGATACTTGTTGATAAGTCCGGCTGTTTATACACCAGCACCCACGGAAGAGCAATCATGACTATACAGCAGCCTATAATCCAGACGGTATTCAAATTCTTCCTATGTTTCATAATAAACTGTGCAAAGAATAAAATCAATAATATTTTTGCAGTTTCTGAAGGTTGAAACCGAATGCCGCCGCTTCCTCCAATCTGCAGCCAGCGCTGCGCGCCGTTGGCGTCCGATCCAAATTTCCACACGGCAATCAGCAGAGCAAGATTGCCGATATACATAAGCCAGTTCAATTTCAATACCATGTTATAATCTATAAAAGAGATAACAATCATCGTAAATACGCCGGCAATCACTCCAGCCAACTGCCTGGTCTGGAGTGTCTCCTCAGCACTTCCTATTGCCATGACACCGACTGCCGAAAGGCAGAGTACCATCAAAATTAATTTGAAATCATAATCTCTGATTTTGTACCTTTTAAACATAATCTCCTCTGTGCCGCACTGATATTTCCATGCATTCTGTGTACCCCTTGCTGCTTCCATTTTCCACACCGCCTGGTCGGCAGCCGGACAATCGCCGGAAGAAATCTGCTATTACCTGTTTACAATCTCATCCTGGTCAAAGGATACATCCACGATAGGTATATTTGCATATAGAGACGGCATTTTCCCTCCGCGTCCTGACCTGTTTCCCTTGGTATTGATCTGGATTTCCATGTTTTCCGAATCAATCTTCATGTACTTGGATATAACTTTTGCAATATCCGTTTTAATCAGCTCCATCATTTCCGGAGAACAATTTACTCTGTCTGAAATCAACAAAATCTTCAGTCTGTCCTTCGCAATCTGGCAGGAGCTTTTTCTGCGAAAAAAATGTCTCATTCCAACGCCTCCTATGCCTTATGAAAAATACCTGTTACCCTGGTCCAGAAAGAAATTCCTTTGTCAAAATTCAGATAAGGTACTTCCCTGCCGTTTACGCGCTGTACCACATTTGCATATGCCTGTCCTGCAGGGGAAGCGCTTCCTACCAGAGGTTCTCCCTGATTGGCAGCCACCACTACATTTTCATCATCCGGAATAATACCGATCAGGGGAATGGCAAGAATATCTACCACGTCCTGGGCGGACATCATATCTCCGCGCTTCACCATATCCATCCGCAGTCTGTTGATAATCAGATCCATCTGCTGAAAACCGTTTGCCTCCAACAGCCCGATGATTCTGTCAGCATCCCGAATGGCCGATACCTCCGGTGTTGTTACCACCAGAGCCCTGTTGGCTCCGGCAATGGCATTCTGGAAACCCTGTTCGATTCCTGCAGGACAATCCAGAATAATGTAATCAAACTGCTCTTTTAAATGATCGATTACTTTTACCATTTGTCCGGGAGATACTGCGGTTTTGTCCCTGGTCTGCGCCGAAGGCATGAGATACAGCCCCGGATGGCGCTTATCCCGAATGAGCGCCTGCTTCACCCGGCAGTTTCCCTCCACCACATCTACCAGATTGTACACAATTCGATTCTCTAATCCCATAACCACATCCAGATTACGCAGACCGATATCCGTGTCAATGAGACATACCTTTTTGCCAAGCTTTGCCAGACCTGTTCCTACATTTGCAGTTGTGGTGGTCTTACCCACACCGCCTTTTCCTGAAGTAACGACAATGACCTGGGAGTCCTTCTGCTCCATGGAATTCATTCCTTCCATTTTTCCTAACCTCCATTATAAATAATGTCGTACTCCAAACACATTAGAATGTGTTCAGCAGATCTTTGGTGAGAGTATCCAAAATAATTCTGTCGTTTTTCACATATGCAATTTTCGGAAGTACCTTAGGCTGTAAAATTCTTTTTGTCTGTTTTGATGTAGGTTTATATTTGAAATCGCCGATTTTAAGTCTTTCCGGCTTCATTTCAAGCGCTGCCACGAAAGCTCCTTCCCGGCCATTGCCTCCGGCATAAGCCTCACCATAGAGCCCTCCTAAAATAATAACATTTTTTGCACTTATAATTGCACTTCCGGGATACACATCTCCCAGCATGATAATGCTGTTATCTGTCTCCAGCACATCTCTGTTTTTCAAATTTCCACGGTAGAACTGCCCGTTTGCCTCTTCGGCCACTTTCTGTTCCGTATGCGTAAGCGCCTTTACATAATTTTGATCCGTTTCATCTTCCTTTTTTACAAGACACATAATATGCAGATCACTGTTCTCATGAATGGCTTCCAGAATCATGATTTCTTCCGTATCTGTCACCTGACGCCCTTCTATGGATATGGCCAATGCGGCAGTACCAAAGAAATTTCTTGCCTCAGAAAATTTGTATCCTATCTCATCCAATATCTTTTCAAAAGGAAGTTCCGCATTCAGATGAAGGGCAATTCCGTTAGGAAAACTCTTAATGATAACTGCTTCTTTCAATTCACCCTGCAACCTCCTTATCAATGTATCATCAATTACTATAATTCATTGGAGATACCGCCGTCAGGTGTATCTGCCACACCGGTAATCAAATCTTCTTCCTCTGCCAGACCATAATAATATTTTATAATATCCCTGGTAGCCTGGGCTGCATAGTCAGAAGAATAGCCGAAGGGAATTCTGGTGGCAATGGCAATTTCCGGTGTTTCGTAAGGAGCGTAACAGACGAACAATGCATGGCTTGGTCTCGTCTTCAACTGTTCTGCCGTACCTGTCTTCCCCGCTACATTGACTGCCAGATTATTGAAATAGCTCTTACCCTCCACAACCTGGCGCATACCCAGATGAATGGCATCCCAGTATTCCTGCGGCAGTTCAATCTGATTTCGTATATCAGGTTCAAATTCCTGAATGATGTTGCCGTCAGAATCAGTCACTTTATCCAATAGTGTAAGATTGTAACAAGTGCCTCCATTTGCAACCGTTGCAACATATCTTGCCAAACCAACCGTAGTGTAGCTGCTGTTGCCCTGCCCGATGGCAGAACGTACCGGATCCTCCGTGGAGACTTTGGGTGAAGTCTCCGTTATCTCAACACCGGATTTTTCAGTCAGTCCAAACAGCTCCGCATAGCGGGACAGGACATCCAAACCCTCCATTTCATTGTAAGTACCCGTCTCATTAGAAAGCAGATATCCTACATTATAGAAGTAATAATTACAGGAATCCCTGATGGCCGTTGTCAATGTCTCATTGCCATGTCCGCTTCTCCGCCAGCATCTGGGCGAAGAAGATATCTCCGTAAACGTACCGACACAATTTGTCTGGTCGTCGAGTTCTATCACCCCTTCCAGCAAACCTGCAGCCGCCACAACCATCTTAAATGTGGAGCCCGGTGCCGCCGCATATTGTGTGGCATAATTATACTGGGGCTTTGCTTTATCCGCATTCAGCTTTGCATAGTATTCCGCATCGATGGAATTGGCCATTTTATTATTGTCATATCCCGGATAAGATACCATGGCAAGTATTTCTCCTGTGTTGACATTCGTAATTACCACGGATGCATTACAGGGATCCAGTGCCAATTGCGCAGGCGTGATATCCAGGTTATCTATCCTCTTTTTCATAAAATCATAAGCGGAGATACGGCCTTCTTCCAAAGCGGCTCTATCTTCCTCCGGAACATGGATTAAATTCTGTTCACAGAGTATTCTGCATACTTGTGTCCCGCTGATGTAATCATCCAGCAGCATGTACTTATAAAAACGCTTCTGAAATTCAGTGTTTCTGCCGGTGGCGGAAATAATATAATCAACCAGCTTCTCATAAATTTCTGCGGAATCGGAATACTTATCATCCAATTCCAGTTTACTCACATCTATCCAGTTCTTTGAGATACAATACTGTAAATATTCGCACAGGCTGATAACCTCTTCCCGTGCCCAGGCCACCTGAACGGCATCGGAATCATCTATAGCTTCTTCCATGATAACTCCGTTTCGTTTGAGCAGACTTACAATATTACTTTGATAAACCTGATGTTCACGGCTCAGTTTTTCATAGGGAGTCCTGCCCTCTGTCAATTCATATTGTAAGGTAGTATAGATGTTTTCCCTATATGCAGTATATATTTCATAGACTTCTCTCTCTGTCTCCCGGGCATCCTCCCCTTCCATGTGCTTTATGTCAATTATGGAATTATCGAACATGGTATAATATACATCATATATTGGTATCAGGATATCGGAGCTGCTGGCATTGGGTGCCGGATTATATTCTTTGGTATTGACAATTTTGCTGGATACAAGTCCTGCCACCTTCTGTTCCAAAATATGATAGGCGGCCTCCGTAAGCTCCTTGTCAATGGTCAGATAAACATTTTTTCCCGCAGCAGCAGCCTGGCGTTCTTCAATAGAAAGCACCTTTCCCATGACATCCACCACTACTTTTTCATACCCCTTCTGCCCCTGCAGAGTAGTCTCCATGTATGATTCTATACCGCCTTTTCCTACCACATCATTGATATTGTAGAAGCTGCCCTCATACCCTTGTTCTTCCATGGAATGCACTTCTTCCATTTTAGCGTTGAGTTCGGTCAGTTCATCAGATGAAATCTTGCCCGTATACCCCAGCACATGGGCAAAATACTCACTGTCCACATACCTGCGAACAGTATCTTCCACAATGGTTACACCGGGAAGTTCCGTGGAATTCTCCATCAACACAGCAACCGTTTTCTCACTGATATTCGTTGCTATTGTAGTACCGATATATTTACGAAAGGATGTTAAGCTCATGGCATATCGAATCGTCACCAGTTTCAGCCAGTCCTCTTTTGAATATCCTTCTCCTGTCAGGAACCTGCTCTTACTGTTATTCGGTTCCTCATATTCTCCGATGGCAAAGCTGGAGCGATCACTTAGGAACTCCATTACTTCCTGGGCAGTGGCAGTCCGCTGTGCATCCGTCAGGTCGCCTGCATTGGGCTTCCCATATACATCCGCAAGGAAGCGCAGCAGACTTGTCCCTTCCACCGTAAAGGCAAAATCGCCATCTTCATTGATATATATCTTAAAATCAGCAATGCATTTGTCGCCGTTTTTCTCTATCATCTGAATCAATTTCATCAGGGTTGCATTTAATCTTCTGTTTTTCTGACTTCCCTGTTCAAACACATCTTCAAATTTAACGGAATATGCCAATTCGTTATAGGCCAGCAGATTACCGTTTCTGTCATAGATATCCCCTCTGATACTTGCAATATCCCGTGTCTTCTCTATCTCAAGAACAAATTCCTCCAGATATTCCGCACCATGAACAATCTGGAGATTAAAGCAGCGGCAAATCAGCACACCGCCCAGGAAACAAAATAACAGCGTAAATACTGTCATTCTGCTGGCAATGATCCGAATCAATTTTTCCCTGAATTCATCAAACAAATTTCTGCGCTCTCCTTTTTTCACGTTTTTCCAGTTGGGTGTTAATGGCTAAAATCACCGGATACAAAAACATGGTTGCCAAAATAGTATACAATGCTTCCGGCAGAATGATATGAATAAAATAATAAGGAAATTGAAATCTTCCCCGAAGCATAAAGGTCAAAATATAGCATATAATTCCATATGACAGATCGCTGACGACAATTAATGCAATGGGCAGCTTAATGTCTTCCGGATAAAAAATTCCGCTGAATTTACCGTTTACATAGCCTATGTACATCAGTATCAATGCATAAAATCCTAAGAAACTGCCAAAAAAGATATCACTTAACATTCCGCAGAAGAATCCAATGAGCAGACCTTCCCGTTCTCCGCGCATAAAACCGAAGGAGGATGTAAGAATCAGCATTAGATTCGGAATGATGCCTGCCAGTGCCAGACCATCGAAAACACTGCATTGCAGGATAAAGCATATGATGATTAATGCAAAAACTATGATCTTCCTAAGCATTCTGTCTCCCTGTACTGCACGTTTGTTTTCCTTTCTACCTGTTACTTCACACTTCCTAACATGCCGACGCAGTAGGCACAAACAATCCGTGAGAAAAACGCTGTTTTTGCGTTTTTCAGTGTGAGAAAGGTTCGCTCCGCGAACCGTAGAATTTCTTAGACGACGTTTTTTGTTGTCTTAGAAATTCTTCTCACACTTTACTGCACGTTCTGTTTCATATCCGTTATGACCAGCACCTCACCTAAATGTTCAAAATCAACTGCCGGAATTACCAGCCCTGATTTTGTCAGATTATTCGCATCTCTGTCAATGGCATAGACATAACCGATCAATATATTGGGAAGATATTTATCGCTGATATCGGAGGTGACAATCTTATCTCCCTCTGCCACTCTGTTCTGGCTGTCCACCAATTGGCTGAAGGAAATACATCCTTCCGACATCTGCTTTAAATCCCCCGACACAATCATATTATCCTTTGTGGAAAGCGTCATTCCGCTCACTTTACTTTCATCGGAGATAATGGAAGTCACCCGGGACCAGTTGGGACCTATAGCGGTAATGCGTCCCACCAGACCGCCCCCTGCAATGACATTCATATCAATAGCAAAGCCATCCTCTTCCCCTTTATCTATGATAAAGGAAGAATACCAGTTCCCGGATTCCCTGCCGATCACCCTGGCGCCGACTTTGTTATATTCCCCATATTGGCCATCCAGCAGATACAGCTCCCGCAGGGTATTCAGTTCATATTTATCCTGCAGCAGCAGGGTATTTTCTTCTGTCAGGGCAGCAATTTCTTCTTTTAATCTGACATTTTCCTCCAGCAGCGATCTGATCTGTACCAGCTCTTCGGAACGGCTCACCAGCCATTGACCAACTTTTCCTATTCCCTGCTGGAACGGTACTATCACATATCCCACAGCTGTATTTAACGGTTTATTGAATACATCCGTTCCAAAAGTAAGCACCATCAGAGCAGTGCACACTACTGTTAAAATAAAGAGGAGATATTTACTAGGCAGCGTAAACCTCTCCCCTTTCCTTTTTATTACTGGGCTCATTTACTCATCCCTTCAATTGCATATGCTACAGATTTGTAATTGTCGTCCTTGATAATTTTAGCAAGCCCTGTTACCACACTTGCAATGGGGTTGTCGGATACATTCACTTTCAATCCGGTACCGGCAGCCAGACGTTCTCCCAAATGGCTTATCTGGGAAGCGCCTCCTGTGAGGTAAACGCCATGCCGGTAGATATCCGCAGCCAGTTCGGGCGGCGTCCGTTCCAGGATTACCTTGACATTATCCACAATGGTATTAAAATGTTCTTCCAGACATTCATTCACCAGCTTGGTTGGAATCTCCCGTTCCACCGGAAGCCCTGTGACAATATCTCTGCCGTAAACAATGGCGCCTCTGCCGGCTTCCTCCAATTCTTTCAGGGAAATTTTCACCGTTTCGGAGGTCTTACCGCCGATGATCAGGCTGAATTCCTTTCTGACAGCAGTGCGGATTGCCTCATCGAATTTTAATCCGCCCGTTTTAATCAGCCGGCTGAGTACGATACCTCCCAGAGACAGAATGGATATTTCCGTTGTCTCATATCCTACATTGACTACCAGTACACCTTGTGCGTTTTTTACATCAATGTCCATCCCAAGGCCGTCTGCCACTGCTTTTTCCACAACCATGATCTTCTTTGCCTTTACATTGGCATCCTTCACCAGATCATAAAATGCCCTCTTTTCCACCTCGGTGACATCCGTAGGAACTGCAATATAGAATTCAGCCGGTCTTGTATTTCCTTTCTGCAGATCAGTGATAAAATATCGAATTAAAGTTTCCATATTTTTAATGTCTGCAATCACACCGCTTGACAATGGATAAGAAATATGAATATTGCTGGGTGCTTTCTCATACATTTCATAAGCAGAGTTCCCATAAGCGAACAGAACTTTTTTGTTTTCAATGGCGATCATATTCTTCTCTACCATAATATGATCGTCACCCTTACTGTAAATCTTAATGTTGTTAGTACCTAAATCGATACCGAATGCGTTGTTTGCCAAAATGACAGCCCCTTTCTAATTGTATAAATGCTATGATATAAACCATGACGCCTCTCTGAAGCTGACATAGCGCCGGTCTCCAATGATAATATGATCCAACAGCGGAATGCCCATCTGCTCACCGGATTCTCGTACATGTTCCGTAAGTTCCTTATCCGATTTGCTGGGTGTAGGATCACCGCTTGGGTGGTTATGCACTAAAATAATGGTGACAGCTCGATGTTCTAATGCAGTCAGAAATATTTCTCTGGGAGAAATCAAAGACATGGTCACACTGCCTTCGGACATCTTCTTTTCACAGATTACCTGGCCTTTTGCGTCCAGACATACCAACACCACACATTCTGTCTCACGGTGCCGCAATTGTTCCATAAAGTAGGCCGCTACCTGGCCGGAACTTAAAAAGCTCATACCTTCTTTGGCTTTTGCACAGCTCATCCGCATGGAAAGCTCTGTCAGGCACTTCAGCTTTACTGCTTTCACTTCACCGATTCCATGGATGCTTTCAAGCTCTTCCAATGTCACATCGTATAATCCCAGCAATCCTTCTTTGGGATATTTTGCGAGGCTTAACACCTGTTCCGCCAGCTGCAGCGCACTCTTCTCCTGCGTTCCTGTGCGGATAATGATTGCCAGCAGTTCCGCCTCTGTAAGATGCTCCGGCCCAAATCTTATAAATCGTTCATAAGGAAGCTCCTGTGTCATTTTTTCTGCTTTTGTAATTGCTGCTGTCCGATGATTCTTCATGCGTCTCCTTTTCCAACCTTCTCCGACGCACAGCTTGTCCATGATATTGTCAGGCCGCCCAAGCCTGTCTTATCTGATAAACCGGTATACTGCCAATGCAATGACCACGCCTGCCACACTGGCGATTGTAATATGGATCGTCAGGCCGAACGTCAGGGCAATAAATCCCAAGTCAAGTACCACCGGTGAAACCAGCCCGAAGGTTGCCCCATAATCTAAAAATGTACCTGCAAAGTAGGTGCCGATAAATCTGCCGATAACAAATCCAATCAATACTACCAACAACAGTACCCAGTTTACCTTTTTCAAACCCTTGTCCTCTTTCGTTTAGAATCCTGGTTATATTCTTACAGACCTTTATATAGTACCACAAAATGTAAAAACTGTACACTAAAATCATAGAATTTATTTTGCGCATTTTCTACAGATTGCTACATTTCAATTGCTTTTTCTCCACCAGCCCCTTGTCCACCAAAAACTGCAGCGTTTTCAGAATACCTGCTTTCGCGTGCTGCCAGGTAAGCCCTCCCTGAAAATATACCGCATATGGCGGTCTGATGGGAGCGTCCGCGGACAATTCAATGGAGGAACCGGAAACAAAAGCACCGGCTGCCATAATGACCTGTGAATCATATCCCGGCATATCCGCTGCCTGGGGCACGACATGACTGTCCACCGGTGCGGCTGCCTGAATGCCCTGGCAGAAAGCTATGACGCTTTCCGGCTGATGGAAGGTAATTGCCTGAATGATATCATGTCTGCTCTCACTTCCTGTTGGGATTACATCAAATCCCAGCCTTTCATATAAATTGGCCGCGAAGACTGCACCCTTTAAAGCGGAAGCTGTGACCACAGGCGCCAAAAACAACCCCTGATAGAAATCCTTCAGTATGCCTAAGGATGCGCCGACTTCTTTCCCAAGGCCCGGCGAAGTCAATCTGTAAGCAGCATTTTCCACACAGTCCGTTCTTCCTGCAATATATCCCCCTATGGGAGCCAGACCTCCGCCGGGATTCTTAATCAGGGAACCCACAACCATATCGGCTCCCACATCGCCGGGTTCCATGATTTCTACAAATTCCCCATAACAGTTATCCACCATGCAGATGACTTCCGGTTTTCTCTCTTTGATGAAGGCAATCAATGCTCCAATCTGCGCAACGGACAGTGTGGGACGCGTCTGATACCCTTTGGAGCGTTGAATGGTCACAAGCCTGGTTCGATCATTTAATGCCTTTTCAATTCCTTCATAATCAAAACTGCCGTCTGTAAGTAAATCCACCTGTCTGTAAGTAATGCCATATTCTGCAAGGGAACCTTTGGAGGGACGGATGCCAATGACTTCTTCCAGCGTGTCATAAGGTTTTCCCACCGGAGAGAGCACTTCATCACCGGGCCGCAGATTGCTCATCAGCGCCAGCGCCAGGGCATGGGTTCCGCAGGTAATCTGAGGCCGCACCAGGGCATCCTCTGTATGGAATACTTTTGCATATACCTTTTCCAGAGTGTCCCGTCCCAGATCATCATATCCATATCCCGTGGTTCCCAGAAGACATGCCTCGCTAACCTGGCACTCCTGCATGGCTTTGATTACTTTCAATTGATTGTATTCGGCAATTTCATCAATCTGCCGGAACCTTTCTTCCAAATCTCCCAGAACCTTTGCCCCATAATTATAAACGTTCCTGTCAATTCCCATACTTGCGTACATATCCAAAATGCTTTCGGATGATATAGCGCTGTCTGTGGAATGTGTTGTTTGTATCATGATTTCTGTCATGTTATGTTTTCCGCCCTGCCCGGGCAGCCTCCTTTATCGAAATTAGTTTATTGGGTGTTCTGGTTGATAACCTCCAGCATATACTGCAATATTCTGTCCTCGTCATATTCAAACTTATCCTTATCCACCCATATGACATTCTGTTCCCTGCGAAACCATGTCAGCTGCCTTTTTGCAAAATGTCTCGTATTGCGCTTTAACAGTTCCACTGCCTGTTCAAGTGTGGATTCTCCATTCAGATAAGACAGTATTTCCTTGTATCCCAGCCCCTGCATGGATACCAATTCCTTATGGCATCCCAATGCGGCAAGTGCTTCTACTTCCGCCACCAGTCCATCTCGCATCATTTCATCCACGCGCAGGTCGATATTATGATACAGATGTGTTCTCTCATCATTTAAAACAAAATACCATGAGTAATAGTCCGATGATTTTTCACGCTCTCTTTCATTATGACGCGATATGGGTTCCCCTGTCAAATGAAAATATTCCAAAGCGCGGATTGTTCGCTTGATATTGTTGGCATGGATATTCCGGGCTGATACGGGATCTGCTTTTTCCAGCATCTCGTGCAGATATGCAGCTCCTTTTTGTGATGCAACCGCTTCCAGATACGCCCGATATTCCATATTGCTCTCATTTTCCGTGAACTCAACATTCCGAAGCAATGCCTGGATATAGAAGCCTGTTCCGCCGGTAACGATAGGAATATGTCCTCTTTCATAAATTCCAGGCAGACATTGTCCACACATGTCTTTAAACACAGCCACATTAAAGGATTCCCATGGTTCTAAAATATCAATCATATGATGGGTGATTCCCTGCATTTCTTCCTGTGTGATTTTCGCTGTACCAATGTCCATATGCCGATAGACCTGCATGGAATCAGCAGAAACGATTTCACCTCCCACCGCTTTGGCCAGAGAAATGGAGAGCTTTGTTTTGCCCACTGCTGTAGGACCCGTAAGTACAATCAAGGGACGTTCCCTTTTGCCGTTTTCTTTTTTTTCAGTTTCTTTTTTGCCAGTTTCCATTATGTCACCTGCAGTTTTCCTTTACGCTTATTACCTGGAACAATTTGCCAGGTGCCGCGCCCGGCTGCAAATCTAACCGGTGCGCAGTATCTATTGGCGAATGCCGCAATGGCCGATTCCCCGGAGACTTAATTGACAATTCGTTTGAATTTTCTGTCCAGTTCCGTTTTAGTCATGGCAATAATAGTGGGTCTGCCGTGAGGACAGTGATATGGATTATCCAGGGTGAGCAGCTCATCAATCAAAGCCTCTGCTTCTGCGAAGCTAAGTCTGTTATTTCCTTTGACAGCAGCCTTGCAGGACATGGAAGCAATTTTCTCTTCTATGACACGCAGGTTTCCGGCCTCTGTACTTTTGAATGTATTTCCGTTTGCCAGGCCCTCCAATACTTCCAGGAACATTTCCTGCTCATTACAGCCATACAAATCCACAGGTACGCTGCGCAAAGCGTATTCACATCCGCCGAAATCTTCAATTTCAAATCCCATCGATGCGAACACTTCCCTGTGCTCCTTTAATACGATTTCTTCCTGGCCTGACAGACTGACAATCACCGGAGGGAGCAAATTCTGCGCTGCAATATTTTTCTCATGATATTGCTTCATTAATCTCTCATAATTGACTTTTTCATGGGCGGCATGCTGGTCGATTATGAGCAGTTTATCCTCAAATTCGATCAGCCAGTAGGTCTGAAACACCTGGCCGATGATATGGAATTTATGTCTGCTGTCCATTGTCAATATCTTATCTTCAAAAAAGTCCATCTGCTCTCCGGCCGAGATTTGACGTGAATCCGTATTTTGTTTTATCCGATCAGAATGTTCCGTCAGTTCATCCGAAGGCATTTCTGCCAGCTCATCCGATGGCTTTTCTGACAGCTCTGAAGTCTCTACAAAGAAGTCATCTTCCTTCTGTATTTCTTCTGTGGAGAAAGCGCTGACGGACATGCTCTGCATCGGCTCTCCGCACACAGCTTTTTCTGTGGAAGAAGCGCTGACGGACATGCTCTGCG
>CAJUAP010000053.1:21000-28520 GCA_910584435.1 uncultured Acetatifactor sp.
GGCTCTCCGCACACAGCTTTTTCTGTGGAAGAAGCGCTGACGGACATGCTCTGCGTGGGCTCTTCACATGCTGTTTCTTCTGTGGAGGAAACGCTTTTGACACGGCTCCACACAGGATGATTGGTAAAATCCTGCGTTTTTGGCTTTTCTTCTGCATATCGCGCTTCTTCCATTACACGATAGGCATTGCTGCGCCTTTGCTCAAACGGTTCCGGCGTGTTCTGTGACTCCCGTTCTTTCCTTTCTGCCATACGGGCTTCTCTCAGCTCCCGCTCCGTGGACAATAATGCTTCCGGTATCATCTCCTGACGCCGCAGTGTCTGCCGTACTGCTTCTGTCAGGAAATTGCAGAAGCCCATTTGATCAGAAAACCTTACATCCATTTTGGCAGGGTGCACATTCACGTCCACACAGGAAGTATCCATTTTGATATGCAGCACACACAAAGGAAATTTGTGCTGCATCAGGTATTCTTTGTACCCTTCTTCCAAAGCTCTGGAAATCACATTACTTCTGATAAATCTTCCGTTTATAAAGTAAATTTCAAAATTTCGGTTGGAACGAACCTGCACAGGTTTCCCAAGATAGCCGTCCAGGCGGATTCCATGCTTTTCTGCTTCTATTGGCACAAGTGCACCTGCAATTTCTCTTCCGTAAATGCGATATATCACTTCTCTCAAATCGCCGTTTCCGGATGTATGAAATTTCATTTGATTCCCCAGAAGCAGTTTAATAGAGATATCCGGCCTGGACAGAGCCAGATGTTCCATCAATGCGGCAATATATCCGCCTTCTGTAGCAGGCTGTTTCAGAAATTTACGTCTTACCGGCGTATTAAAAAACAGATTGCGCACAATGAATGTAGTTCCTTCCGGCACACCTGCCTGTTCAAAAGCAATTTCTTTTGCTCCTTCCAGAAGAATCCGGGTGCCGACGAGACAGTTGCGTACTTTCGTGGCAACTTCCACTTTTGCTACCGCTGCTATACTGGACAGTGCTTCTCCTCTGAACCCAAGGCTGGAAATCCGCATCAGATCACTGGCATTTTCTATTTTGCTGGTGGCATGGCGAAGAAATGCTGTCCGCAATTGATCCGCCTCCATACCGCAGCCATTGTCCGTAACCCGGATAAGCTCTATTCCGCCGTCCTTTACCTCAACGGTAATGGCTGTTGCTCCTGCATCAATTGCATTTTCCACCAGCTCTTTTACCACACTTGAGGGTCTCTCCACCACTTCTCCTGCGGCAATCTTATCTATTGTCTCCGAATCCAGAATATGTATCTTAGCCATGTTCCACCTTCCTGCGCTGTACCCCCCCAAGAGGGCGCGCAGCCCACCTCTTTGGGGGGCAAATAATGAATTACTTGCTGCAAACAAAGTGCAAAGGACGCGCTTGGAAGAACGCCGCTCTTGCGTTCTTCCCGGAATGACTTAGATTTTCTTAGCGGGCGTACTTTGACCGCTTAGAAAATCTTCATTCCGTTCACACTTGCCACCTGTTCTTCAATTTATTCTGCAGTCGATACAGTGCGTTCAATGCATCTATAGGGGTCAATGTATTCAGCTCAATCTCCATCAGTTCTTTCAATACATCCTCATCCGTTACCGTATCAAACAAAGATATCTGAGCCAGATCCACCTCATCAAGCTGGGGCTGCTTTTTAATCGAAGAACCCTTGTCACCCTTGACATCCACGGCAATACTTTGAATTTTCTCTATGATATCATTGTCTGTAAGCTGTTCCACAATCTCTTTGGCTCTGCCTATGACCATGTCCGGAACGCCTGCCAGCTTTGCCACCTGGATTCCGTAACTTTTATCCGCACCCCCCTTAATTATTTTGCGGAGAAATACAATATCGTCTCCGCATTCTTTTACGGCAATGCAGTAATTATTTACATTGCTCATTTTTCCTTCCAATTCCGTCAGTTCATGATAATGCGTGGCGAACAACGTCTTAGCGCCCAGCAGCCTTCGATTGCTGATGTGTTCTATAACCGCCCATGCAATGCTGAGTCCGTCGAAAGTCGAAGTACCCCTGCCTATTTCATCCAGAATCAGCAGACTGCTTGCCGTAGCATTCCGAAGGATATTGGCAACCTCGTTCATCTCCACCATAAAAGTGGACTGTCCGCTTGCCAAATCGTCCGATGCGCCGACTCTGGTAAAAATCCTGTCCACAATACCGATATTAGCGCTTTTGGCAGGCACATAGCATCCAATCTGTGCCAGGAGTACAATCAACGCCGTCTGGCGCATATAGGTAGACTTTCCCGCCATATTAGGGCCTGTGATAATGCTGATACAATGGCTGTTATTGTCCAGAAAAGTATCATTGGCAATAAACATATCATTTGTAATCATTTGCTCCACCACAGGATGTCTGCCATCCTTGATGTCAATAATTCCTTTTTCATTCAATTTGGGGCGTACATAGTGATTCCGCTCCGCCACCAGCGATAATGAGGCATAGACATCCAATCTTGCAATGGCCTTTGCCGTAGCCTGAATTCGCTCTAATTCTGCGGCAATAGAGTCGCGTATCTTACAGAACAAATCATATTCCAGCGTGGTCAGCTTGTCCTCGGCATTCAGTATGGTATCTTCCAATTCCTTTAACCGGGGGGTGGTATATCTTTCCGCATTTGCCAATGTCTGTTTCCGCACATAATCCTCAGGAACCATATTTTTATAGGAATTGGTCACTTCAAAATAATAGCCGAACACTTTATTGTACTTAATTTTGAGATTCTTAATCCCTGTCCGTTCCCGATCCTGTTCTTCCAACTGTGCAAGCCATAGCTTTCCGTCCCTTTTGGCGCTTCGCAGAGTATCAATCGTATTGTCAAATCCGTCCTTTATCATACCGCCTTCCCGAATGGTAACAGGCGGTTCTTCCTCTATAGAAGCCTGAATCAATTGAAATATATCCTGCAATTCATCCATGTCTTTCTCGATGTTTTGAAGTTCCTGGCCGGTCATCCCTTTTACCACTATCTTCAGCGCAGGAAGCATTTCCAGAGAATTGCGCAGCGCAATAAAATCTCTGGGATTTGCTGTTCTGTAGGTAACCTTACTTAACAATCGTTCCATATCATATACGGAATTCAGATATTCTCTGATTTCATCTCTCGACACACTGTCCCTGCTTAATGCTTCCACTGCGTCCAGACGTTGTTCCATTTCAGCCTTGTCAATCAGCGGCTGTTCCAGCATGCTTCGCAGCAGACGTCCGCCCATTGCTGTCTTTGTCTTGTCAAGTACCCATAACAGAGAACCTCTCTTCTGCTTTTCGCGCAGGGTTTCCGTAAGTTCAAGGTTTCTTCTGGTAGAACTGTCCAACAGCATATATTTATTGGTCAGATAGGGATAAATATGGGTAAAATGAGATAATTCCGTTTTCTGTGTGTCATATAGATATTGCAGCAGAGCGCCTGCTGCCGTCATGCCCACAGGAAATTCTTCAATTCCCAGACCAATCAGCGTATTTACCCTGAAATGCCGCAGCAAAAGCCGTTTACAGCCATCATCATCAAACAGATGTGTTTCCAGCGCATTGACAGAAATATGATATCTGGCACGTAAATCTTCTATGTCAAAACCACTCACCAGAAACGCTTCATTACATATGATTTCCGAAGGCTCATATTTCATCAGTTCATCTTTTAGTTTTCTTAAGTCCTCTACTTCGGTGAGATAATAATCCCCCGTGGTAACATCGGCCGCGGAAATACCGGTTTTGGTAGGAGTATACGCAATGCACATCAGAAAATTATTTTTAGATTCTTCCAATGACTGCATATTCAGATTGGTTCCGGGTGTTACAATCCGGGTTACCTCTCTTTTTACCAGCCCTTTTGCAAGCTTAGGATCTTCCACCTGCTCACAGATGGCTACCTTATAACCTCTGTTGACCAGTTTCGTCAAGTATCCTTCCACGGCATGGTATGGAATCCCACACATAGGAGCGCGTTCCTCTAATCCGCATGCCTTTCCTGTCAAGGTTAATTCCAATTCCCTGGATACAGTCTGCGCATCCTGGAAAAACATCTCATAAAAATCCCCCAGACGATAAAACAGAATGCAATCGGCATATTGCTTTTTCGTCTCTATATATTGCTGCATCATGGGTGTCAGGTCTTCAATGGGAATCTGTTCCGGCATGTTCTCTGCTCCTGTTCTTTTGTTCTAATCACTGAATGCATTCCATGGAATGCTCTTCTTCCATTGTTTGTGTTCTGCCCTGACATGCCGGACAAAGCACAAGGACAAAGACACAATGAATTGTGTCTTTGTCCTGATTTTACCACAAAATACTGTAATTGTAAATGAATTCCATCAAAACACCTGGAACCAAAAATGCATGAAAATCCAAGCTGTCAAAATTTATGCCTTATCTGCTATACTCAGGGAATGATAATAACTTGTCCGGGATAAATGACATCCGCATTTGCTATATGGGGATTTTCCTCCAACAATTTCTTCAATGAGAGTCCGTTCCTTCTGGCAATGCTGTTCAGATGTTCCCCTTCTTTTACCACATGAGCTTTTCCTTCTCTAACTACAGCGATATATTCATCCCCACGGTTTAACCCAAACATCGCATATCCGGATTCGGCAATGGAGTAGATTCCCGTGAACCTCAGGGTATCAGCTGCTTCATCATAATAATATAATATTGCAGGTTTACCTGCATTCTCCGCGCCTAAACTCACATGCACATTGACATAGAACGGAAAACGTTCCTTCTCTGCCATACTGAATTCACGAAAAGTAACCGCATTTTCCATAACCTGCTGTCTCACGGTTTCCGGAATGATCTCTTCTGAAGACAGAACTAAACGGAATGCTCTGTCCGTAGATCGGATATCCGTACCGGTAAGGCTGATTGTAAGACCGTTTCCGGTGTGCAATGCCAATGTGGATTTTTTACCCTTCAGAGTCCGAAGAACAGTATCGGGAACCTCTATGGCATACCCTGTTATCACATCAACATTTCGTTTTCCTGTTTTCTGCGTGAGGGCAATAATCCGCTGTGATATTGTATCCCAGCCTGATTCTCCAGGATCAAGAACATCTGCAGGTTGGTCCGTTTCAGCTTCAGCAGCAGATACCATAATCATGAATGGATCTGATACAGGGGTAACAATCAATAGAAACGTTGATAAAAATGCAGTAATCCATTTTTTCCTCATTTTCACTTTTCCTCCTAATCCAGTACCAAGGGTACTCGGAACTAATCTCATAATTATTATTCGTTCCTATTATACCCTTTTGAGGAAAATCCATTCTTTATATGAAAACTGGAATAAATTACGAAACAAGGTGTCCAAGGTAATAAAAGCCCATGCATTGATCCAGAGATACTTGTACCAGTCGGCCAATCATGGATGCATCGCCGGGGATATGTACTATGGTGTTGTTGGAAAGCCTGCCTGTTACCATTGCGGCATCGTTTTGATTTACTTCTTCAATCAAAGCTTCCATAACACAATTCTGATATTTGGCTATCTGTTCACGGGCAGTCTCCTGCACCAGCTTCAGCAGCCTGTCAAATCCCTGCCGTACCTGTTCTTCCGGCACCTGGTCTTCCATAGAGGCGGCAGGTGTGCCGGTACGTTTTGAATAGATAAAGGTAAAAGCATTATCATATTTTACAGTGCGCACTACATCGAGAGTCTCTTCCAAATCCTCCGGCGTTTCGCCTGGAAACCCTACAATAATATCTGTCGTAATAGCAATATCCGGTATTTCCCTCCGAATACGCAATGCCAGATCGATATATTGTTCTTTTGTATATCTTCTGTTCATTCTAGTCAGAATCCGGGTAGAGCCGGACTGCAAAGGCAGGTGCAAGTGCCGGCATATCTTCGTGGAATGCTTCATAACATCTATCAGCTCATCAGACAAATCTTTTGGATGAGAAGTCATAAAGCGGATGCGTTTCAAGCCTTCGATTTTTTCAACTTCTTTGAGCAGACTTGCAAATGTCATTGGCTGACGCAGATTCTTTCCATAAGAATTCACATTTTGTCCCAGCAGCATTACTTCTACTACGCCATTGGCTACCAGCTGTTTTATTTCCCTGATAATATCTTCAGGTTCCCGGCTTCGTTCCTGTCCTCTCACATATGGAACAATACAATAGCTGCAGAAATTATTGCAGCCAAACATAATATTTATGCCGGATTTAAAGGGATATTTGCGCACTATAGGCAAATCTTCCACTATCATATCAGTATCTTTCCAGATATCAACTACCATGGAATGTCTCTTTTCCATGGAATGTCTCTTTTCCATGGTATACATACCTTTCATCTCATATACAGTATACAAAAGTTCCGGAAATTTAAAGAGATTATGGGTGCCGAAAATCAAGTCAACAAAGGAATAGCTCTTTTGCAGCTTTTCAATCACAGCGGGCTCCTGCATCATGCAACCGCAAAGAGCTATTATCATATGAGGATTGCGCCTCTTGTGTCCATTCAATTCTCCGAGTCTGCCGTAGACCTTTTGGTTGGCATTATCCCGAACAGTGCAGGTATTATAAATAACAAAATCCGCCTGTCCTTCCGTCTCACTCAACGCATATCCGACATTTTCCAGTATACCAGCCAGTTTTTCGGAATCACGGGCATTCATTTGACACCCGAACGTTTGAGTAAACGCGAACGGGCGACGTCCGTTTTTCCGTTCAAACTCCCGAACCCATTCCCGGCATTTTGCCATAAAGTAATATTGACGGGCCGGTTCTTCTTTGGGCGGTTCTGCATAAATGTCTATTCTATCCAAATCAATTTTGTTATGATGCGAAGCTTCATTATGCATTTTCTCTTGACTTTTTCCCTTTCTATTATACAATACATAAAAAGAAACGTTTTTTTACCGTACAGCTCCATAGCTCAAGCGGAGTGCCCGTTTCTTTTTTACTTTATTAGAGTATGTTTTTTTCTTTGATTTTTCTGTTGTGGTCATTTGCATTTTGCGCTCTCCTTTCCTGTAATCATTACATTCTACACGCTATAATGTTATTCTGTCAAGTTTTGTTGGAACAAAAATAAGAAAGTGGGGCGTTTTGTGTGCATTAGTTACTGTGAACGGAGTGAACAGTGAGGAAAATAGAAATGACATATATTTTTTGGGTATATTGTAAATCTGTTCTGCATATGCCATAATGCCAACAGGCAAACGGATACAGTAAAATCTATCATTGTACACACTCCCTTTCCGTTGCCGGATTGGGTATGACAACAAAAGCATTATACCATGATTGCAGTTCAATCATGGTATGGATGGCCATTCGGCCGTTTCCTGCCTTGAATATGGTCTTATTATACCATAATTTCATGCGCTTAAAGAGGGGTGTTTACACACCCTCTTGCGCATATGGAATCAGTAGTTGACACAATGCATTTCTGTGTCAACATTATACCATAAATACCTTTTTCAGGAAATACATGGAATAAAAACCTGCTAACAAAAGTCAAGACTTTTTAGCAGGTTTTTTATAAATTTTT
>CAJUAP010000054.1 GCA_910584435.1 uncultured Acetatifactor sp.
AATGGTTTTGGCCGTATTGGCCGTCTGGCATTCAGACAGATGTTTGATGCAGAAGGATATGATGTAGTGGCGATCAATGACTTGACCAGCCCTAAGATGCTTGCACATTTGTTAAAGTATGACTCTTCTCAGGGAAAATACAAATATGCTGATTCTGTAGTAGCCGGAGAAGACAATATTACCGTTAATGGCAAGACCATTACAATTTACAAAGAGGCAGATGCTTCCAAGCTTCCCTGGGGCGAGCTGAAGGTAGACGTAGTTCTGGAGTGTACCGGTTTCTATACCTCTAAGGATAAGGCATCCGCACACATTACTGCAGGCGCACGCAAGGTTGTTATCTCCGCACCCGCAGGCAATGACCTTCCTACCATCGTGTACAATGTAAATCATACAACCCTGAAGCCTGAGGATACTGTAATTTCCGCTGCTTCCTGTACAACCAACTGTCTGGCTCCTATGGCTAAGGCACTGAATGACTTTGCTCCCATCCAGAGCGGTATCATGACCACAGTTCATGCTTATACCGGCGATCAGATGATTCTTGACGGACCTCAGAGAAAGGGCGACCTGAGAAGAAGCCGTGCAGGCGCTTGCAATATCGTTCCCAACTCTACCGGCGCAGCTAAGGCAATCGGCCTTGTTATTCCTGAGTTGAACGGCAAGCTGATCGGTTCCGCACAGCGTGTTCCCACTCCTACCGGCTCTACCACAATTCTGGTTGCAGTTGTCAAGGGTGAGGTGACCAAGGAAGGTATCAATGCTGCAATGAAGGCTGCTAAGACAGAATCCTTTGATTACAATGAGGACGAGATTGTTTCCTCCGATGTTATCGGCAGCACCTTTGGTTCTATTTTCGATGCAACTCAGACCATGGTTTCCAAGATGGATGATGGCAATTCTCTGGTACAGGTTGTTTCCTGGTATGACAACGAGAACAGCTATACTTCTCAGATGGTTCGTACAATTAAGTATTTCAGTGAGCTTGCATAATTACAGACCTATCGGGGTCCGGTCTTATGGACCGGGCTCTTTTTCATGACAATAGAAGACTCCCGAAGCGTGGATTCTATTGTATATAAGAAGGAGGAAATGCCGAAGCCGTAAGTGAAGGCAGACTGCAGGGGTCGTGTTCGTGAGCGAGTGAAACTGCTGTCCTGATAATAAGACGGTCAGCAGGGTTCGTTTCTGTGAGCGTGCGATATGGCAGATGTGCCGGAAACGGTTTCCATGGCAAGCGCCCTTAAATGCAGGAAATTGAGAGGCGGAGGCTTGAGCGGTCAAGTACTCGCAGGCGCAGAAAATTGCGCGGATGAGTACAAAGAGAGGCTTGAGCGGCAAGTTCCTGTGAGGGAACCGAATTGTGGAATGCCGGAAGATGGTTTGTGTGATTTGTTTCCGTGAGCGAGCGAATCTGCTCAAACTGTAGATAACAGTCTGTGTGATTTGTTTCTGTGAGCGAGTGAAACTGCGAAAACCTCTTAAAATGCGGTTGGTGTGTTTCTTCTGTAATAAAGATTGGGGCTGGAGTCTGTACTTTATCCCTATGGACAGTATCATGTGGATACTTGTTCCTATGAACAGGGAAAATTCTAAAAGTTAAGTTTTATGATATGATGTTTTATGATATGATATGGAGGTTTTTAAAATGGGTTTGAATAAGAAATCCGTTGATGATATCAACGCGAAGGGAAAAAGAGTCCTTGTGAGATGCGACTTTAATGTTCCTTTGAAAAATGGTGAGATTACGGACGAGACAAGAATTGCAGCTGCACTGCCCACCATCCAGAAATTGATCAATGATGGCGGCAAAGTAATTCTCTGTTCCCATTTGGGCAAGGTGAAAAACGGCCCCAATGAGGGAGAATCCCTGGCGCCTGTTGCAAAGAGGCTTTCTGAGAAATTAGGTAAGGAAGTTGTGTTTGTAGCAGATTATAATGTGACTGGCGAGGCAGCGACCAAGGCAGTAGAAGCCATGAAGGAAGGGGATGTTGTTCTGCTTCAGAATACCCGTTTCCGCGGTACGGAAGAGACCAAGAACGGCGAGGCATTCAGTAAGGAACTGGCAGACCTGGCAGACCTGTATGTATGTGACGCTTTCGGATCTTCCCATAGAGCCCATGCGTCTGTGGAAGGTGTTACCAAGTGCATTACTGCAAAGGGCGGAGAAAATGTAGTGGGTTATCTGATGCAGAAGGAGATTAATTTCCTGGGCAATGCAGTGGAGAATCCGGTGAGACCTTTCGTTGCGATTCTGGGCGGCGCTAAGGTTGCCGATAAACTGAATGTGATTTCTAACCTGCTTGAGAAATGTGACACGCTGATTATCGGCGGCGGTATGGCGTATACTTTCCTGAAGGCACAGGGGAATGAAATCGGTAAATCTCTGGTGGACAACGAGAAGCTTGACTATTGCAAGGAAATGCTGGCGAAGGCAGAGAAGCTGGGCAAGAAGCTGCTGCTTCCGGTTGATTCTGCAACCGTTGCCGCATTCCCGAATCCAATTGATGCACCTGTGGAAGTTGAAGTATATAAGTCATCCAACATGCCTGCGGACAGAGAGGGCTGTGATATCGGACCTGAAACCGCAGCGATGTATGCGGAAGCTGTTAAGAGCGCTAAGACCGTAGTGTGGAATGGGCCTATGGGCGTGTTCGAGAATCCGACACTTGCAGCAGGTACCATTGCAGTGGCAAAGGCTCTGGCAGAGACAGACGCAACTACGATTATCGGCGGCGGTGATTCTGCGGCAGCAGTAAACCAGCTTGGTTTTGGCGACAAGATGAGCCATATTTCTACCGGCGGCGGCGCATCTCTGGAATTCCTGGAAGGCAAAGTACTCCCCGGCGTTGCGGCAGCAGACGATAAATAGAGGGCACCTGAATACGCAACGCCGTGAGTTGCGGCAGCAGACGATAAATAGAGGGCACCTGAATACGCAGCGCCGTGAGCTGCGGCAGCAGACGATAAAATTTGGAGACGGATCAGGGATGGAAGAATTCACAATAAATGAGATGCTGGAGCTGCAGAGAAAGTTTCAGAAAGAATATAACAGATGGAGTTCCATCTGCCCGGAAAATGGCAAGAATAAGCTGCTGTGGATGGTTGGGGAGATTGGCGAAGTAATAGATATTGTAAAGAAAAACGGCAGTCAGCCGGTGGTCGAGAACGCTGAACTCAGAGCGCATTTTGTGGAAGAACTGGCGGATGTGCTGATGTATTACAATGAGATATTGTTGTGCTATGGGATCACCTCCAATGAATTAAAACGTGCCTATATAGAAAAGGCAGAAAGAAATATGACCCGTTGGAAATAGAATCAATGACATATTTCTATACGGTAAATTTAATCGGTGTGTATTATAAATCATGTGCTGATCAGGAAACGGATATTTCTGTGACCGTTTCCTGATTAGCAGGATTTTATGATGCAAATTGATCAGCAGAATTCAAAACGGGAATTGACGGAAATAGAAATCAGGAAATCGAAATATAGAAATCAAGAAATAGAAATAGAGGAAAAATATTATGGCAAGAAAAAAGATTATTGCCGGCAACTGGAAGATGAATATGACTCCCAGCCAGGCGGTAGAATTGATTGAGACATTAAAGCCCCTTGTAAAGAATGATGAAGTAGATGTAGTGTTCTGCGTCCCTGCCATCGACATCATTCCTGCCATTGAGGCCGCAAAAGGCACTAACATTGAGATAGGCGCAGAAAATATGTATTTTGAAGAGAAGGGTGCCTATACCGGGGAGATTTCTCCTGCAATGCTTGTTGATGCAGGCGTGAAATACGTCATTATCGGACATTCCGAGAGAAGGGAATACTTTGCGGAGACGGATGAAACGGTAAATAAGAAGGTGTTGAAGGCGTTTGAACATAACCTTACCCCTATTATCTGCTGCGGCGAAACTCTGACGCAAAGGGAGCAGGGTGTAACCATTGACTTTATCCGCCAGCAGATTAAGATTGCATTCCTGAATGTGACAGCCGCGCAGGCAGCAACGGCTGTGATTGCCTATGAGCCCATCTGGGCAATCGGCACAGGCAAAGTAGCTACTACAGAGCAGGCACAGGAAGTATGTAAAGCAATTCGTGACTGCATTGCTGAAATTTATGATGAGGCCACAGCAGCTGCAATCCGCATCCAGTACGGCGGTTCCGTATCCGCATCCAGCGCTCCTGAGCTTTTTGCACAGGCAGATATTGATGGCGGTCTGGTAGGTGGTGCTTCCTTGAAGCCTGACTTCGGGCAGATTGTAAATTATTGATTTCCTTCGGAAATGAATAATCGTGAATTATTGATTTGCTTCGCAAATGAATAGTCATGAATTATAAGTAATAAGTAAGGGGTATCAGGGAAATTGCAGTCCTTTGATATCCCTTTTTGTTGTCCTGGCATGTCTGAACTGTTACATGTGATGGGTGATTGTATTAAAAACCATAGCGGAATTCTGATATATGTGGTATAAATAAATAGAATCTAAACAGCAGGGGTGTGTAAATGCATGAAATACAAAATAGCAGTCTGTGACGATAATGCGGATCAGAGGAAGTATATATACGGAATTGCGGACGCATGGGCAAAGAGAAACCGTCATATGACAGAGATCAAACAGTATGCCGAGGCAAAGGCTTTTTTGTTCGATTACGCCGAAGAAAAGGACTTTGACATACTGCTTCTGGATATTGAGATGCCGGAAATCAGCGGTATAGAGCTGGCCAGGACAGTAAGACAGGAGAATGGGGCAGTTCAGATTATTTTTGTCACCGGATATTATGAATATTTCAGCGATGGTTTTGATGTTTCGGCATTGCATTACCTGATGAAACCCATAGACACTGCAAAACTCTGCGCCGTACTTGACAAGGCTGTGGACAATCTGGCATACCGGCAGCGTTCGGTGCTGCTTGTAACGGCAGACGGGGATATTAAGGTTTCCATAGCGGATATTATGTATGCGGAAGCTCAAAATGTATATGTGATTGTCCATACCGTTCATGGGAATTACCGTTCGCGTATGGCGTTTGGAAAGTTTTGCGGGGAGCTGGACGAAACCTTCTTCAAAACACACCGTTCTTTTGTGGCAGGTCTGAAATATATCAGAAAAATAACGCGAGCCGATATTACTATGTCAAATGGGGATACTATTCCCATCAGCCGTGGAATGTATGACGAAATTCATGCCGCGCTGGTAAAATATTTGTGACGGCTTCGGAACGGAAAAGAGGAATTGATATGCTTTTGGATAAGCTGATTGCAAAAAGAGTTGATTCTTTTGAAACAGAAATACTTCAGAAATACTATGCAGAGGTTGAAAATATGTATGCCCAGATGCGTGGATGGAGACATGATTACAGACATCATATCCAGGTCATGAAAATTCATGCAGCCAATGGGGAGTTTGAAGAAATCGTAAAATATCTTGATATGCTGGACGAGGATTTGACCAATATTGAGACGTTGATTAAGACGGGAAACCAAATGGCGGATGCCATTCTTAACAGTAAGCTTTCCATAGCCGCCGAGAAGCAGATTAATGTAAAGGCTGTGGCCAGGATACCGGTAGCGCTTACCATATCGGAACTGGATCTGTGCATTGTCATCGGCAATCTATTAGATAATGCTATGGACGCCTGCATGGAGCTTCCGGCAGAAGAAAGGCTGATACGTATCTATATGGAAATGAAGGGGAATTATCTGTATCTCGCACTGACCAATACGGCGAGTGGTGCAAAAAAAAGGAATTTCCGCTCCACCAAAGGGGCCGGGCATGGATTGGGGCTTGCACGTGTGGATGCTGTTATTAAAAAATATGGAGGGTATATTACGCGGGCATCGGAGGACAATGCATTTTCTACGGAAATCATGCTTCCTCAGGGCGAAATCCCAATGATGGGGAAATAGAAACAGGCAGTAGCATAGAGATAAATGTACAAGTGCAATTGACATCAAATTTTCCGTATTTGACAACAAATTGCACTTTTATTATGTCCATTATGATAACATGGCTTTATGCAGGACAAAACCGGTGAATGGCTATAAATGCAGAGAAAAAATCAGGTGGTGATGTTATGGAAAGCAGAAAAGAAAAAAACGGCAGAAAGAAATATTCTAATACAGGCAATATTATCTGGGCAGTGAAAAAGTTATGGAAACTTGACAGACGTTGGATTTTGTGGGTTTTCGCAAGGATTCCTCTGGTGGTGGCAATTCCTCTTGTGAGGGCATATTTGACGAAGGTGCTTATTGACAGTATAGGGATGGGAGCAGTTTTTGGAGAATTGTGTGTGATTGTTCTCCTTTTTACTGTGGCAGAAATGCTGTTGGAGAAAATTAACACTTTAATTCAGCTGCGGGATTTTTCCAGAAAGTATTATCCCACAACCATAGTTCAGGATGAATTAGCTGAAATGACAGATTATCGTACTGATTATGAGAATACGGAGAAGCAGGAGTATAAGAAAATCCAGGGTTATGCATGGAGGGATGCCCGCAATGGAAACTGCTCTTTGGAGTTTGTGATGCAGGATCTGCAGAATATGCTGGCACAGGTTTTTGGGGTTATAACCTATGCGTCTCTTCTGGTTGCGCTGAATCCGGCTATTTTCGCAGTGGTAGTCGCAGTGTCCATAGGTTCTTATTACACCACCCGCTGGCAGACAGTGTATTATGAGAAAAATAAGCACAAATGGGAAAAAGAAAGTAGAAAAAAGAGTTATTTAGAGGAGCTTTCCGAAGATTTTACCAAGGCAAAGGATATTAAGCTGTATGGGCTTGCACCCTGGCTTGAGAAAATGATGCGTGATTACCAGTCGTATATATTGATGTGGAATAAGCGGTGCAGCCTCCGCGGAGTGTGGGCATCGGCACTGGCCGGGCTGATGTCGCTTCTTCAAAATGCTGCGGTATATATTGTACTGATTGAACTTTTACTGACAAAAGGTATTACTGTAGGTGAGTTTGTATTCTATTTCGGGTTGATAGAAAGCATTTCAGGTTATCTGCAGGGGATAGTGGGTAGCATTGCAAAATTAAATGACCGCGCGGAAAAAATTGCGTATTATCGTGAGCTCAACGATTATCCTGATAAGTTTAATCGTGGGAAGGGCTGTGAGCTTCCTGCGTTCCCGCTTAAGATTGAAGTGAAAGATGTATGGTACCGTTATGAAGGAGCCAAAAATGATACATTAAAGGGGATCAGTTTTGTGGTGGAAGAGGGTGAGAAGCTTGCGCTGGTGGGTGTCAATGGTGCGGGCAAAACTACTTTGATTAAGCTGATATGCGGATTATACACTCCTGCAAAGGGAGAGATTTTAATCGGAGGCAGAAGAATTGAGGAATACAATATAGAAGAGTACTATTCAATGTTTTCTGTTGTGTTCCAGGAAATCAGGAAGATTGCTTTTACCATGTTTGAGTTTGTGGCAAGCGCAGACTTACAGCGCCCCAATGCCAGGGAGGATGCAGTTTCTGCTATGAAGGCGGCAGGGATATATGAGAAGATAAAGGGGTTAGAACATGGTATGGATACGCATCTTATGAAAGCCGTTTATGATGACGGTGTTGATTTGTCCGGCGGAGAGATGCAGAAACTGGTTTTGGCAAGAGCTATTTACAAGAACGGAGGGATTCTTATTCTGGATGAACCTACGGCTGCTCTTGACCCTATTTCCGAGAACAGACTGTATCTGCAATACAATGAACTGACCCAGGGGAAAACATCCATTTACATTTCACACCGATTTGCCTCAACGCGGTTCTGCGACCGCATTATCCTGCTTGAGGACGGCGTGATCAAAGAAAGCGGAACCCATGATGAACTGATGAGATTAGATGGAAAGTATGCTTATATGTTTGAAGTACAGAGCAAATACTATCAGGACAATGAAAAAATGGGATAAAAAACGGAACCGGAATAAAGAGGGCATTGAAACATATACCGAACTGGAATAGGAGAATATCATGAAAAAATACAGTATCACAAAAAAGGCATTTCAAATGTATCATTCTTATAACCCTAAATATTTTCCGCTGATGTTTGTACAGATTATTTTTGAAAATGTGTCTCCATATTTTAATTTATGGCTGTCTGCGGAAATTGTAACAGCATTATATGAAGGAAGAGACAGGGGGGAACTTTATACACTTGTGGCGGTTACTCTCTTTGGAAATCTCTTCATTCGTGTCATGGGAGCTGCCACAAACAGAAGCGGGGCCACTCAGCTGGAGATTTTAGAGAATCATCAGGCGGCTGCATTTAACCATAAAACGCTGTCGCTGGATTATGATAAAATAGAAGATCCAGAAATCAGACAGCACAGGAGGAAAGTAAAGGAGAATGCATGGATTAACAGCTATGGCGTCATCCGGATGAGAATGGAAGTTCAACGTTTGATGAAATGCCTTGTCAATCTTGTTTTGTCAATGATGCTGTTTGCAGAGATGATTTCTTTGATTGTGACAGTTGGATTTCAGTGGTTAGGTCTTGTGCTGTTTATTGCTATCGTTGTATGTATTGCATTGACAGTGTTAAGTCAATCCTGGAGCATCAGGAAAATAACTTTGTGGAATAAAAATGTCGCAGATCAGATGCTGGATGAAAATCGTATTGATGGGGGGTATCGTCCGGACGGAATGGATAACCGCATATACTGCCAGCAGGGCATTATATCCAAACTGCGTGAAAAAATTGCCAGACAGCATCTGAAGATTTTTTCCAAAACAGCGGACATGAATTTTGTCTATGGGTTGCCGATGAGCCTTTTTTCCAATTTCCTGGAGATATGTTCTTTCTTGATTATCTGCTTTTACTGTACCATTGGAGCATTTCCTGTGGGAAGTGTTATCAAGTATGTGGGTTTTCTTCAGGGGATGATTCAGGGGATAGCAGATTTTTTTGCCGCTCTGAACTCGCTGAAGGGGAATGAAATTTTTCTGAAAGTATATCTGGATTATTTTGACATCAGAAATGATATGTATCAGGGAAGTCTTGCGGTGGAGAAGCGCAGCGATAAAAAATATGATATTGAATTTAAAAATGTGAGTTTTCGATACGCCGGTGCACAGGATAATGCGCTGAAGAATATCAGCATAAAGCTGAAGGTAGGAGAGCGGCTGGCAGTTGTGGGAATGAACGGCAGCGGCAAGACCACATTTATCAAGCTGCTCTGCCGTCTGTATGACCCAACCGAGGGTGAAATCGTTATGAATGATTTTAACATACGGAAATATGATTACAGGCAGTATCTTGATATTTTTTCAGTGGTGTTCCAGGATTTTAACCTGCTGGCAGTACCTTTGGGCAGCAATGTGGCATCAGCTTCCGTGTGGGATTCGGTCAAAGCAGAGATGCTTCTGGAGAAAGTGGGCTTTGGGGAACGGTATGCCAAAATGCCGAAAGGTTTGGACACCCCTCTGTATAAGAATTTTGATCAGGATGGGGTAAACATTTCAGGAGGGGAGGCTCAGAAAATTGCGCTGGCGCGTGCATTATACAGAGACACTCCATTTATTATTCTTGACGAACCCACAGCTGCCCTTGATCCCATTGCAGAGGCGGAAATTTATGCAAAATTCAACGAAATTGTAGGTGATAAGACAGCTGTTTATATCAGCCACCGCCTGTCCTCCTGCCGTTTCTGTGACAGAATTGCCGTCTTCGACCAGGGAAGAATTGTGCAGATGGGAACCCATGATGAACTGCTGGAGGATGAAACCGGGAAATATCATGAATTATGGTACGCACAGGCGCAGCATTATACTTAATGCTCCATTCGTTTACTGTTCATTCTTCGTGAAAATAACACCGGCCAGCTATCCATAGTGGATAACTGGCCGGCAAACTGGAATTGAGCCTACACTCATTTGACAATTCTTCAAACCGGAATTGTTACTGCTCCTGTACCCAATCGATTCCCGGATAAAGCGCTCCTGTCCGAATAAAAAACTCCACTGCTTTCACACCGCTTTCCATATCCGAGATAGCATGAATTTTGGGAATCAGGGACTGACCGCCGCTTAGAAGTTCTGTCCATACACTCTTGTCAGAATAATTAAATTCCATTATCTGCGCAACAGTAGAAGCGTAATCAGGATTGTATGAAAAAATATATTCGTCCTTCTTGCCGTTTTCGTAAAGCCTGAAACGGCCCAAATACAGCCATTCCCCATCTGAGAGCACTTCCATCCAGTCGCTTTCTCCGTCAGGGTCTAAAAACAAACAAACATTGATACCTTTATAAACTTCCTTTAATATTTTAGAGACGGTCTTCGGTGTGATTTCATCTTCTGTGTATGCCGCTCTGGAATTATAATAATCAATATATTTTACTGTGACCGCATTCGGATCAAATGAGGGAACCGTTTCTTGCTTAGGAATAATTTTAGGTTTCACAAGCCTTCTCTCCTTTTATTTTCCGCAAATTTGAGATGATATATTTAATTATAAAATATGTGTCTGCTGCTTGCAATATATATTTATAGGTTTGTTTTCAGCGGGTGCACAATTTCGAAAAGGGAGATGGAAATTTACTGAAATTGTGTTATATTTGAATTGTGTATGTTTTGAGTCAGGGATTCTCCTTAAACAAATCTTAAACATTTATCTTGTTTATTGTTAAAAAAGTTTCTGCTACAATAATCTCGTTCACTTTCGGGAGGGAAAAATGTACAATATTTTAATTTGCGATGATGAGAGAGACATTGTGAATGCTCTGAAGATTTACTTAAATGATGTGAATTATACCTTGTTTGAAGCGTATGACGGGAAAGAAGCCCTTAAGGTTGTGGAGAAACAGGAGATTCATCTGGTGCTGCTGGATATTATGATGCCGGAAATGGATGGGATGGAGGCAATGGTTAAGATTCGGGAGAAAAGCAATGTGCCAATTATTCTGCTCACTGCCAAGTCGGAAGATTCCGACAAAATTTTAGGGCTTACGGTCGGGGCGGATGATTATATTACGAAACCTTTTCATCCGGTGGAAGTGGCTGCAAGGGTGAAGTCCCACCTGCGCCGTTATATGCAGCTTGGCGCGGGCAATCAGCCGGCACAGGTGCTTCGGTGCGGAGGTATTGAGCTGGATGATGTGGAGAAGAAAGTAACATTGGATGGGGATGAGGTGTCTCTGACGCCTACGGAATATGAGATACTGCGGCTTTTGATGAAGTCTCCGGGCAAAGTATTTTCTCCAAGGGAAATTTATCAGAAGATTTGGAATGACCTTCCCTATGGCAGTGAGAACACGGTGGCGGTTCATATCAGGCATATCCGGGAAAAACTGGAGATTAATCCTGCAGAGCCAAGGTATTTGAAAGTGGTGTGGGGGCAGGGCTATAAGTGTGAACGGAATGAAAGATTTCAAATGTAGGACGGGAAATGTGGACGGAATGAAGATTGTCTAAGGCTGGATGGAACATTGGAGGTGGCAGAGAAGATGAAGCAGGGAACAGATAAGGCAGGGAGTGGGGAAAAAACGGATGTGGAAGAAATTCATATGGGGTGGAATTCTGAAGAAGCAGAGGAGGATACTCATAAAAGCCGCAGAAAAAAGCCATATAAGATTGCAGGAGCTTTGGCAGCAAAAGGGATTGCCTATTTCCTGTTGGTGGTGTCGTGTTTTGTAGGATTATGCGGGGGCTGTACAATAATAGTTATGCAGCAGGTGGGAATATATACTTCCAGTGAGAGTGAGGCTCTGAAGACTGTATTATATGACGTGGTACGAAGTACAGTGTTCAGGGTGCAGAGCGAGCTGTCAGACGGAAATCTGGAAGGCGCCGAGGCAATCTGCCAGGAACATAATATTGAGCTGGAGCTGATAAAGGAAGAGGATGGGACGGAAGAATTCGTGTGGGGGACGTGGAAAGAAAATTTTACAGGTCTGGAAATGGAGATGTCCATTTACTTCCGTGACACGGTGGCAGTACGAAATATTGCATTAAATGGCCATGCGTTAAAGCCGTATGAAGAGTATATTTTCCGAATCCATGTGGATACTGCATTTCCGAAAGAGGATAATTTGAAAAGAGCTGCGCAATGGGTTCCTTTTTTCTATCAGGCCAGGTTTCAGCTCATTGGAATCACAGCAGGCTGTCTTCTTGTATGCTTGGGCTGCATTATATTCCTTATGTGCAGTGCAGGACACCAGGCAGGCTGTCAGGAGATTGTACCGGGGATGCTGACCAATGTCCATTTAGATATATTGACGATAGTTTTCGCCGGTGTGTTTGTATTTATCACTCATCTTATCAATGAACTGGGATATCAGGATAGGAATTTATGGTATATATTGCTGGTGATTACTTTGCTGACATTCCTTGTTTTCTGGGTGGTTTTATTCCTGACAGACATTGCAATACGTCTCAAAAAGGGAAGGATGCTGCGGCATACCCTGATGTTTGAAATCCTGTGCTGGCTGGGTAGAGGCATTCGTTTTCTGGGGAAAGGATTGCTGCTTCTAAGCAGTCATATTTCTTCGGCAGCTGCTGTGACGGGGATTTGTCTTGGAATCTGTGCTTATGAATTTTTAGTGTTGATCATGGTGTCAAATAGAGAGGGGGAAGCTGCACTATTTTTATGGGCAGCGGAGAAGCTGGTTTTAATGACCATAGCATTGTATATTACTTTCAGCAATAAGCAATTGCTGCAGGCAGGTGAGGCGCTGGCGGAAGGCTGTGAGGATTATGTGGTGGATACATCGAAGATGGTGGGAGGCTTCAAGAGACATGGGGAGAATCTGAACAGCATAAGCAAAGGTATTTCAAAGGCTGTGGCAGAGCGGATGAAAAGCGAGCATTTGAAGACAGAACTTATTACGAATGTATCCCACGACCTTAAGACACCGCTTACATCCATCATAAATTATGCGGACTTAATATGCGAAGAGGCAGCCAGGGGGGCCGGAGAAGATGAATCTGCGGTTCACTCCAAAACAGCGGAATATGCGGAAGTATTGCTGCGTCAGTCCAGGCGGCTGAAGAAGCTTTTGGATGATTTGGTGGAGGCATCCAAGGCGACAACGGGAAATTTAGAGGTAAATCTGGAATCCTGCCAGGTGGGGGTTCTATTGTCCCAGGCAGTGGGGGAATATGAGAAACGGATGGAGGAAAGGGGGCTGAGGCTTATTGTCAGACAGCCGCAGGAGCCGGTAAATATCATTGCGGACGGAAGGCATTTATGGAGAGTGTTCGATAATCTGCTCAATAATATCTGCAAATATGCACAGGCCAATTCCAGAGTATATCTGAGCGTGGAGACAAAGGACGAAGCTGTAATGATTATATTCCGCAACATGTCAAAATATCCTCTGGAACTTTCGGCGGAGGAACTGCAGGAACGCTTTGTCAGGGGGGATAAGTCGCGGCATATGGAAGGAAACGGATTGGGGCTGTCCATTGCCGGAAGCCTGATAGAGCTGCAGAATGGAAAAATGGATATTGTGACGGATGGTGATTTGTTCAAAGTCATCCTGCAGCTTGGCAGGGATTACAGTTCTGAATCAACCGGGTGACGATGCTGGATACCCATTTGTATCCTAATCTCTAAACGTTCCCATTTCTTACTTAAAAGCCAGGCAATATCATTTTGATAATTCGAAATATAGTCCCCATAGAACCAGGGCCTTGAAGTGAAAGAATATTACATTTTAAGGCCATTTTTATTTTATAAATAAAGTAAATTGGATGTAGAAGATAGACAATTAAGATGTATATAAAAAATTTACAACTTATTTATTCTTTATTAATATATTCTCTGTAAAATGTATTATGTAGTGCATGTAGTTCATGTAGTGCACATGGAGTTGATTGGGCGAAAATGTGATAGGAGGTGAAGTATGTAAGTGAAGTGTATTGCCTAAACAAATTTGAGAAAAAAGTATGTTAAAAAGGAGGATAATTAAATTAGTAAAAAACGACGTTTTTTATGTATGTTTTTGTGCTATGTTCTGGTTATTTGTATGCTGCCTTCAAGTGTTATGTATGCAGCTGCAGCTGAACTTGATGCAGATTACAGGGCAGTTTCTGTCAACACATTAAATATGATAGAACAGCTTAATGATGAAATTGTAGAATTAAGGATGGAGCGTTCTGAGATCGAAGATGAGGATAGTGTTAGATTAAGTGATATTGACAGTGAAATTAGTAAAAAGCAAAAACAAATTCATCTAATTTTTACTTCAATTGGTCAAGACCGTAATTTGCATCGTTCCACAAGTAAGAAGATATATGATTCATTCGAGGCCAATTCAAATGAATGTAAAAAATTTATTAACGATTTGATAAAGGTTTATGCGGCTAAAGTAGTTAATGTAATAATTGGAGATTCTATTATACATCTGGCTCCTTGGGAATTATTATTTAATGATAAACCCCAGGCGAATCAAATATCTTCAAATGGCGATGCACTGTTCTACACTGAATACTGTTTCGGTGCAAAAATTTGTTTTTGTATATGATACATCAAAAGATAATTGGGTTTATTGTCTGTCTACAAATAAAGTCAGCTGTTCTCTTAGTGTCACAGCAGCATTATGTATTGATGGCAGAGCAGTTAATCAGTCAAAAGATTATGGACCTACATGGATCTACGGTGATTGGAATAATGCTTCTAAGGATGCGGATTTTGGATATAATAACGGAATTGAAATGCAGACATGTATCAGTGAAGTTCGTGTTGAAAGTACATCTAAAAATACGGTAGAAGTGGTGAATTATATTCATACACCTAAATATGTAGCTCATATGTTGTAAAAATCAGGCTATGTGAGGGAAAAATGATATTGGAGTCAAATAGAAGCCTGGAAAAATGCAGGTGTGAAATTTCGGATGCCATCAGGAGTACACAGCTTTATGGAAGGGTTGGGGGCAGAGAGGGAAAATGCCGGTTTTGTGTTACAAACCGCCGTCATCATGGATGGTTTGACGCAAGAGAGCCGGGCCGGCTGCTTCCCATAGCGGTTTACTGCAGGGGGAGTATTGTTCCTTCCGGCGAAGGAGTAACGATTCGGGTGAAATTCGTATACGGTTTTCACATGATGGAATTAATGATTTATGCGATATTGCTGTTTCTGATTCTTTCGTATGGAAGAAACAGCAGCTATGAAGAGGTATCTCTGGGTATCGTGTGTTTGATGACTATAGGTGGAACCGTATTTGTATATCTTATTTCATTCCTTTTTTCGGTATGTTCATTATTGGGTAGGGATGACAAGGAGCAATTGCTGTATTTTTTCACATCGAACCTCCAGGCGGATATTATAACGGTTCAGGCAGGACAGTAGGCGGAGGAAACATAACAGTTCAGACAGGTCGCTGAACTGTTGTTACTTTTCACGGGGTGGGGAAAATAGAGTACAATGACAAGGGACTCTCAGGAGCCCCTTGCCCTGCCTTACATTCAGACAGCGTTGTATTGGCAGATTTCGATTTCACAGATTTTGGTTAGAAAACAAATCCTGCTCATCAGACGTTTCTCTGTTTCAAGACGGATACATTAAATATTTACTCTGTTTTGTTTGTTTACACTGTCTGAAGTTTTGAAAGCTGCTCTACTTCTGTTATGCTGAGTTCAGAACATTCTGCGATTTCCTCGATTGTGAGTTTTCCCATCTGCAATAGCTTAATTGCTGTTTTTTCTTTGCCAGGTCTATTCCCTGATTTAAAATCTTTCTGGCTTCTGTTTCAATCAATGCGCCGCCCATCATATCACCTACACCTTTCCGCACTTTTTCATATTTTTGTGCAATCTCATTCATCACATCTCTTGAAAGCTCTGTGATTGTCCTCTTATCAAACGCCCCTATTACTCCCTGCTGTTCCAGTACATCAAGCCTTTCTAAAATTTTCTGATACTCTGCTTTCAATTCCGCTAGCTTTTTATCATATCATTTTTAAATCTTAAATTCTAGAATTTCATAACAATAGCAGTTGCTGCATATGCAGCTCGTAACAATTCAGCCATGCTCGTTTTTAGGTCTTGCTGTTTTCAATGCTTTTATGTTAAGATAAGGTGAACAGAATGAAGGAATCCGGCTTAAGATAATCTTCATTCCGGAAAGAAACCGAAGGAGGTTACGGCACTATGGAAAAGGCAAAGGTCTATTTTACAAGGGAGATTACACCGGAAGCTATGATCCGGCTCTATGAGGCATTGGGCGTGAAATTAGAGGGGAAAGCGGCGGTAAAGCTTCATTCCGGTGAGGTGGGCAATCAAAATTTCCTGCGTCCTGAATTCATGAAGCCCATGGTTGATTATGTGAAAGGCACCATAGTGGAGTGCAATACGGCTTATGAGGGAAAGCGCAGCACTACCAGGGAGCATTGGGAAACCATGAAGCTCCATGGATGGACAGGCATTGCCGAAGTGGACATTCTGGACGAGGAAGGGGAAATTGAGCTTGCCATACCGGAAGGGCAGAGGATACAGAAGAATTTTATAGGGGATCATATTGGAAAGTATGATTCCATGCTGGTATTATCCCATTTTAAGGGGCATCCCATGGGCGGATTCGGGGGTGCGCTGAAAAATATTTCCATTGGACTGGCTTCTTCCCATGGCAAGGCATATATCCACGGTGCCGGAAATGTAGAGGAAATCTGGACTTCGGATCATGATTCTTTTCTGGAATCCATGGCGGATGCCAGTAAGTCAATAATGGATTATTTCGGGGAGAAGATAGCGTTTATCAATGTAATGAAGAATATGTCCGTTGACTGTGACTGCTGTGCCGTTGCAGAGGACCCGGCTATGGCGGATATCGGCATTCTGGCATCTCTTGACCCGGTGGCGCTGGATCAGGCATGTCTTGACCTGGTGTATGCTTCCGACGATCCGGGCAGGGATCATCTGCTGGAACGGATTGAGTCCAGAAATGGCATTCATACCATAGAAGCGGCTGCAGGGATTGGCGTGGGCAGCCGGGAGTACGAGCTGGCGGAGCTTTAGACAATAAATATGTATCAGAAACAGTTATTTGGATTCCCTGGGGATGCGCAGATGGCAGTTCTCAGGGAAATTCCACAATAAACCTCCATGCATCCCGGCCGCGCCGACATGCATGGAGGTAAGGCAATAAAGGGAATTGTCTGGAGGTTTACTGTGTGCAAGGGAGCTCATTTTGACTGTGCGGTAATTGTCATTTGAGCCCGGAACCGGAATAACCGGAATATTTCTCTTCGCAGTATTTGCACCGGTAAATTTCTTTCTGTGTATCTGCCAGATAGAAGATATGGGGCAGTTCCTGCTCAATGGAAGTAATGCACCTGGGGTTATGGCATTTAATGACATTTTTAATCTGTTTTGGCAGAGCCAGCTCTTTCTTTTCTACGATTTCTCCGTTTTTAATGACATTAACAGTGATGCTGTGATCAATCAGAGCTAATACATCAAAATTCAGCATATTGATATCACATTCCACCTTCAGAATATCTTTTTTGTCCATTTTATTGCTGCGGGCGTTCTTGATGATGGCCACGGTACAGTCCAGCTTGTCCAGCTGTAAAAGGTAATAAATATCCAGGCTTCTTCCCGCCTTGATATGGTCAAGTACAAATCCTTCTTCCAGTTTTCCTACATTCAGCATAAGTTTCACCTTTCCTTTTCCAGCAGAGTTAATATCAATGCCATGCGCACATAGACGCCGTATTGGGCTTGTTTGAAGTATACGGCTCTTGGATCATCATCCACTTCTACGGATATCTCATTGACTCTGGGGAGAGGATGGAGTACCAGCATATCCTGTTTTGCCAGTTCCATTTTGCCCGCATTCAGGATGTAGAAGTCTTTGAGCCTGACGTAATCTTCCTCATTAAAGAAGCGCTCTTTCTGCACTCTGGTCATATAGAGCAGATCCAGTTCCGGCATGATTTTCTCCAGGCGGATGACTTCGTCATAGGGAATTTTCTTATCCTTGAGCATGTCGGTAATGTAATCCGGTACTCTTAATTCTTCGGGAGAGATGAAGACAAAACGAATATTATCATAGCGTACCAGGGCATTGATCAGGGAATGCACGGTTCTGCCGAATTTCAGGTCTCCGCACAGGCCGATGGTAAAATCCCTCAGGCGTCCTTTCAGGCTGCGGATGGTGAGCAGGTCAGTCAGAGTCTGGGTAGGATGCTGATGTCCGCCGTCTCCTGCGTTGATGACAGGGATGGCCGATTCCTCAGAGGCAACCATGGGGGCGCCCTCTTTTGGATGACGCATGGCACAAATGTCCGCATAGCATGAAATAATGCGGATGGTGTCAGATACGCTCTCTCCTTTGGAAGCAGAAGAAGAAGCGGCATCGGCAAATCCGATGACTCTTCCGCCCAGCCTGGTCATGGCTGACTCAAAACTTAAACGAGTGCGTGTGCTTGGCTCATAAAAACAGGTGGCTAGAATTTTCCCGTCGCAGGCATGGGCATAATGTCCGGGGTTTTTCTCAATATCGTTAGCCAGGTCAAAAAGCTTGTCCAGCTCTTCCGTTGTAAAATCAAGCGGACTCATCAAATGTCTCATGGTTTCCTCCGTTCTCAAAAAAAGTCGAAGACGAATCTTCGACACATCATTGCGTTATGATTGATAGGATAGTAAATCTTCAACTGCTTTACGTCTGGGTGCATTTGGAGTCTCTGCGGGATATCCGATGGGAATTAATGCTGCAAGTTCCCTCTCAGGGGAGATATCCAAAAGTTCAGCTGCTTCTTCCTCATCGAACAGCCCTAAGATAACCGTGCCAAGACCCTGCTCACAGGCTGCCAGGCAGAAAGCTTCGCTGGCAATACCGGCATCGAACATCTGCCAGCCGTCTTCTTTGGGAGTGGAATAAGAACCGTCTCTCTCATAGCCGCTGCGTCCCTTGATTATGGTAACAGCCACTACCATGGGGGCATTCTCTATAATGGTTCCATTTCCGGGGAACAGACGGGTACATTTGGCAAGGGCGGTTTTCTTCTCGCCTTCTACGGCAATATAGCGGGTAATCTGTGTGTTCTTCCAGCTGGGGGCGTAGGAAGCGGTTTCCACTATCTGCGCAAGTACTTCATGGGAAACAGGCTGGTCTGTAAATCTGCGGATGCTTCTGCGTCCTCTGATACATTCATTTGCAGTCATTGTCTCAACCTCCTGGATTATTTTGTTATATGATACCACGTCTGCGTTCCGGTTGCAAGATGTTGTTTTGAGCGTTCTTGGGATTTTCGGGCATTACCATTTATTTCTATTAATTTTTTAGTACATATGTGAAAGTTAGTGAAAAATTGGGTAGAAAATGTTCAAAAAGTGTTGTATAATGAAATCGGCATACTCAGCAAAATGCAATGGAATTGGAAGTACAAAAATATAAAGAGAGGAGTATATGAGGATGAGACAACGAAAGTCGAAAGGACTAAGAATGAAATTGCTTCTGCTGACAATAGTACCGGTTGTTTTAGTGGGGGTAATTTTGTTTATGATCAGTGCCGATTCTATGCAGACAAGTCTTCAGGAACTGTCCAGAACGAGGGTGAAGGATATTAATGATGCGCTTTTGGAGGCTTATGAGACACTGTATGAAGGTGATTGGGCATATGATAGGAGCAGTTTTACCAAGGGGGATAAGGATTTATTTGCTACATATGACATGCTTGATACAATTCAGGAAGTAGATGATGTGCACATCACTATTTTCTGGGGTGATACCCGAATCATGACCACAGTGCGTCAGCAGGACGGCCGGCGTTTTGTGAATACCCAGGCAGGGGAGGCGGTCATTGACGCGGTGCTGCGCCGGGGAGAAGATTATTACAGCCCGGATACAGAGATTAATGGTATGAAATATTTCAGCTACTACAATCCTATCAAAAATTCTGACAATTCTATTGTGGGTATGTTCTTTGTGGGAGTATCAAATTCTGATGTCACCAGTGATATTAATAATGCTATTATGAATGTAATAGTGGCGTTGATAGTTCTGCTGGTGCTCAGTGCAGTATTGGTGCTGGTGATTGCACTGAATCTGATTAAGACGATCCAGAGCTGTGTAAATTCGGTTGTGAACATTGAGACAGGCAGCTTAAATGTACATGCACAGACAGGTTTCTTTAACAGAAGAGATGAGCTGGCGCTTTTGGCGGACAGTATTAATAAAATGGCTGCCAGATTTGTCAATATTACAGGAGAGATCAAGAACAGCTCTGATTTTATGAAGAGCGGGGCAGATACGCTGACACAGGTGGCAGAAAGTACACAGACTTCCATTGATGAGGTTTCCAGGGCAATCGAGGATGTGGCAAATGGCGCTACGTCACAGGCAAGTGACACACAGGATGCGGCTGTCAACATTGAGACCATGGGCACGTCCATTGAGAAAATCGTAGGGGAAATCAATAATCTGGCAGCAGCTGCGGATAACACGCAGGATACCAGTAAAAATGCGGGAAGAGCAATGGAAGAGCTTATTCAGATTAACATGGAGACAAATGCTTCCGTGGAGAAGATTGTGGGACAATCTGAAATTAATGTGAATGCGGCGGCCAGGATTCAGGAAGTAGTCAACGTGATCAGTGATATTGCGTCCCAGACAAATCTGTTAAGCCTAAATGCCAGTATTGAAGCAGCCAGGGCAGGGGAACAGGGCAAAGGTTTTGGCGTTGTGGCATTGGAGGTAGGCAAGCTGGCAGAGAACAGTTCCAAATCCGCGGCAGAGATTGAGAATATTATCAAAGAGCTGGTGGGAAATATTGAAGAGACATCTGATTTAACTACAGTATTGAGCAATAATACGAAGAAGCAGATTGATAAACTGCGCAGTACGCAGAAAGATTTTAACAATGTGTTGTCCAATGTGCATCTTATGTTCGAGAAGACTATGAATGTGCAGACGGAAATTACTAGAATTAACGAAATCCGCAAGAAAATTGAAGAAATTGTTGAGAATCTGTCTGCTTTATCTGAGGAAAATGCAGCGTCCAGTGAGCAGACTACTGCATCTGCCAATATGGTGGTTCAGTCTATGGAACAGTTGAATGCATCTACACAGGAAATGAATGAAATTGCTGCAAAACTGGCAGAAATTATCTCTTATTTTCACTAAGTTAAGTTTCCGTTTATAAAGGCAGAATAGAAATGATTGTGCAGACTGTTCCTGGGAGCATATGCAAGGCGGTCTGTGCAGTCATTTCTGCTGTGAGGTGCTTCCGGCATATTGTGAAAAACACACAGTCCTGATAAGCTGTCTGAATTGTTATGGTTACTGTTCACTCCGTTCACAGCAGCCACCATTACTTTTTTGGCAGATAGATTGATGTGGGTGTTGACTTGTGCACAATAAAATGATAAAATAAAAATTGTGGGAGAGAAGAAAGGTCTATTTGGTTTGGCTCCTGCATAATTCATAGTAACAGGAAAAAGGAGAAAAAGCATGAGTGAGAACAATGTTGAGAATCAGCCGCAAGGTACAGGGGAATCGGGTGGACAGTATAGCAGTTACCAGGATAATACATCAAATATGCAATATCAGGTGCCGATAGAAAATGTACCAGGCAACAAAGCAAACGGCCTTCAGATAGCTGGTCTGGTCTGTGGTATTCTTGCAATATGCTCCAGTTGCTGTTATGGAATTACCGGTATTATTTTGGGAATTGCCGGGCTGATTTGTTCGATTATGGGAAATAAGAATAATAAGAATGGTGTGGGAATTGCAGGATTGGTGTGTTCCATAATCGGTATCATTCTGGGAGTTGTGATATTGATTTATTTTATCTGGATCTTCATGGTTATTCTGGAAATGGGGACTGACACGGGTTACTGGGAAATATTACAACAGATGGGATATTAATCTTCTACATAGAAAATGATGAAGAAAAATCTGGAGGATCAGCTTTTTCATATCGGACTTGTTTTATGCGGGGCAGGAGCAGGAATAGGTGTGCTGTATCATTTGTTTATTGATGGGCGTCTGCCGTACATTCCCTGTTTCCTGTCTTCGGTAATGGGCATTTATTGTCCCGGCTGCGGAGGCACCAGAGCGGTGCTTGCCCTATTGAAGGGGCATTTATTGCTTTCGGTGTGGTATCATCCGCTGGTATTGTATGCTGTGGTTATTGCAGGCGGATTTATGATAACACAGGGTTTGCACAGGTTCGGTATTCAATGGATACATGGGTGGAAATTCCATTCATGGTACTTATATGGTGCAGTTATTTTAATAGGTTGCAATTTCCTCATAAAAAATATGCTTCGGCTGATATGGGGGATTACAATGTAAAAATGCAAGTTGTCACAGCAGATAAGATCTGCCTTTGGGCAGAGCGGATGTGCATTGCAGGAAGAATACAGAAAGGAGGGAGAGGGTATGAGTAAGAAAGCGACCGGAATTGTGGCTTATATCTCCATTATCGGATGGATCATCGCATTTTTGGCTGGAGATAAGGAGGGTGCTAAATTCCACTTGAATCAGGCACTTGTGGTAGACGTGACTATGATTATCTTTAATATTGTAGCAGGAGTATTAAGTATTATTCCTGTGATTGGCGCTATTTTGTCTTTAGTGATAAGCGTTGCGCTGCTGGTATTTTGGATCATGGGGCTTGTTTATGCCATTAAGGAAGAGGAAAAAGAAATTCCTTTGCTTGGTGCCATCAAGATTTTAAAGTAATGGAAAAATGAAAAAGCATCGGCTCAAAGCCGGTGCTTTTTTGTTTCTTAGTTGTTATATTCCATGGCCAAATCAGCATCCTTTGGCGTCTCGCCGTGAAGAAATGAAATGATGATTTGAACCCGTTTGTAGGCACGTGAATAGTTTTGTCTGGCATATTCGGCTGTGGATTCCTGATAGGAATGATTGCTGTATGCTTCATAATAATTTGCCACCGCTTCGCTCATGTACTGGCTGGCTTCGTCAGCCAGAGGTTCCAGATATTCAAATTCTTCGGGAAAATCAAGTCTTGCAAAGGCACGAAAAACAATATCCAAGTCATCAAGGTAAGTTAAAAGTTCATCCACAGCATTTTCGGACCGGGCATTAATATTGTTGATTCCGGTATCAATCTCGGATATTTTGGTGCAGAAATCATCCATGCTGTTCTGGAACTGCGTCAATTCAGGGTCTTCGCCGCAGGCAGTCAACAGCAAAGCTGTAAGAATTATGATGCAAATCTTTTGCAATGGTTTCTTTTTATTCAATTGTCCGACCTCCAATTCATAAATTTTACCATAATTTGTGCTTTTTCGCAAGTGTTTTGGATAAATACGCCCCTTTACTATTAATTCCGGTCTGTGATATGATATAGAGTAGGTTTTCATAGGAAGAGGTTGAACGGAGATGACAAGGGAAGAATTTGACAGTATTGCAAAGTCTTATCTGTATTTGGACGGCGCAACGGGATCGAATCTGGTAAGGGCAGGGATGCCTTCCGGTGTGTGCCCGGAGCAATGGATTCTGGAGCATGAAGATGTAATGCTGGACTTGCAGAGGCGTTATGTGGCAGCAGGTACAAACATTCTCTATGCGCCTACTTTTACTGCCAATAGAGTGAAGCTGGCAGAGTATGGATTACAAGAATATCTGCAGACCATGATAAAAGGGTTGGTTGGATGCTCCAGAAAGGCTGCACAAGGTGCGGATCATCCGGTCTATGTGGCCGGAGATTTGACTATGACAGGTGAGCAGCTCAAACCCATAGGCAGGATGGATTTGGAAGAACTGATTGATATATATAAAGAGCAGATTACTGCTCTGCAGGCAGCCGGTGTGGATTTGCTTGTGGTGGAGACCATGATGAGCCTGGCGGAGGCAAGGGCGGCTTTAATTGCCGCAAAGGAAGTCTGCAGTCTGCCTGTGATGGTAACTATGACATTTGAATCGGATGGCCGGACATTATATGGTACGGATGCCAGAACCGCCGCTGTTGTGCTGGAATCCTTAGGAGCGGCGGCAATCGGGGTCAATTGTTCTACAGGACCGGCGCATATGCAGCAGATTACAGCAGAGATGGCAGCATACACAAATGCGGTTCCCATCATTGTAAAGCCTAATGCAGGGCTGCCCTTTGTGGATGAACAGGGGCGGACATGCTATCATATGGATGCGGAGGAGTTTGCGGAGGAAATGAGGCTTCTGGTGGATGCCGGAGCTTCCATACTTGGCGGCTGCTGCGGCACCACACCGGAATTTATCCGGCAGATTCATGATGCATTCGGCGAGGGCCTGGTTCCGGCCATATCCCGAAGAAGCGCCGGACAGAGGATGCTTGCTTCCGAACGTCAGACGGTGGCATTTGGATTGGATGACGGATTTATGATTGTGGGAGAACGCATTAATCCTACCGGCAAGAAGCTGCTGCAGGCCCAGCTTCGGGAAGGGTGCTTCGACAAGGTGCTGCAGTTTGCGGAAGAGCAGGAGCAGAACGGTGCGAAGATTCTGGATATTAACATGGGTATGAGCGGCATAGATGAAAAGGCTCTGATGCTGCGGGCCATAGAAGAAGTCAGCGGTGTTACGAACCTGCCCCTTTCGCTGGATTCCAGCCATGTGGATGTGCTTGAGGCGGCGCTGCGGCGCTATCCGGGAAGGGCGTTGGTCAACTCGGTTTCGCTGGAGAGGGAGAAGTATGAAAGGCTTCTGCCCATTGTCAGAAAATATGGCGCCATGTTTATTCTGCTGCCGCTGTCGGATAAGGGACTGCCTGAAAATATGGAGGAGAAGAAGCAGATTATCGAAACTGTGCTTGAGAGGGCATACCAGCTGGGCATGGACAGCAGGGATGTGGTGGTGGATGGTCTGGTAGCAACGGTGGGGGCCAATAAGAGGGCGGCTCTGGAAACCCTGGAAACCATAAGGTATTGTAAGGAGAAGGGGCTTGCAACCATCTGCGGACTGTCCAATATTTCCTTTGGTATGCCGGAGCGGAGTTTTGTGAATACGGCCTTTTTGACCTTGGCCATCAGAGAAGGGCTGACAATGGCAATCGCCAACCCTTCCCAGGAGCTTCTGGTAAGCTGCGCATTGGCGGCGGATCTGCTTCTGGCCAAGGAAGAAGCGGATATTCGCTATATAGAATATGCTGCAGCCGTGGCGGAAAACAGGGAGAAAAGAGAGGAACAAATGCGCAGGCGTCTGTCGGAAAATACTTTATTCCATGGAAACGAGGGAAATCATTCCGGGGATACAGCAGGAGACAGTTCGGGAAGTCCACAGAGAACAGCAGGTGATGTCCCGGGGAGTAAGCAGGGAACAGCGCGAGACGGTTCGGGAAGTCAGCAGGGAACAGCAGGGGATGGTTCAGGAGGTTCACAGAGAGCAGGGAGAAATGGTTCGGATGGTTTGCGGGGAGCAGCAGGAGGCATGGGGGGATTAGAGAAAAGCCCGTCCCAGGAAGCTTTGTACAAAGCGGTTATGAAGGGGAATAGAAACGGAATCGGGGCATTGACCAAAACTGCGCTGGCAGAGGGGGATGAGCCAGCGGCGCTTTTGAACGAAGTGCTGCTGCCTGCCATCAATGAGGTGGGGGAATTATTTGATAAGGGGAAATATTTCCTGCCGCAGCTGATAGCCAGCGCGGAGGCTATGAAGAATTCCATTGAAATATTGGAACCGCTTCTGCTGAAGGAAAGCGAAGGTTCGGAGAAGCCGGTGGTAGTCATTGCCACTGTGGAGGGGGATATTCATGATATCGGCAAGAACCTGGTGGCGCTGATGCTGAAAAATTACGGTTTCCAGGTGGTTGATTTAGGGAAGGATGTTCCCAGGGAAGAGATAATCCGGGCGGCGAAAGAGCATCACGCGCAGATCATAGCACTTTCTGCATTGATGACAACTACCATGCAGCGCATGAGAGAAGTGGTCGCATTGGCGAGAGAAGAGGGTGTGGCGGCCAAAGTTATGATCGGCGGAGCGGTAATCACTCAGGATTATGCGGATGAGATAGGGGCGGACGGATATTCGCAGGATGCTGCGGAAGCCGTAAAGCTGGCACAACGGCTTGTGCAGTAACCCCATGCATCGGGCCTCTCCGCCCTGCGTGTCAGCCGGGATACCGTGTGTCTGTCCTTTGGTACACAGTGGTTCATGCAGCCCGCGAAGTACATAGGGATTGGTGCACAGCTGTCTGGTACGCCATAGAACAGGGTATGGCTGTGAGGTTTCGGCAAGGTAAGTTTCAGGACTTTCATGGGGTTACTGTGTGGAGTTTGTGTATGTGCGGTACTCGCAGACTCTGATAAATACAAAAAGCCGCACAGAAATGAGGTATAAAATGATTGGTGCGGATGCTATAGTTAAGTGTCTGGAGGCAGAAGGCGTCACTACGGTATTCGGGTATCCCGGTGTGGCAATCTGCCCTTTTTATAACAGTATCTTAGAATCCGAAATCAGAACGATTCTGATTCGGACAGAGCAGAATGCAGCCCATGCGGCAAGCGGAGTGTCAAGAATGACAGGGAAACCGGGTGTGTGCGCCGTGACTTCCGGACCGGGCGCTGCCAATGTCATCACCGGGATTGCCACGGCATTTGCGGACAGCATTCCCCTGATATGCATTACCGGCCAGGTGAACAGTGAACTTCTGGGCAGCGATGTGTTCCAGGAGGCTGACATTACGGGGGCGGTGGAATCTTTTGTGAAGTACAGCTATCTGGTGAAGGATGCAAACGAGATTCCCAGAATTATGAAGGAGGCTTTCCATATTGCCAATACCGGCAGAAAGGGTCCGGTGCTGATTGACGTGCCCATAGATGTTCAAAACGCTCCGGTGGGTAAATTCAAATATCCTGAAGAGGTGTCTCTGCGTACTTATAAGCCAACGGTCAAGGGGCATATTGTGCAGATTAAGAAGGTAGTTAAGGAGTTGGAAAAGGCCAAAAGACCGCTTATCTGCGCAGGAGGCGGTGTGCTTTTGAGTGAGGCGGAAGGAGAACTGCGTCATTTTGTGGAAGAACACAGGATTCCGGTGGTGTCTACCATGATGGGCATCGGCGTAATGCCCACGGAGCATCCGCAGTATTATGGGATGGTTGGAAATAACGGAAAAGCCTATGCCAATCGCGCCATGAGTGAATGCGATCTGCTGATTATGGTAGGTGCTAGAGTGGCAGATCGGGCGGTGAACCAGCCGGATCTGATTACAAAGGATAAGGTGCTGGTGCATATTGATGTGGATCCTGCGGAAATCGGTAAAAATGCAGGTCCTACCATACCTTTGGTGGGAGATGCCAGACATATTTTCCAGGATCTTGCAAAAGAAGAATTTTCCTGCCGTTGTGATGCATGGATAGAATCCCTGGAGAGTTATCGGAGCACCATGGAGAAAAAGCGGAATCCCAATCCTGACTACGTGGACCCGGCGGCCTTCATCAGCAGACTTTCGGAGAAGATGGAAGAAGACGCCGTTTATGTGGCGGATGTAGGTCAGAATCAGATTTGGTCCTGCGGCTATGTCAAAGTGCGGAAGGGAAAATTTCTTACTTCCGGCGGAATGGGAACCATGGGGTATTCTATTCC
>CAJUAP010000055.1:0-19696 GCA_910584435.1 uncultured Acetatifactor sp.
CCTGTCCATCCTCTACTCCTAATCCTGGCTCCAAAGCCGGTTCATTCTGCGCCTGTCCATCCTCTACTCCTAATCCTGGCTCCAAAGCCGGTTCATTCTGCGCCTGTCCATCCTCTACTCCTAATCCTGGCTCCAAAGCCGGTTCATTCTGCGCCTGAATAACCCTGACCTATGTCATCCGATGTTATCCAGGAAATCCAATGTGGCTATCTTATCCGCTATCATCCCTGCAGTCGCCTGCTCATACCGCGGAATTCCTCCGATTTCCGGGATTCCCATTCCCTGTAATGTTACTCCTGTCTTGCTGCTGAACTTATTATAAAGCAGCAGCAGCTTTCCGAGGTAAGAGTAATCCTCTCTCTTCTCCAATATCTTAAACGCCTCACACATATATTCCAGTTTCCTGTTGGAGATTTCCTCACCATCCGTTACAGCCACTACACTGTCCGCCTCTTTCCAGAGCACGATGCTTATATCATCCAAAGCGAAATCACTGTCTATCACAATATAGTCATATCCTATATTCCTTGCCTCCGCCAGCAGCCTCTTCACATTCTCCGCCTTCAGTTCCTTCAGATCCAGCGGCACCTCAGGCCCGGCATAAAACATAACACCTGAATGATCCTGCCTGACACAACTTTCCAATTTCAATATCAGATTCGTCTTCTGATTTTTCAGCGCATAAATAATATGACTGAAGGTGAACTGTCCTTCCCCCTGGAAAAAGATATTGATATCCGCAAATAATTCCAGATTCAGGTACAATACCTTCTTCCGGCGCGATGCCATACGCTTTGCATAGGCAGCTGCCGCCACCGAACACCCCATACCCCCGCCTGGGGAAATAAAGGAAACCACCCTGCAGGAGGAATCCTTCTTCCCTCCTCCGATCACAGCAGTGGCTTTCTCAGAGTAGACACTGAGAATCTGCTTATAAATCAGATCCGCTTTCTGAAATTTCGGAATGGCCTGCTGGTCGCGGAAGCTTTCTATTCCCTGTTTGTCCACCAGATATGCAAACCCGCACTTAGGAGATAAGCGCTTTGTATCCACATCAAACGCTTCCTCCGCCAGAACCACATCCACCCTGTTTTCCTCCAATTCGGAAATCATTGTTTCCATATCCGTAAAAGAATAAATCTCCAGATTGTCCGCATATTTTATATTGAAAACAGATACAATTTTTCTCAGATAACTTACATCACTGCCTAAAATTGCAAGTTTTATTTTCATGAAATATTCTCCTCATGTTCAGCGAAACAGTTTAAAACTGTATGTTCCCGCGCTTTATGTCCTATTTCACAGTTTTATATTATACAAGTATATGACATAATTATATATTTTTCAACTATATTTTTAAAAAATATACGGCATTCTCCCTAAAAGAATCTGCTCAAACATCAACAATTATACTATATGTGATTTTGAGCGCTATTCCGGCCGGAACTTCCATGCAGTTATCATTTCTTCCCACAACCGGTTCAGTGCAAAAAACAATTTACAGGCATATCACTATTGGATTAAGTTATGTTATATATCAGAACTTCTTGTATAATAATGATATCAAACCCATTTTATAATTTCATAAAATAAACCAGTGTGAGCAATGCCTTTCACTATTTTAATTTAAGGGGATTTCATACGTAAAAGAGTATGACTATTTTGATTTATGTGTCCGTAAAGCGGACAGATGGGAGTTATTGTGGCTAATCGAATTCGAGAATTACGATATGAAAAGAGAATTACTCAGCTTCAGCTTAGTATTGATTTGGGCGTCACCCAGGAGACCATCAGCGCATATGAGCATAACCGGCATCTGCCAAGCCTGTCTGCACTGATGAAGATGTCAGAAATATTTGATGCCAGTATGGATTATATTATCGGCCTGTCCAATGTGCGGCATATTATGGCACAATCTGATAATTCCATTGATATTGAGCAGAAAACCACGCTTCTAAATTATTACAGAAGGCTGGGCAGCAAAAATAAAGAAAAGCTGCTTGCATACGCCCAGGGACTTTCAGATTCCGAAAGTGAATAAAACAGCAGACAGAGCTTTTACTTCTCTGTCTGCTGTCCCTTCCACTGTATTCATTCTGTCTCTCCGGGCCGTCTGCAGCCTCAGTCAATTACCTTAATGCTCTCGATTACCGGCTGGTCCTCCGCTGCCAATGTTCCAATGTCGTCAACGGGAGGCAGCTTCGCCTCACAAACGGCATCCACCACATCCAAGCCTTCTGTCACATAGCCGAAACAGGCATACTTTCCGTCCAGATAGGTACTGTCCTTATGTACTATAAAAAACTGTGAGCTGGCGCTGTCATTTGCCGAAGAACGCGCCATGGAAATTGCCCCTCTGGTATGTGACAGATCATTTTCCACACCATTTTCAGCAAACTCGCCCTTAATCTTCTCTTCGGAGCCGCCCATGCCGGTTCCCAGCGGATCTCCGCCCTGCATCATAAATCCTTCTACAATCCGGTGAAATGTCAATCCGTCATAAAAGCCCTCCCCTGCCAGCTTCAGAAAGTTCTCCACTGTAATCGGTGCCTTGTCCCCATATAATTCCACGGTAATCTTACCATAATCCTTAATGGTGATCTCTACATGATGCGTCCCCGCCTCCTCTGTCTTACTACCGTCTTCTGCACTACTTTCATTCGCCTGATCCTTCCCGCAGGCAGCCAGCATCAATGCCATGGCCATTACCAAAATACTGTACAACAGTCTTTTCCTCATGATTATGCCTCGCTTTCTTTACCATAAAACATTTTCATGTCGTATTTTTTATACCGCAATTTTAATAACAATACAGACAGGTCATTGAATTGTTACAAATATTTTCCCATGATTACAGTTCAATTATGGTATGAATGGCCATTCGGCCGTCTCCTGTCTTGAATATGGTCTTATTATACCACAGACACACAAAGACAGAAGCACTAAGACCGCCTCTCCGGCCTTAGAACTTCTGCTGCTCTGTGACAGTTCCGACAATCCGCCGAACCGTTACTCTGATTTCCTGCTCGAATCAAATTGTCAGGTTCAAATGATTGCCCACAGGACCATAGGTTTCATCCTTTACTTTATCCCAATCCACCTGGCCAATCTTCTCTGCAAGCTCTTCTACAGACGGCGCAAACACTGTAGTGCGCTTGCCCGGCTTCTCCACCGGTTTGTTCCGCATCTCTGCCGCATCTGCCTTCTTAGCTTCTTTGGAAGCCGCCCTGTTGTCCTCACGCCGCTGCTCTATGCGCTCGCGCTGCTTCTCGCTGCTCTTCTCCAGCTCTGCGAAAAAGGAAACATCGCCATCCTTGCCGATAACCATGCCCACCCTCGTCACATTTTCGCCTTCGTCTCCTAACTGCTTCTTCATATCATCCAGCTTGGACACTGCTTCATCCAGCGTTTTCAGATTCTTCTCCTTGACGCTGTCATCTGCCGCCATTTTCTCCAGCTCTTCCGGTGTCAGCAGAGTACTGTAATCACTGGTGCCCTTGGACAAATACGCTGCTGCTTCCTCTTCCGTCTCATAGTCAGCCACCATGAAATCCATATTGCTGTACTTCTTCTGCAGATCCTTTAACAGCTTCTGTGCCGCCTTGCTCAAAGCCGGTGTCTTATCTTCTTTTGCTGAAGCCGTGTTCCTTGTATTTGCCGCTTTTGAACCTGCCGTATTCCTTCCTGTCTGTGCTGTCTCATAGACATTGTTCTGATACCCGTTATAGGTTCCGATTTTCTGCATTGTCTCGCCCTCCATAGCTTTTCCCGGCACCATTTTACTGCCATCGGCTTTGAAATCAACAGGAATCCTCCTGTCATGGCGCCATAAAATCCGTTTCCATATTCTGCTGCCTGTCTTCCGCCCTGACACTGCCACCCCGGCAGACAGCACCAAGCCGCAATCCATCTAATCCATATTTCGGCATAATATGGAAAAACTTTAGAGGTCCGCCCCTTCAAATGTAATTACGACATGATATAACAGTTCAGCCCTGCGGAAATGATTGTACAATTTATCTGCGAGATTAAATTCTTGCAATTTGCAGGAATAAAGTGTAAAATTAAAAAAGCTAAGAAAATAAAAAGAATTTATATAATGGAGGTTCTCAACAGTAGAATGAAAAAAGTACGTTCCAAAATCATACTTCTGATTGTTCTGGCTACCATGAGCATCACAATATTATGCAGCATCTTAAGTATGTTAATCACACAAAATTCCACACTGGATGCCCTTGAGCAGACTCTGTCGGAAACAACGGAGCTTGCTGCCACAGCCGCACAAAACATGATTTCCACCTACACCCTGACCATTTCCGAAATCGCAACCAATTCCTACCTCAAGGACAGCGCCACAACCATGGCTGAAAAACAGGCTTTCCTGATGAGCAAGGTAGATGCATATTATATGCGTTCTGCAGGTATAGCAGATACGAATGGTTATGATGCCATCCATGATATAGACCTCTCTGAAGAACCCTTTTTTCAGGCAGCTATGCACGGAAAAAGCTATATGTCCACGCCCTACATAAGCGGTGACGATATGTATCTGATTGTTTCTGCTCCTGTGATACAACACGGCACCATATTGTATGTCATATACTTCCAGTGCGACACCTCTATCTTAAGCTCCATTGTTGACAACATACAGATTGGCGAGGAAGGAGAAGCCTATATTCTTGATAAGAACGGCACAACCATTGCCCACAGCGACATGCAGATCGTAATAGACCAGGAAAATATCATCCGGCTTGCGGCAGAAAACCCCGAGAATAAAGATTACAGAACTCTTGCCTCCATTGAAAGCAAAATGATCGCAGGGGAATCCGGTATTGAAAGATTCTATTATATATCGGATGCTTCTGACAATATCCAGGGATATGCCCCTGTTCCGGATACTGACGGCTGGAGCATCGCTGTGAATATTGATCTGGATGAATTCATGCAATATGCCTATACCGGAAACATGGTACAATTTATTTTCTGTATTATACTGTGTCTTCTCATTATAATGATTTCCATTATAGTGATTAACCGTTCCATTGCCAGGCCCATTACAACATGTACAAAGCGTCTCCAGGCACTCTCTGCCGGCGACCTTCACAGTCATGTACCTGTGGTAAAAGGCAGAGATGAAATCCATATACTGTCAGAGTCAACGGCCAGCCTGGTTAAGAATTTTAAACAGATCGTGGACGAAATCGGCACAGTCCTGAGCAGTATTGCCGACGGCAACCTGACCAAAGACAGCGTCCGGGAACATTACCCCGGTGATTTCAAAGCTTTATATGATTATCTGAAAGTCATTGACGGCAAATTGAATCATGCCCTGAGGGAAATCGCCAGCTCTGCAATCCTGGTATCCGGAGGCGCCGGACAAATGGCTTCCTCCAGCTCCATATTATCCCAGGGTGCCATATCCCAGTCCAGCGCCGTGGAAGAGCTGTCCTCCACCATCGAAAGCATTGGATGTGATGCCAAAACCACCGCGCAGCTTACCGAACAGGCAAAAACTTCCGTCAATCAGGCCGGAAGCACCCTCCATGAAAGCAGTAAGCAAATCCAGCAATTAAATGAGGCAATGACCCTGATAACCACATCCTCCCGCGAGATACACCGCATCATAGATACCATTGAGGATATCGCCCTGCAGACGAATATATTGGCGCTGAACGCATCCGTAGAAGCTGCAAGAGCTGGTGCTTCAGGAAAAGGTTTTGCCGTTGTTGCCGGAGAAATACGGGAGCTTGCTGCCAAATCCGACCTGGCAGCCAAGGCTACAAAAGAACTCGTAAATCACTCCATCTCTGCTGTCAGCAGCGGCAGTAAAATCGTAGAAGAGGCAACGGATTCCGTCACTCTTGCTGCTGCCGCCTCCGCAAAGGCCGCGGAACAAATGACTGTTGCAGCGGAAGCAATTGAACGCCAGACCATTGCCATGGAACAGATCACGCTGGGCGTCAGCCAGATTTCCAATGTGGTTCAATCCAACTCCGCGTCCGCACAGGAAAGCGCTGCCACAAGCCAGCAATTGTCCAACCAGGCGGATATATTAAAAAAACTGATGGGAAACTTTACTCTGCGGCGAAAATAAACAGCCGCAGAGCAGGCCGATGCCTTTTGTCCGACTAAATGATTATTTTATCCCTAGACTCCATGAAGAAACACTCCCCCCGGTACATTCCCTCTTCACAGAGGTGCAGCAGAATTTCCATCATACGAGAATCCAGTCTGTGATATACCCTGCGTCTCTCCCAGGGCAGACCGATAAGATACTCCCTCTGACGCTCCTGCAGTACATGCAGCATTACCTCATATTCCTTCGGATTCCTCAGGGAAATCAATCCGAATTCGCAGGACATATAAGACCTGCTTTCACCGTTTTCCTGCTTTTTCCTCCATAGCCGCTGCGAGAATTCCTCCATTCGGTTCCTCCCGGCTTCCCAGGCAAATTCCTTCCAACAGACAGCAGCTTCCTCTTCCTGTACTTCCTCCACCCGGCGGAAACTGGCTTTCCCATATTGGTCGTATTCCTGCACATATTTTGCCTTTCTGCCCGTTCCTCCTGTCTGCTGCGGATACTTATCCACTCCCTGTCTTCCGCCGCTGCCCGGCTCCGCTGTCAATATCACTCCCGTCTCAATGAGACGCTCCCATACCCCCTTCTGTATCCTCTCATAAGGAGCAGGAAAGTCCAGCTGCGCCGCAATCTGCTTTACCGTATACCCCATATCGGCCAAATGGCGGATTGCTCCCCCGCTTGCCGCTTCATATGTAAAGTCCGCCAATGCTTTCTGAAAATAGCCATATTCCTGCATACTCTGCCTCCTGAATTCATTTCACCTTAACTCAAGCAGTTTCTCCGCCTCCTGGATTCCTCTCACCTTAACTCCAGCAGCTTCTCCGCCTCCGCATTTAATTTTTCCACAGTTCTCATCACCGCAGTTACCAGGGCTGCATTTTCCTCGCAGGAATGATAGGTCTCTCCCGCATGGGCTGACACCTCTTCCGTTATTGCTGAAATGGTCTGGATATTGTCCACAATATCTGCATTGGCAGCCTCCAAATGACTTACAACTTTCAGCATCTCCTTCGTCTTCTGCCCTACATTGTCCGTTCCCCGGCTGATTCCTGTCAGACTCTCTGCAACAGTGCCTGTACTCTCCGAATTGGCCCGATTGCTCTCCGTGACCACATCTACTGCCGCTTCCACAGACACCAGTTCCTTATGGATATTCCCTATGAGCTCCGTAATATTCACGGTTGCCGTTTTGGTCTGATTTGCAAGCGTTGAAATCTGGCCTGCCACCACGGCAAATCCCCGGCCCGCCTCCCCGGCCCTTGCCGCCTCAATGCTTGCGTTCAGCGCCAGCATCCCTGTACTGTTGGCAATACTTGTAATCGTCTCGATAATTGTATTCATCTGACTGGTATATTCACTCAGTGCCTTCATCTGTGCAAGCACCTGCTCATTGGCGTTCATGGACTTTTCCACCTGGCCTGCCAGCGCTTCCATCTGTGTCCTGCCGTCTTCCACCATCTGTGCAGTTTCCAGCATGCTCGCCTCAATCAGCGCTGCAGTATCCTTGACACGCATAATATGTCCCTGAATCTGTTCTGTGCGCTGCATCTGTACCTGTACCGACTCCGCTGTCTCCGTACTTCCCATGGTAACTTCATTCATGGAATTACGAATATACTCCACAGACTCTCCCAGCTTGCCAAGCTTCTCCCCGGTCTCGCCAATACCGGAAATCATGGCTCCTGACGCCCCTAAAATGCTGTCTGCCATCCCTTTGGCCGCATTGGTCTGTGCTTCAATCTGCCTTAATTTCTCTCTATTGACTTTTGTCACTGCCATGCACACCAGCACCATAAATACTCCTGTCAGCAGCATACACATGACCCGTATCTCCACATCCGGCATTTCTTCCGAGCTGTACCCCGCTGTAACAAAATGCCAGCCTACATAAATCAGGTTGCCCAAAAATGCCAATGTCCCAATCAGCACACTGCTTCTGACATCCATAAATAATATGACCACCATAAACATAGGAATGGCAAATGTAAATGTCAAAATACTGTTTGTGGTAAAAACCGCAAATAAATACAAAACACCATAACCTATACATATAATATGCTTCAGCGCACCGCTCTCCTTATTCCGAGAGTAAATCACAAGTTCAGCAATCACAGGCCCCATACACAGCAGACTGAAAAAGCAATAGTATCCTATTGTCCGGGAGCCCTTCATCACTTCTACCGCATACGCCAGAACCAATACAGCATCAATAATGGCATGCCCTATTATGGCTATGCGGTTAATATAAGCTTTTTCAGACAGTTTGGCGTTTTCAGATGGTTTCGCATTTTCAGTTAATTTCATATTTTGCCTCTCCTCTAATTTAGTTCTGCAGCTTGACACTACCTTTTTGTTCATTCACGGCTATTTTAACATATACATTTTTAAGGTACAATGACAAAATCTGTATCAAAATCTTCAACTTTGTATAAATAATGATATAATTTTTTCATTTTCTGTGTTATACTCTAATACAAGCTGTGCTTGTTCCAAGGCACAGCCAATTAAATCAATTATGAATAGAGGAAATGCATATGCTTGAATTACAAAATCTCTGTTTCCAGATACCGGAAAACTCTGCCGAACCTGTGGAAGGGAGGTTTTCCACAAAAGAGGACGCTCCCGCCGCAGTCTCCAAAGAAATCATCAAAAATATCAGCCTTACCTTTGATGACCACTCTTTCATTGCCATTACCGGACCAAACGGCGGCGGAAAATCCACCCTGGCCAAACTGATCATGGGCATTGAACATCCCACCTCCGGACGGATACTCTATAACGGCACAGACATCACACAGATGAGCATCAGTGAAAGGGCAAATCTGGGAATCAGCTTTGCCTTCCAGCAGCCGGTACGCTTCAAGGGCATTCAGGTGAAGGATTTGATAGCCCTTGCCACAGGCAGCGCTGCGAAGAATGCCGTAAAAAAAGCTGTGAACCTTCCCAATGCCTGTGACTACCTGTCAAAGGTCGGCCTGTGCGCCAGGGATTACGTGAATCGGGATGTGGATGCCAGCCTCTCCGGCGGCGAATTGAAACGCATTGAGATTGCCACCATCATTGCCCGCAATACTCCCCTGTCCGTTTTCGATGAACCGGAAGCCGGCATTGACCTTTGGAGCTTCAATAATCTCATACAGGTCTTTGAAGACATGCATCGTGAAAGCAGAAATTCTCTGATCCTGATCTCTCATCAGGAGCGTATCCTGAACATTGCCGATGAGATCATTGTGCTGGCGGAGGGCCGTGTGAAAGCCAGAGGACGCCGGGATGAAATTCTGCCCGAACTGTTGCGCGGTACGGAAGGATGTAAATTCTATGCTGCCGCCCAGCCCTCATAAAGCGATTATCTGCCAAGAAAGGAGCACCATAAACTTATGGACGAAATACAGAAAACTTTGTTAGAGCAGGTTGCAGGACTTCATGAAATGCCTGCGGGCGCTTACAATATACGCGCCAACGGAAAAAGTACGGACCGCGCCACCACTGCCCATATTGATATTGTGACCAAGACGGACAAACAGGGCATTGACATTGTGATAAAGCCCGGCACCAGAAAGGAAAGCGTACACATTCCCGTAGTATTGAGCGAAAGCGGACTGACCGAAATGGTCTATAACGACTTCTACGTAGGAGATGATTGTGATGTGACCATTATTGCAGGCTGCGGCATCCACAACAGCGGCAGCGCCGACAGCCGCCATGACGGAATCCACTCCTTTTACATCGGCAGAAATTCCCATGTGAAATATGTGGAAAAACATTACGGCAGCGGAGACGGCAGAGGCGAGCGCATTATGAACCCTGAAACAAGAGTGGAAGTAGGGGAAAACAGTTTTATGGAAATGGAAACGGTTCAGATCAAAGGCGTGGATTCCACCAAACGTCTCACCAGCGCAAAACTGGCTGAAAATGCCAGAATTGTTGTCACGGAAAAGCTCATGACCCATGGCACCCAGACCGCCGAGACCTGCTTCCAGGTTGATTTAGACGGCGAAGGTTCCAGTGCAAATATCATATCCCGTTCTGTTGCCAGAGACAGCTCCAGCCAGGTCTTCCTGTCCAAAATCAATGGCAACCACCGCTGTAAAGGCCACTCCGAATGCGACGGCATTATAATGGACAGTGCAAAGATCAGCGCAATACCTGAAATCACTGCCAATCACCCTGATGCGGAGCTGATTCATGAAGCTGCTATCGGTAAAATTGCCGGAGAACAGATCGTCAAGCTGATGACCCTGGGGCTGACGGAAGCAGAAGCAGAAGCCCAGATTGTAAACGGATTTCTGAAGTAACACAATTATTACGGCCGCAATTCATAATAATACTATGGAAACACGAATAGTAACGAATCCACCGGGACAAAATATCCGTATTATCATCTGTCCATACGGCATTGACTGCCTCTTGCAGATGTATCAACATACGCACCCGGAGGTTATTATGAATCAAAACAGCAAACTATCTGAAAAGAAAGGCAGCATCTTGCGCCGTCTGCAGACCATGGATGGCTGTCAGGCGGCTGCACATGTAGCTTACGCCTACAGTGAGACAGCTGCCATATATCCCATCACACCCTCTTCTCCCATGGCTGAACTCTGTGATGAATGGGCCGGAAAAGGTCGGACGAATATCTACGGCCAGATTCTGGAAATTTCTCAAATGCAGTCGGAAGCAGGCGCCGCCAGTGCGGTACATGGTGCATTGCTGGCCGGTTCCTTAGCCGTTACCTTTACCTCGTCCCAGGGCCTGCTGCTCATGATTCCCAATCTGTACCGCATTGCCGGAGAACTGCTGCCCGGCGTCATTCATGTTGCAGCCAGAACCATTGCCACCCATGCCCTCTCCATCTTCGGCGACCACTCCGATATCTATGCCTGCAGACAGACAGGTACCGCCATTTTCTCCGAAAGCAGTGTTCAGGAAGTTATGGACTTATCTCCCGCTGCCCACCTGGCAGCCCTGGAAGGCCGGATTCCCTTCCTGAACTTCTTCGACGGCTTCCGCACCTCCCACGAATTACACAAAATTGCAGTCTGGGAATATGCGGATCTGAAAGATATGATGAACATGGAAGCTTTGGAACGATTCCGCCAACGGTCTCTCCATCCAACCCATGGCAAAGTATATGGTTCCGCGCAGAACCCTGACATCTTCTTCCAGGCAAGAGAAGCTGCCAATCCCTTTTATCAGGCATTGCCGCAAATCGTAGAAAAACAGCTTGCCAAAATCAATGACAGGCTTGGAACCTCCTATGGCCTCTTTGATTATTATGGCGCTCCCGATGCGGAACATGTTATCATTGCCATGGGCAGTATCTGCGAAACCGTCAAGGAATACCTGGACAGTGTACCGGAACAGAAATTCGGCCTGATTATCGTACATCTCTACCGTCCTTTCAGCAGCGTCCATCTGGTGCAGAAACTGCCCCAGACCGTCAGACAGATTACGGTGTTAGACCGCACCAAAGAGCCAGGGGCTGTGGGCGAACCCCTTTACCTGGATGTGACAGCGGCATTGGCCGGAGAAAACCTGTCCCACATCCGCATTTTTTCCGGCCGTTACGGTCTCAGCTCCAAAGAAACCACCCCGGCCCAGATTGCGGCTGTTTACGCCAATCATACCAGACCCTGTTTCACAATCGGCATTACAGATGATGTGACGCATCTGTCATTAGAAGTTCCTGAGATACCTGACACCGCACCTGACGACATTGTTTCCTGCAAATTCTGGGGGCTGGGCGGTGACGGCACTGTCAGCGCAACAAAAAATGCCATTAAGATTATTGGCAATCACACAGATATGACAGTACAGGGATACTTTGAATACGATTCCAAAAAATCCAGAGGACTGACCATCTCCCATCTCCGCTTTGGAAAAAGCCCCATTCGGAGTGCTTACCTGATACACAAAGCCGATTTTGTTGCCTGCCACAACCAGGTCTACCTGCACAAATATCAGATGGCACAGGAATTAAAAGACGGCGGAACCTTCCTGCTCAATTACCATTTCCGCGATGACGGCGGAAGCAGACAGGAAGAACCCGAAACCTATGCTTCCCTTGCCGAAAATGTAGAATTCTCCAAAGACGAAGGAATGTCCGGGGATGATATTCTCTCCAGGAACAGAACACTCTCAGAGAAAAAAATAGAATTGATGGTGAAGGAATTGGATCAATACCTTCCGAACCCTATGAAGTCTTACCTTGCCGGACACAGAATCCGCTTCTATGTAATTGATGCCATCGGCATCGGCAAAGAAATCGGGCTGAACAGCAAAATCAGCACCATCCTGCAGGCTGCCTTCTTTGCCGTATCCGGGCTTCTCTCCCCTGAAGATGCCGGAAAATGGATGAAAGAAGCCGCTGAAAAAAGCTACGGAAAAAACGGCAGTAAAATCCTGCAAATGAATTACGAGGCAATCGAACGAGGACTTGCTGAGGTGTATGAAATTCCCATTCCGGAGCACTGGCAGACCTGCACATCCATCCCTTCCGATTCCCTGGACAATACTCCGCTCCCAGACCGTCCGGAAATGACGGATTTCGTCCTCAATATCCAGCAGCCCGTCACAGACCAGAGGGGCAACGATCTGCCGGTATCTGCTTTCCTGCCTTATGCGGATGGTTACACGCCTCCCGGAAGTACGGCACACGAAAGGCGCAATATTGCCACAGAGCTTCCGGTATGGAAACCTGAGAATTGTATCCAGTGCAACCGCTGTTCTTTTGTATGTCCTCATGCAGTCATTCGCCCCGCAGTACTGGATGACAGGGAATTGGCAGCAGCACCTGAAAGCATGCGCAGCCTTCCCATGGCAGGACTGGATCATCATGCCTTTGCCATTACCATATCACAGTTTGACTGCACCGGCTGCGGTACCTGTGCGGCAGTCTGCCCCGGAAAACAGGGGAAGAAGGCACTGGAAATGATGCCCGTCAACGAACACGCGGAAAAATATCCCCATAAGGAATGGCAGCAGGCATTTGATTACTGTAAACCCCTGCTTCCTAACAGGGAAGCCGCTCAGAAATTCCGTATCGACACAGTCAAAGGCAGTCAGTTCTTACGTCCTCTTATGGAATTTTCGGGAGCATGTGCCGGATGCGGCGAAACGGCCTATGTAAAACTATTGACCCAGTTGTTCGGTTCTAAGATGTATATTGCCAACGCCACCGGGTGCAGTTCTATCTGGGGCAACTCTGCACCGTCCTGCGCTTACACCCTGGATGATGAAGGACACGGTCCCGCCTGGTCAAATTCACTGTTTGAAGATGGCGCTGAATTTGGTTACGGTATGCTTATGGCCCAGGAGGCAGCCAGAAAACGAAAAAGCTCACAGCAGTTATCTCCAATGGACAGCAATTCCCAGGAACAGGAGACAATACAATGGATCCTGGGCGGCGACGGCTGGGCTTATGACATCGGTTTCAGTGGTCTGGACCATGTACTTGCCAGCGGAAAAAACATTAATATCCTGGTTTTAGATACAGAAGTGTACTCCAATACCGGCGGCCAGGCATCCAAAGCCACCCCCACAGGTTCCACTGCCAAATTTGCCACAGGAGGTAAGAAAACCCGTAAAAAGGATTTAGCCTCCATTGCCATGACCTACGGAAATGTATATGTGGCTCAGATTGCCCTTGGTGCCGATTATAATCAAACGGTAAAAGCTCTGACGGAAGCCGCCGCCTATCCGGGTCCTTCCCTGGTCATTGCCTACGCCACCTGTATCGCCCATGGCATCCGTGCCGGTTTAGGCACTTCACCACACGAAGCAAAGAAAGCCGTAGATGCCGGATATTATCATTTATTCCGCTTCCATCCCCAATATAAGGCTCAGGGGAAAAATCCGTTTATTCTGGACAGCCCGGAACCCAGCCTTGATTACGAGACATTTTTAGAGGGAGAAATCCGCTATGACGCACTGAAACGTTACCATCCCGAAGAAGCAGCGATACTGTTTCAGGAGGCAGCAGCCCAGGCAAAGGAACGATACCAATATCTCAAAAAATTAGAAAAGCTATATGAACCTGAACAGGATATGAACTCATAGCAAATGGAACAGCTGACACATTCATCTGCATGTAAGATTCACCTGCATAGTATGAATCTTACATGCAGATTATTTAGATTATTTTACTGCTTTATACGCAACAGTTCAGACAGGTCACTGAACTGCTGCCTTGATACAGCATTACGAAGGATTTTCCATATACTTAGATACACTCTTCTCCAGACGCCCCAGTCCATCCAGCAGCCGCTCCTTAGGACAGGCAGGATTCAGGCGCAGGAACTGTCTGCCGTTCTCGCCGTATTCCCTCCCCTTCGTGAGATACAGACCGGAATCCTCACGGATAAATGCAGCCAGCTTTCCTGCATCCTCCGTAATTGTGCTGCAGTCCAGCCACAATAGATAGGTCGCCTGGGAAGGCACCACCCGAAGCGCAGGAATCTTCTCTTCCACATAACGTCTCACACAACTCTTATTCTCACTCAGATACTCCCGCAATTCATCCAGCCATGCCTCCCCATAATTAAATGCCGCCACCGCAGCTCCAATGGCAAATGCATTGGGTTCCGCCACTTCATCCGTATTGAAGCCCCGGTTCAGCTTATGGCGCAGTACAGGGTCCGGAACCACTGCCGCTGCAGTCTGCAATCCTGCTATATTAAAGGTCTTCGTAGGCGCAATACATGTCACACTGTTATTCCGGCACACCTCGGATACAGAGGCAAAGGGCACATATTCAAAGCCCGGATCTGTCAAATCACAATGTATCTCATCCGACAATACCAGCACATGATGCTTTGCACATAGCTCGCCGATATGTGCAAGCGTCTCCTTATCCCATATTTTCCCCACCGGATTGTGGGGATTACACAATAACATCAGCGTGGTCTGAGGATCTGCAAGCTTTTCTTCCAAATCGGCAAAATCAATAGAATACTCCCGTCCGTCATACACCAGCGGACTCTCCAGAATATTCCGTCCGTTGTTTCGTATACAATTGAAGAAAATATTATACACAGGTGTCTGTATCAATACATTTTCTCCTACCGTAGTTAATTTTCGAACCGCACTGGAAATTGCCGGCACAACTCCCATACAGAAAATCATCCATTCCCTTTTGATTTCATGATGATGACGGCGGCCCCACCAGCTGATATACGCATCATACCACTCGTCCGTAATCACAGAATATCCGAAGATGCCATGCTCCACACGATTCTTCAAACAGGCAGTAATCTCCGGTGACGTCTCAAAATCCATATCTGCCACCCACATAGGAAGCTCCTGCTCCGGGACATCCCACTTCAGGGAACCCATTCCCCGCCTGTTAATGATCTTATCAAAATTGTACTTCATATCTGACTTTCCTTTCCAATATCCCATTCCGGAACTCTTGTCATCACGCCTCCCAGGCTGCCCTGTCGGAATGCTTCAGAATTTCCTTCGCCTCAATCTTTGTCTGGTCAATTTTCACCTTTCTGCCATCCATGATCAGCTCCCCGATTCTGTCAGCACGTATAATGCCGCCCTTCGGATTAAATACACTGTCCACATTCCCGATAATTTCCACATCCGCCTGAGAATATTCAAAGGCCAGACTGGTATTCATAAGACGGCAGTTCTTCATCACCAGGTTATCAATATAGCACATTCCCTGCAGACTCTCAATGGTACAATTAACCAGGGTAATATTCCTGGAATTCCAGCCCAGATATTCCCCGGAAATAAAGGAATCATAGACCGTAACGTTCTCCGCATTCCAGAATGCATCCTTAGACAGCAGACGGGAATGATGGATTTCTATATCGGAACCGCCGTCAAAACTGTAGTTCCCCACCAAATCAAAATTCCTGGCCACAATGCCGCTGCTGTTCATGGCAAAATAATCTCCCTTCGCCATCACACGCTCCATTTTCACATCCTGACAGTTCCAAAGCGTTTCACCTGCATTGGGCATATCCACATTGCACAGCACTATCCCTTTTGTACGCCGGAACGTTTTGGGCGCCTCAATTATGGTATCTTTGACGGTAATATTCTCTGTATACCATATACCCGCCCTCGCCATATCAAACATAGTGGAATCCTTCATAACCACATTTTTACAGTACCACAATGGATATTTCCATTTAAACAAGGTATTGTCAATCTCCAAATCACTGCTTTCTTTCAAAGGCGATTCTCCGTCTGCAAAAGTGCAATAGCTGATATGGCAATCCTGAGCCTGGAACATCGCCCTCTCCCCCGTCAAAAACTGATCCATTACTTCTTTCATACATACCTCCGATTATTTATACTGGCGGTCACTAAAACTTGCCATGAATGCTCTTCTTCATTGTAACCCGACTCACGAGCGAAAGGCGCCAAGGTCATTGCGGCAAATTTCATCGCTCGTGAGTATATAATATACTGCAGCTGCTTAACAGCTCTGTAAGCCGGAAATTATTTTACCGACATAATCCATTCGCCGCTCTCAACAAGATACTGAAACTCTGTCAATTCAGGTGTATTCATTACTTTCAGAAGCTCCTCCAAATCACTGACAGTTTTCATTTCTGAAAGACAGCTGTACGCAACCCATTCCATAACCCCTTCTTCCGAAGAGGTAACATTTCCGAACCACTGCGTTGCCTTAAACAATAAGACAATATATCTTCCGTTTTCTGTTGGAAACTGTTTCACACCAACCAGTCTGGGGTTTACTATATCTAAACCTGTTTCTTCTTTCATCTCGCGGACCACAGCATCCACAAAAGATTCGCCCTGCTCTACATGACCTCCTGGCAAGGTATATCCCTGCCAGTCCTTCTTTACCCTGTTCTGAAGAAGAATTCTGTCGCCATCTTCAATCAGGCATAATACCGTCAGTTCAACATTTTCTGTCCTGCTCATATCATGGTATCCTCACAAATTTCGGTTTGCCGGCGCAAACTGCTCGTATCGCCGCTTGGAGTGCAGCGGCTCAATTCCTTTTTCCCCAATGCAGCATTACATTGCCGAGAAAAATGCCGCTCCAATGGCACCCGGACCAATGTGCGTCCCAATCGTACCTCCCACACTGGCGGCTTCCGGACGATCCACGAAGCCCTTCCACAATGCCTCGTTATCCGCAATATACTTCTGCAGAACCGCATCGCTCATGCCCGTATAGCCTAATACAAAGGGCTTCTCAAAATCAATACCCCCTACCTGGCGAATCTGCTCTGCCAGAAGATTATTCCCCTGTTTGGAGCCTCGGGCCTTGCCCAATACGGCAACCTCGCCATTTTGAATGGCTATCACAGGCTTAATGGACAGAAGACTCCCTGCAATTGCCGCCGTTTTAGAGATTCGTCCTCCCTTTTTCAGATATTCCAGCGTATCCAGCAGGGCTACCAGTCTAATCCGTACTTTATCCGCCTCCAGACGGTCCGCAATTTCCTCATAAGCAAAGCCGCTGTCTTTCAGTCTCAGCGCATATTCCACCAGTGTGCGCTCCCCAATGCTGGCATTCTCACTGTCTATTACTCTGACAGTATCCGCATATTTTTCTGCAGCAATCTTTGCACTCTGCCATGTGCCGGACAGTTTTGAAGACAAAGTAATGACAATTGCCTGATTTCCCTGCTCCCTGACTTTCCTGTATGCTTCTTCAAAGGCAAATGGCGGCACCTGGCTGGTAACAGGCAGGTGATCGGATTCCACCAGTTTCTCATAGAACATTTCATGTGTCAGATTTACCCCGTCCTGGTACTCATCTTCGCCAAAAGTAATCGTAATCGGCAGAACCGTCAAATCCTCTCTCTGCACATCCACAATATCCGATGCAGAATCCGTTATAATTTGAATCATATATTCTCTCCCTTTTCCTCTTCATCTCCACCTGCCGGCATAAACGCTCAGTGAGATAAACGCTCAAAATTATGCATCCAGTCCGCCTTCAGGAAATACAGTAAAAATACGATGCAGCTCGTCCCCCAAGTCAGAGGATATGCGCTGAAAACCACCTCAATCTGCGGAATAAACCGCAGCATAACGGTGATATAAGTCACACGCAGCACACACCAGAAGCCCAGCATTGTAAACATGGGAACCGTAGCCTTCCCGGCCCCCCGCAGAATTCCTGCAATACAATGAGCCAGTGCAAGCATACAATAAAAAAGCGCTTCCACACGAGCCTGCCTGACGCCAAAAGCAACCACCTCCGCAGAATCGCTGAACAGCCCAATCAGCACAGGTGCAGCGATCCAGAAAATAATGCCTATGACCTCTGCCATGGAAACCGAACACAGAATACCGAATCTTACGCCCTTTTTCACCCTGTCATACTGCTTTGCTCCAAGATTCTGTCCTACGAAGGTGGACAGTGCCTGTGCAAAACAAGTAATCGGCAGAAATGCAAATCCCTCCACTTTAAAGTACGAACCGCAGCCTGCCATGGCAAATTGCCCAAAGGAATTAATATTCGTCTGCACCACCACATTTGCCATAGCAATCACGGAATTCTGAACCCCGGAAGGAAGTCCGAAACGAATGATCTTCTTCATGCTGTCCATGTGAAACCCGATTTCCCGAATCCGCAGCCGGTACTCTGACTCGGAACGCAGAAGCTGTATCATACAAAGAGCAGCACTGATTCCCTGAGATATGGTAGTGGCCAATGCTGCTGCTCCCACGCCGAAATGAAATCCGCCTACCAACACCAGATCAAGTACTACATTCACCATGGACGAAAAAATCAAATAATACAGCGGATGTCTGCTGTCGCCCACTGCCTGTAAAATACCTACAAATATATTATACATCACTGAAAAAACCGCACCGCAGAAATAGAATCTGAAATATTCAACGGACTGAGGCAGCACATCCTCCGGCGTATGCATCCAGCGGAGAATCATCGGGGTAAAACACACACCCAGAATCGTAAGCAGAATCCCGGCAGCCAGCCCGAATGCCACATCCGTATGTATCACACGGCGCATTGTTTCATAGTTCTTCGCGCCGTATTCCTTGGCAATCATAACACCGGCACCCATAGCCACCCCGCTGAAAAAACCCACCATCATAAAAATCAGACTGCCGGAGGAACTGACCGCCGCCAGTGCCTCATCCCCCAGAAATTTCCCCACAATCAGAGAATCAAAAGTGTTATAGAGCTGTTGAAATACCTGTCCTAAAAAAATGGGGAAAGCAAAAAACAGTATCTTCTTCCAAATAGTTCCCTCTGCTAAATTATTTTTCTCCTGTTTTAAAGCAACCGCCTCTGAATCCTTATCGCCGCCCACTTAACCTTATCCTCCTGTTCCTGTACCGTAATCATCCGATTTCCAGACTGCTGAGATGATTTTCCGCTCCGGAACTGTTTTCCAATTGCTGCATGCAATACTGCCGGTTTCTCTGCACCGGACAATGATACCAGCTAATATATTATAGTTGATTCCTTCCCCGAATGCAATAGCAATTTATATGTCATTCAAATGCTACAGGATTTTAACTGACGAAAAAACTATGATACTTTGAACACGCAAATGCGACAGACAAACGAAAAAGAATACAGAAAAAAAACAAAACGACCCAGATCGGACTCGAACCGACGACCTCCGCCGTGACAGGGCGGCGCTC
>CAJUAP010000055.1:19747-26874 GCA_910584435.1 uncultured Acetatifactor sp.
ACCCGTGTTACCGCCGTGAAAGGGCGATGTCTTAACCGCTTGACCATGGAGCCGCAATCATCCGCCGACCGGCTGTTCTTTCCTCTGACATCATCGGCAATGTCCGCCTGCAGATAACATCCAAACCACTCCGGAACCATGCATTCCACATCTTGCGAGTACCATGTAAACAACAACCTGAAACTCATATTACCATAATTATGCCTGTTTTGCAAGAGGAAATTTTAACTTTTTATCTCTTTTTGTCTCGCAATGGCAACAGTTCAGACAGCCCCTGTGGACTCTCTGTAAACCGGACTTGCCTGTACGTGGATGGTACGGTAGTTCAGAGCCGGCTCTTTGATTCTTGACATCAGCAAATATGCCGCGGATTCTCCCATTACATCACTACAAATATGAACCGTGGTAAGAGATGGTGTTATGATCTTTGATTCTATGGTATCATCAAAACCGCAGAGCCGTACATCCCGCGGAACTGAAATTCCCAGCTTCTTAAATACGCACAAAGTGTCAAACGCTACATAATCGTTTGCACAAATCATTACTTCCGGTAATACTTTCAGTTGTGAGAGACGCCCCATCAGATACTCCTGGTATGCCGTTCCATCCGGCTTTCTCACACCCTCCAGATTTCCGGTAATGCAATACTCTTCCCTGCAGGGCAGATTCATCAGATATAACGCATTTCGGTATCCCATATAGCGTTCAAAAAATGACTGGCAGTGCATGTATTCTCCGATAAAGCCAATCTGCTTCCTTCCTCTCCCCGCCATCTCTCTGATGAAAGCATACACAGCCGACTGATTGTCCGGATAAATATAATCCGCCTTCAAGGGTTCCGCCATGCCCGTCACCGGCGCATCCACAAAAAGGATTGGTATATTCAGGCTGCAGAGCATGGCGCAATATTCATTGTCGAGCATTTCAATGCAGATAATGCCGGATACCTTTTCCCTGTCAAAGGATGAGGGCAGCCGCAGATTTTCCTCATCCTCTTCCCTGACCCGATGCATGATAAAACCATAACCCCACCGGGAAAATTCGCCCTGAAACCGATCCAGCATAATGGATATGTAGTTTGAATTTCCTGCAAATCCCGTAGTAAGCAATGCAATCTGTCCCGACTGTCCGGCGGGAAGCAGTTCAGCCCCCGTCCGTCTGTCAGTGTCCGCACCGGGAAATTGCTTATACCCCATCTCCACTGCTTTCTTCAAAACTTTTTCTCTTGTGCTGTCAGCCAAAATCCCCGTATTATTGATTGCTTTGGAAACCGTATTTCTGGAAACGCCCAACGCATCTGCAATATCCTGTATCGTAACTCTTCCAGCCATAATATCCTCTTTTCTAAAAGGACAGTGCCTCAAATACCCCTGCCTCTGCCGGACGATTTCCATCGAAAAGCCGTATTGGGGTCATCCATCACTGCATAAATTTCATGAAACGAGTTTTCTTTCCAGCACAAACCTACCACTTTTTTTTCTATATGTCAATATTTACTTTTACATTTTCATACTTATTTTATGTTACATGCAACATTTCAGACAGACCTGCTGCGAAGTCAAAATTGTGCCAAAACGCATTCTTTTCCCGCCACAAGACAGAAGCGGCAGGAGCTGTCTGAACTGTTACCTATTTTTCACAAAGTTTTCCACTTCATCCATCTCAGGCATGACACGCAGGGCGCCTTTTCTGGTAGTGACAATGGATGCCGCCGCATTTGCGAAAGCCAACATCCCGGCCAGTTTATCCCTGTCTAAATTTTCTAAACCATACTCCAGAACATAGTGCAGACAGCAGGCGCCAAAGGTATCTCCCGCACCTGTCGTCTCTATGGTCGCCTCCTGCAGAAAAGGCGCCGCTTCCACCCACAGATCCCTGTAATATGCCCTGCTCCCATCCCTTCCCATGGAAAGCAGTATCAAAGGAATATGATACTGCTCCTGTAACTTCCTGACACCTGCATCGAAATCCTCTTCCCCTGTAAACCATTGGATTTCGTTGTCGGAAATCTTCAGAATATGACACTGCGAAAAACCATATGCCGCCTGTTCTTTTGCATCAGCAAGAGATTTCCACAGCGGCGGCCGGAGATTCGGATCAAAGGAAATGAGCGCACCGCTTTCCTTTGCCGCCTCCACTGCCCTCCTGGTCGCTCTCCTCACTTCCTCGTGGGTCATGGAAAGAGTGCCGAAATGAAACATTCTCGTGTCTCTGATAATGCCTTCCTGCAGTTCTTCCTCTTTCAGCATCATATCCGCGCCCGGATTCCGGTAAAAAGAAAAATCCCTGTCGCCATCCGGCAGCGATTCCACAAACGCAAGTGTAGTACGGATTTCCTCATCCATGACCAGATTGGATGTGTCAATCCCCACCTCATCCAACACCGCCTTCAGGCGTTTCCCAAAGATATCCTTCCCCACTTTTCCGATAAAAGCAGTTTTCCTGCCCGCCTTATTCAGCATGGCAAGCACATTACAGGGAGCGCCGCCCGGATTCGCCTCATATACAGGATTCCCCTGTCCGCTCACTCCGTTTTCCGTAAAATCAATCAGCAGTTCTCCCAAAGCTGCCACATCAAATTTCTTCATACTGCAATCCTCTCCTTTTTCTTTTTCATCCGCTGCTTTAGAATTTCCTTCATACTGCATATGCAAACAGGCTGCCGTTTTCCGCAGCCTGTTCTCTATGCGGAAAAAACGTATTTCTCCGCGCTTACATCAGATCGTATTTTACCACATCCATATTCATGGTTCCGTCCGCAACAAAAGAAATCCCCTCCGCCGCCTGATCCGTGTACAGGATGGCGGTCATGACCTGTTCTCCGTCATTGACAAAAGCCTCCACACTGAATCTGTCCAGAATAATTCTCAGCTTCAGCGCCCCGTCATCATGGTTCACCTTACTGCGCCTCTGATGGATAATCGCCCGTCTGGAACCGGAAAACTTTCTGTCAACCTTCAGCACAGATTCCCCCGGACGAAAACTGAAAGAAGTGTAACATAACTCGCCCTGGGCAAACCGCACTGCAAATTTCCGGTAAATGTCACATCCCTCCGCCGGACGGATCTTAAGCTCCATGTCAATTCTCCGCCCCTGAATGCCCTCCAGCCGGACGGTTCCGGTGACAGTTACATTTTCATAAGCTACCCGGCCGCACCTCAGCTCATCCAGTTCTCTAATCGGGGTCTGGAAAAGCCTTCCATTCTTAATATGAAGCTCCCGGGGCAGACTCATCTGGCCAAACCAGGCCTCATCGTTTCCTCTCCTGTGATTACAGGTATCCCAATTCTGCATCCACCCGATCATCACCCTGCGCCCGTCCGGTGTAAGAATGGTCTGCGGCGCATAGAAATCAATTCCATAATCTATGGCCTGATCCGCTTCTTCGGTAAATTCTTCCGTTTCTCTGTCATATCTGCCAATCAGGCATAGCGTCCCATTGCCATTATGATACTCAAAACCTGACGGAAGCATATCCTGCGGGCTGGTAAGCAAGACCCATTTCCCATCCAGCTCGAAGAAATCCGGACATTCCCACATTTTGCCGAAGCGATTGTGATTTGCCGCCAATACTTTCTTATAATGCCAGCCAAAACCATCCCGGCTGGCAAACAGCAGAATCTGCCCGCTTCCGTCCCCGGGTCTGCTGCCGACCACGCATCGGTATGAGCCATCCTCTTCCTGCCACATTTTAGGATCCCGGAAATCATATCTGCTGCAGCCCTCCGGCAGATCCTTTTCGTCCAGAACAGGATTCTGTTCATATTTTACATAATCTATCCCGTCCCCCACCGCAAGACACTGTGTCTGTACTTCAATATGGCCGCCGTTCGGCTGACGTTCCCGAACCACGCCTGTATACATCAGCAGATGCCTTCCGTCCGGCAGTGTAACCGCACTGCCGGAGAAGCATCCATCCCTGTCATAGAATTCATCCGGTGCAAGCGCCGCCGGCAGATACTCCCAATGCAGCAGGTCTGTACTCACCGCGTGCCCCCAGTGCATGGGCCCCCAGTAAGACTTGTATGGATGGTATTGATAGAACAAATGATATTTTCCCTGGTAAAATGAGAAGCCGTTGGGATCATTCATCCATCCTGTGCGGACAGACAAATGAAACGCCGGACGTTCTTCCTTAGAAATCATCTTTTCCGAAGCCTCTTCATATTTGCGGGCTTCTCTCAATGTTTGACTTATCATAACAATCACCTGCCAGTTTTTCCGTAACTTCTGTTACCTGCTCTATACCATTGTATCATTCTGCAGAATATATATCCAGATCATTGTGTTATTCTGCAAAATATGCATCCAGATATTTCTGGAACAATGCCAGATACTCCTGCAGACCATAACTCTCCAGAGATTTCAAATACTCGTCCCATTCTTCGTCCACACCGCCGTCTCTGATCCATGCGGACTTTTTTGTTCTCACAAGCTTCTCAATATCCGCCTGTAAATTTGACAGCTGCTTTACATCTTCCTGACTCATAAATACATTGGGATATACATAATTTCTGGTCATATATGGTGTATAAAATTCTTCAATCCAGTCAAGACGATACTGTGCATCATCCGGACATGTCACATATACGCCATAATATTCATCCAGAATCGCAAGAGGGCCGCCGACAGCTTCCGCTTCTCTTACTTCCACAGGAGAAGCATCTCCTAAAGGCGCATGCTGCAGCATGTCTTCGCCATCGGCATTCTTCCCGAGCACAAAAATGTCAAACTCATCATCCTCACCATAAGTTCCCCAGTTATTCTGCGGCGACTGGAACGGATCATACATCTGGTCGAGCCATGCGCAGACCAATGCCGGCTGTTTTGCCACTGCGGTAACGACACAGCGTCCCCGGTCATAACCGCTGGTAAAGGAACCATTCTGGGGCGTAAGAATCCTCTGTCCGTTTACCTCCAGCGGGGGCAGCGGAATGAAATCCTCCAGGTTGTCAATATTGGCCGGATCCCAGCTGAAGAATACTCCATAACGATGCGCTTTTCCTTTTGCCACATATTGGGACCATTCATGGGTATAGCATTCCGGATCAATCAGGCCCTGTTCTGCCAGAGAATGCAGCCATTTTATGCCCTCTTTGAATCCTTCCTGGGCGGCAGCAAAGATAACCTTCTTGTCATCTGTCACAGCGATATGTCTTCCCTTGTCGGCATCACCATATCCTTCGCCGAAACCGTTAATGAGAATACTCGGATCCTGGCCGCCATCATTTACGATACAGGACATCGGGATAATATCCCCCTCAATTCCAAAATCCTGCTTCAGCTTCTCCGCATTGTCGCGGAATGCAATCAGCACTGCTTCAAACTCTTCCACAGTCTCCGGAACTTCCAGCTTCAAATCGTCCAGCCATTTCTTATTGATAAAGCTCATATTATCAACTGTTTGAATGGCTGTCTTATTAGAACCCAGCTGTTCAATCCATGGAAGCGAATAGATATGCCCGTCTGCAGCGGTGCTCATTTTCCTGTATTCCGGATACTTGTCAAATACGCCCTTCAGATTCGGCATATAAGCATCTATATATTCCTCCAGAGGAATAATCACCTGCTGCTGCGCAAACCGGAGCAAATCATTCTCACCAAATCCCGCCGTAAAAATGAAATCCGTCAGAGATTTCGGATCTGCCATGATTGTCTGGATTTTCTCCCCCCATTGATTGCCTGGAATGGCATTCCACTCAATATGCACATTGGTTTTCTCTTCCAGGCGCTTAAAAATGGTTCGATTATTAGGAGAAGGCTCTGTGTTGGCCGGATAACTGATCATACCTGTCAGGGTCGTGCCCTCAGGCTGAGGAAACTGCAGTTCGGAAGCATCCATGGGTTTAAATGTTCCATCGTTCAACTCGATTTCCGAACCGCCGCATGCCGCCAGAGAGAATGCCATTCCCGCTGCCAGGACAGCAGCCGTTACACGTTTCATATACTTTCTTATCATTTTATACCTCCCTTCCCGCTTCTGCGGGTATTTTATTCAAACATCTGCCGAATTCCTGTATCAGGAATTGTCTTCAGCCTTTCACGGATCCTACCATGATTCCGCTGTCAAAATATTTCTGAAAGAAAGGATACATTACCAGAAGCGGAAGGCTGGAGACAATGATCGTAGCATACTTCAGCAGTTCCGCAAGCTGCGCACGCTCCGCAGTACTCTGCATATCCGAAATCATGCCCGATTCCGGCTGGTTCTGAATCAAAATAGACCGCAGCACCACCTGCAGAGGCTGCTTTGCCGTATCATCCAGGTAAATCAATGCATCAAAATAGCTGTTCCACATACCCACGAACTGCCACAATGCCAGCACCGCTATCACCGGCGTACACACCGGAAGCAATATCATGAAGAAAAACCGCATCTCATTCGCTCCGTCCACATCCGCAGCTTCTCTTAATTCCGCAGGAATCCCCTGATAATAAGTCCTGGCAATGATCATATTCCACACGCTGAACGCTCCGGGAATCACAATGGCCCACATAGTATTCTTCATTCCCAGATTGTTAATCAGCAGATAGGTCGGAATCAGGCCGCCTCCGAAGAACATCGTGATTACAAAAATCACATTGATCAGCCCTCTGCCCTTGAAATCCGTTCTGGACATGGGATATGCCGCCAGCAAAGTGACGAAAACAGAAATAACCGTAAACACCACGGAATAAATTACCGCATTCTTAAAACCAATCCATATCTGTGCATTGCTGAATACCCTCTGATAAGCAGTTAAGGTCCATTTGCTGAAATCAAAAGTAAGCCCCTTGTTCTGCAGCGTAATTGGATCCATAAAAGAACCTACTATAATGTAAATCATTGGAATGATAATCGCGACCACAAATAGCCCCAGCAATATGTAGCCGGTCAAAAGCAATGCCTTATCCTGTAAGGAATATCTGGCAAATTTCTTCTTACTCATCCCGCTCCTCCTATTATAAGTTCCGCATCTGCCCTTCCAGTACCATGAACGGCAGAACAACGCTCGTCTGAAGTGCATCGCCGAGCATTGTTCCGGGTACTGTCCGGGCAGATGCTGTCGAATTTTCCTCTTGACATTTCTCAGCTCCTCCTATTATAAGTTCCGCATCTGCCCTTCCAGTACCATGAACGGCAGAAC
>CAJUAP010000056.1:0-23424 GCA_910584435.1 uncultured Acetatifactor sp.
CAGGATTTACAGTGATGCTTCCGGGAAAGTACCTGGCTGGCGGTCTGCAGTCGGGTTGCATTGCAGATTTAATCGGTGTGCAGTATAAGCTGAGATTTCAGAAAGAAGCAGTCTCCAGGGTGGATGAGATGAAACAATATTTTTCTTACTTTGCTAATATATTATTTATGATCAAGAGGGTGTATGCATTGGACAAAAAAGCTGTATGGCTGAAAGTACCGCTTAAGCTGACAGCAATTGTACAGGTATTTAAAACAAAATTCACAGATGCGGTGTTGGCGCTGCAGGACGGACATGTAGCGGAATATGGGACTTTTGATGAATTGATAAATAATCCGGAGGGTATTTTCTACAATATGTATGTTTTACAGCAGCAGCATTATAAAAATTAGGGGGAAGAAATGGTTCATTGTGTGATTTTAGATACAGGAGTCAGGCATAATCATAAAGCATTCAGAGACGAAAAGCTTTCAGGGTTCACGCTGACAGGAAATGATGAACTGGAAGTACAAAGTGATTTTGAAGATACATACGGGCATGGAACAGCTGTTTATGGCATTATCAGGGAACCTGATACAAATATTACCAATATCAGGCTGGCAGGTATAGAAAATGGTATGGATTATGTCTTTCCAATGGGCTGTCATCGCGCTGTCCATATTGATGAATGATAATTGTAAGACCAGTTTTACCAGTTCCCTGATGATGCCGGTGACATTGGAGCATCAGGAAGAAGGGGATAAGTCATAAAAAGTACTGATAAAATTTCAACTTCCTGTTATAAATATTTGCATATAATTCCTCTTTTTACAGATACTAACTTCACGTCAACATGATGATAAGATGGAGGGAAGTAACTATGAAAGCAACAGGAATTGTGAGACGTATAGATGATTTAGGCAGGATTGTCATTCCGAAGGAGATTCGCAGGACGCTCCATATCAGGGAATCTGATCCGCTGGAAATATTTACGGACAGGGAAGGACAGGTGATTCTGAAGAAATATTCTCCCATTGGGGAAATGTCTACTTTTGCCAAGCAATATGCGGAAAGCCTTGCGCAGGTATCAGGCCATGCGGCTCTGATTGCGGACAGGGACCAGTTTATTGCAGCGGCAGGGGGATACAAGCAGATGGTGAATAAGTCTGTCAGCAGACAGATGGACGAGAAGATTCACAACCGTGAGACCATCATGGCGTCCAGGGGCGACAGAAGCTTTGTGTCCATCTGTGACGAGGGCGGCGATGAGTATCAGCACGAAGCCATTGCGCCGATTCTGTGTGAAGGCGATATTATCGGCAGTGTGGTGCTGCTGCAGAATGACAATAAGGGCCGTATGGGAGAGGTGGAGCAGAAGCTTTTGCTGTCTGCCGCAGGCTTTTTGGGCAGGCAGATGGAGCAGTAAGCAGGAGGGTAAATATAAATGGTATGAAATGTTTTTGCTCATAATTTCATACCATTTATTTTATTCCTTTTATTTTATTCCATTTCTTTGAAGCTTACGTCCGCGTTGCCTCTGCAGCATTGGTAATCAGCGGGTGCCGTTTTTATTTCTCGCTCATCTGTTCCAGCAGTTCCATCTTCACATCATAAAGCTTCTTCGACAAATCCACATAGACTGCCTGGGGGTTTACAAGCCGCTTTGTCTCATCCCAGAGGGTATCCAGTTCCTGCTGGCAGTAAGCCCGGATGTCCATAACCCTAGGGGAAGTGTAACAGCATTGGCCCTCTTTGAATATCTGTTTCATCAGGGGGCGCAGGGTGTAGGTGCCGCCCTTCAGCTTCGTCTTCTTCCAGGGCTCCATCGGGTCAAACAGCACCAGTTCATCGGCTTCGCTGTATTCTTCCTCTGCCAGGCAGATGAGGTCCGCTTTTATCTTGCCCGTTTCTTTCTCATAGACACGGTAGATTTTCTTGTTGCCGGGATTTGTAACCTTTTCGCTGTTCTCGGAAAGCTTAATTTTGGGAATAAAATGTCCGTCCTTATCACGGATTGCCGCCAATTTGTAGACGCCGCCGAAGGAAGGGTTATCCTTGGAGGTGATGAGGTTGGTGCCCACGCCCCAGGAAGTAATGGCTGCGCCCTGGGCCTTCAGGCTGTCAATCAGGTATTCGTCCAGATCGTTGGAGGCGGAGATAACCGCATCGGGGAAACCGGCTTCATCCAGCATTTTCCGGGCTTTCTTGGAGAGATAAGCCAGGTCGCCGCTGTCTAAACGGATGCCGTAGAAGCTCAAAGGGATTCCGGCTTCACGCATTTCGGTGAATACTTTGATGGCGTTGGGAACACCGGATTTTAAGGTATCATAAGTATCCGCCAACAGAATACAGGCGGAAGGATACATATCGGCATAGGTTTTAAAGGCAGTGTATTCATCTGGAAAGCTCATAATCCAGCTGTGGGCGTGGGTGCCTTTTACAGGAACATCAAAAAGCTGTCCGCAGAGTACATTGCTGGTACCGATACAGCCGCCGATCATTGCAGCGCGGGCTCCGTAAGTGCCGGCATCGGGTCCCTGGGCCCGGCGCAGACCGAATTCCATAATGCCGTCTCCTTTGGCTGCATAACACACCCTGGCGGCTTTGGTTGCAATGAGGCTCTGATGGTTGATGATGTTCAAAATGGCCGTTTCCACAAGCTGGGCTTCCATAATGGGGGCAATTACCTTGATGATTGGCTCTCTGGGAAACATGACAGTACCTTCGGGAATGGCATAAATGTCCCCGGAGAAACGGAATGTCCGCAGGTATTCCAGGAAGTCCGGCTGGAAAATGCCCAGGGAGGCCAGATAGTCAATATCTTCTTCGTCAAAATGCAATTCTCTGATGTACTGGATGACCTGCTCTAATCCGGCGGAAATTGCGTAACCCCCTCCGCAGGGGTTGGTGCGGTAGAAGGCGTCAAATATAACGGTTTCATTTTGATCCTTATTCTTGTAGTAGCCCTGCATCATGGTAAGTTCGTAGAGATCTGTCATCAATGTGAGATTCTGTCTGTCCATATCATCCTCTTTTCTGCCATATCATGACTGCAATTTATTCAGCCGATGTAAAGGGTAATTTTTATTGTGTAGCATTATGGCACCGTACGGCCGGGATAAATTATATTTGTATGGCGTTTCTGTGTAAGAATTTATACCCATGAACGAAAACATTTGCCGGCCTAAATGTATAACGAGTGAACGCATCGGCAGATAAATGCGTTCACGAGTATAATTAATAGTATCATATACCTGTTACAGGGAAAATGCAAGTTTGAGAATAACAGTTCAGTGACCTGTCTGAACTGTTATTCGCTCGCGGGTATAAGAATGAAATATGCACAAAGTTACTTTACATTTCCCGGGGTATTTGATAAAATATGCTGGAACAAGAATCCATCATAAGAGTAAGGAGGTCTGTGAATTTCATGGAAGCAACGATTGATGCCATATTTCCGGCCGGAAGATTTGACAAATTCCTTATGCTGATAGATGGTAACAGGCAGATGTATGACTTTATGGGGTCATATGTCTATTTTCCTTTGTATAAAATTGTATTGGAAAAAGATATAGAGAGACTGGAGAAGGCAATCGTTAAATGCAGGGAACCCGATGCCGGAAGTGTGGATGAATGTATCCATATCCTGAATGACCAGGGGGAATATGACAGGTTTCTTGTCAGTATAGAGGATTGTCATGATTCCAGACATTGCCATATTGAATTTCAGAACATATCATATGGGGAGAGGAAGCTTTCCCGGATGAACGAGAAATGTTTTGTGATGCAGGATTTCCTGACTGTCAGCGGCAAGGTGTATTTTGAGTATAAAATGGATCAGGATATGTTCAGGATGTTCTGGATGGATTATGAGCAGGTGATTGAGCTGTATCATCTGCCTTTGGATGAATGGGTGGCAGAGGTCATACAGAAGGAAATGGTCACAGGCAGAGACAGGGATATTTTTGAAGCTTTCTGCAAGGCCCTGCGGCAGGTGGAGAAGATCCAGTATTTTTCCTTTCATGGGAATATCATTACAAAAGGCGGAACGCCGGATGCCTATAAGATCAAATTCATTTCCAGGATGCACAACAAGCAGAAAATGGTCATTGGCACATGGTCGGTTATCAACGAGCAGACGGGGAATGACGTAGATGATTTTGTAGAAGGCACCCAGGTGGATTCCATGACCAGGATATTGAATAAAAAGGCCATCACGGAATACGGGGAATCTGCAGTGAGTGCAGGCGGACAGGTGGCCATTGTCATGATGGATGTGGACAATTTTAAGACGTTGAACGATACCTATGGACATCTGTTTGGCGACAAGGTTATCATGGCCGTGGCGGAAGTGATTAAGAAAACGGTGGGGGAAAACGGCGCTGCGGGCCGTGTGGGCGGCGATGAGTTTATGCTGGTGATCAGGGATTTTGGAGATGAAGTGGGATTGCGCAATTATCTCAGGACGATTAAGACCAATGTAGCAGCGCTGTTTCAGGATAAGCTTGGTATCAATCGGATCTCCTGTTCCATCGGTGCCTCCAGGAGCGGTATTGATTCTGATCAGTATAAGGATCTGGTGAGAATAGCGGACAAGGCCCTTTATATTGCAAAACAGAAGGGAAAGAATCGCTTTATCATATATCTGGAAGAAAAACATGGCCGGTTCCACATGGCGGACGAGGGCTATGATATGATGGAAATCAGAGATTCCTTTTATTCGGAAAAGGACTTAAATCGATGGAATGCGCTGCTGGCAGATGTGGTTTTGTATGGCAGCAGCAGACTTGAACCATTATTGGAACATGCGGTTGTGACTTTGACCATTGACAGGCTGATAGTGCTTTGGGGGAAGGAATTGTCAATGACTGCCATCAGCTCTATGGGGCATCAGGGAACGGAGAAGGAACGGACGCTTTTGGAGAATCAAACGTATCTGGAGTTATTCCAGGGGGACATGTACATGATTACCAATACCAATATGCTGGAATTTACTCTGCCGGATGCCTATGGCGTTTTCCGCGACAACGGCGTGCGCAGTGTCATGCAGCATTTGCTTCGGGATATGGACGGCAATCTGGCAGGGATGGTTCTGGCGGAGGAATGTGTGAATCTGAAGCATTTTCCCAAGCTGGCAGTACAGTTGTTTGAAAATATGAGTAAGATTATCAATGCAGTATTGTTAAAGGAAAGAGTGATGCCGATAGCGGCAGGGGAGCGGAAAATACAATAGCAGAAGGGTGAACGCAGCGGTAAAAGGGAAAATGAAATAATAAGGGACTGAATAAAATGTTGAAAGGCAGAATGCAGGAGTAAGTGGGTCAATGTAATGTTGAAAGGCAGAATGCAGGAGTAAGTGGGTTGATGTAATGTTGAAAGGCAGAATGCAGGAGTGAATGGGGCAATGCAATGGTGAATGGAAAATGCAGTAGTGAAACGGAAAATGAAATGATGAGGGGAGAATGGAATAATGAGAGGACGGCATGAATATCATTTTCCTCTGCGGGAAATTGCGGTGTATACATTTTCCGTTATCATGTGCTTTATTATTGTTCTGCTGCTGTTCTGCACAAGGTGGGTGGACTATTCGTATCAGCGCCTTTTTCTGACAGGAAATATACCGCTGCTGTGCTGTGGGGCGCTTGTGGGCGCAGGAGTGGTTCTGTGGAGGAGAAAGTGCGGGAGAATTGGCAGGATTCTGGAAAAATATTCTCAAAAGGCGATTCGGAGTCTGACGGTTCTGCTGATTCCGATACAGATATATGTGTGTTATAACGCATATTTTTATACGGAGTGGGATGTGGCGGTGCTCATCAGGAATGCCTTCGCGGTTGCGGAGGGAGAACCCCTGATGAGCACATTGTATTTTTCAAGTTATCCGAACAATCTGCTGCTGATGATTGTTTTTTCCATCATCAGGAAGGCGGATTTATATTTCGGCGTGCTGGATGTACAGCAGGGCATCATGGGGATATTGTGTGTGCAGTGTTTCCTGTCCGCTCTGACAGGATATTTGCTGTTTCAGGTTGTGCGGAAACTTGCAGGCTGCTTCGGGGCATGGTGCGGATGGTTCAGCTATCTTGTGCTTGTGGGAAGCAGCGGCTGGCTGATGATTCCATATTCTGATTCCGTGGGGCTGTTCTTTCCTGCGGCGCTGCTGTACCTCTATATGAAGCTGCAGAACGGGAAGTGTATCAGGCTGAAATGGATTGGGCTGGGTGTGCTGTCCTGTCTGGGATATCATGTCAAGCCGCAGATTTTGATTGTTTTTATCGCCATAGTGATTGTGGAGGTTTTTACTCCGAAACCGAAAACGGCGGAAGGAGAATTGATGAAGCCCACACCAGGGAAGCCGGTATTGTCAGGAAAGGGCCGGACAGGAAAGCTGGGGCTGCTGTATGCCCTGGCAGGAATCGTACTTGCTTCTCTTCTCTATAGCTGTCTCGTGAGGGATATTACGAGGCAGCTGGACCAGGAGAAAGCTTTTGGATTCACTCATTTTATCATGATGGGGCTCAATGATGCAAATAACGGCGGGTATCTGGAAGAGGATGTAGAATTCTCAAGAAGCTTTGTTACGAAGGCGGAGCGGACGGAAGCAAATGTGCAGGTCATAGGGCAGCGTTTGAAGGAAATGGGATTGGGAGGATTGGGAACGCATGTTGTACGTAAGTTACTGACAAACTATGGGGACGGGACGTTTGCGTGGAAGATGGAAGGGAATTTTGTGCATCAGGTGTATGAACCAAAGAACAAGTTTATTTCACCGGTACTGCGCAATATCATATGGGGTGACGGCAAGGCAAATGCCCTGAATGAAACGGTGAAACAGGGCGTCTGGCTCTGTGTCCTGGCGGCTTCCCTGGGAATGATCGGATACCGGAAGAAGGCGGATTCCGCAGTGGCCATAGTGTTACTGGCGGTCATTGGGCTGACGGTTTTTGAAGTTTTGTTCGAGGCCAGGGCGAGGTATTTATATATTTATGTGCCTTTCTATATAGCTGCCGGGGTCCTGGGGGCGAAGGAGATGGCGAGAAGGGTCTGCACAGTCGTCTTGTAACAGTCCAGACAGGCCAATGAACTGTTATGTTGTTTCTGGTAAAAATATCAATTATGCATGGCTGAATTGATGTAACAAGGTGATTAGATTGGCAGAGAAATTTACCGTATTTGTAAACAGAGAGGCTTATTATACGAGGAGGAATAAGATGAATCCAATGATTAAGTATAGAGGCGGTAAGCATAAAGAGATTGCTCATTTTGTAAATCATATGCCCAAAGAATATTCAATATATATTGAGCCTTTTTTCGGGGGAGGGGCATTATATTTCTATCTTCAGCCAGAAAGAGCCATAATTAATGATGTTAATTCCAGACTATATATTTTTTATAAGGAAATGCAGGAAAAATATCCTGAAGCAAGAGTGCAATTAGATAAGCTGCAGAATATTTATGAAGAAAACCAAGGTGCATATGAGCTGTTAAAGAAAAAGCGCCCTGATGAAAGAGTGGAAAACAAGAATGAAGAACTGTATTATTTGATGCGAGATGCATTTAATCATAAAATTACTGTGGAATATTTAGAGTCAGTCATATATTTCTTCATTAATAAAACGGCTTATTCCGGCATGATAAGGTACAATTCTGCCGGAGAATATAATGTCCCGTTTGGGCGGTATAGGAATTTTAATACAAAGCTGATCACAGAAGAACATTATAAACTTTTACAATGTACTGACATATATAATTATGATTATTCAAAAATATTTGATTTGGCGAATCAGGATGATTTTATTTTTCTGGACCCACCATATGACTGTGTATTCAGTGATTATGGTAATAAAGATTATAAAGAAGGATTTGGTGAAAAAGAGCATAGAAGGTTAGCAAATGATTTTAGAAATCTATCCTGTAAAACACTGCTGGTAATAGGAAAAACGCCTTTGACAGAGGAATTGTATCGTGAATTTATCGTGGGAGAATATGATATATCGTATGCTGTGAATATAAGAAACCGTTTCGAGGCATCTTGCCAAATTGAAGAAGGAAATGGAGAAGGACGCATATTATGGAGGGCAGTCGGTTATAGTGCCTTTAGAATTGGATACCTTTATGAATATGGTAGAACAGTCATATAGAGCAGGATATCTGCCTGATTCAAAGCAGGTAAAAGAAATTTTTGAATATTCCCTGGAACAGGCAAAAGAGGCAAGGGATGAAATGGATTGGTATGGAAAAGTAAAAGAGAAGGTGTTAAATTGGTTATAGTTATGGATTATATCTTGACAAACAGGAAAATATCGTTATAATAATTTATCAAATGAAGCAAATGCCATGACGAAGAGAGTAGCTGTCCTGAGAAAGCAGCAGCGAGCCGGCGAGGGTGTGAGGCCGGTGCAAGTAGGAGGATGGGGAAGATCACTTCTGAGCAGCCGGAGCCAAAGGAAGGGATGCGTGAACAGGGAGTATTCATGCCCGGTAGTTCCGGACGGTATTCCACCGTTAAAGGAAGACATATAACTTCCGGGAGCAGGAAAGCCTTCGGGGGCGTATGGGTAACGGGTGGTGAAACGAATGCCTTGGTGATGAGGTTTCGTCCTTTTACGGACGGAACTTTTTTTGTGCGGAGAGGGCAATTCTCCGAAAATGAAAATTTATCAATTAAGAAAAATGTGAAAGAAGAAAAAAGGAAAGTAGAAAAACAGGAAAAAAGAAAGGAAGCGAGAAAATGTACAAACAGGTATCTGCCAATGCAAATTTTCTGGAACGTGAAAAGAGAATTGAAAAGTTCTGGAAGGAGAATGACATTTTTCAGAAGAGTATCGACAGCCGCAGGGAAGGCCCCGTTTATACCTTTTATGACGGGCCGCCCACTGCAAACGGCAAGCCCCATATCGGACATGTGGAGACCCGTACCATTAAGGACATGATTCCCAGATACCGCACCATGAAGGGCTATATGGTGCCCAGGAAGGCGGGATGGGATACCCATGGTCTGCCTGTGGAGCTGGAAGTGGAGAAGCTGCTGGGGCTGGACGGCAAGGAACAGATAGAAGAATACGGTCTGGAGCCGTTTATTGGCAAATGTAAGGAGAGCGTCTGGAAATATAAGGGAATGTGGGAGCAATTCTCCGGTTCCGTAGGCTTCTGGGCGGATATGGATGATCCTTATGTGACCTATGACGATAACTATATCGAATCCGAGTGGTGGGCGTTGAAGACCATCTGGGACAAGGGGCTTTTGTACAAGGGCTTTAAAATTGTGCCCTACTGTCCCCGCTGCGGAACTCCTCTTTCCAGCCATGAGGTGGCCCAGGGATATAAAGCGGTCAAAGAGCGTTCTGCGGTGGCGCGTTTCAAATGTGTGGGGGAAGAGGCGTATTTCCTGGCATGGACCACTACCCCCTGGACACTGCCCTCCAATGTGGCGTTGTGTGTGAACCCGGATGAGGCTTATGTGAAGGTAAAGGCAGCGGACGGCTATACCTATTATATGGCCCGGGCTTTGCTTGACAATGTATTGGGCGGTCTGGCGGAAGAGGGCAGGGCTGCTTATGAGGTATTGGAGACCTATACCGGAAAAGATCTGGAATATAAGGAATATGAGCCGCTGTTTGCCTGTACAGGGGAATATGTGGCAAAGCAGGGCAGGAAAGGGCATTATGTGACATGCGACAGCTATGTTACCATGTCGGACGGTACCGGTATTGTGCACATTGCCCCGGCATTCGGTGAGGATGATGCAAATGTGGGAAGGAAATATGACCTGCCCTTTGTGCAGTTCGTGGACGGCAAAGGAAATATGACGGAAAACACACCTTACGAGGGGAAATTCGTCAAGGATGCGGACCCGGAGATATTGAAGGATTTGGAGAAGGAGGGCAAGCTGTTCTCCGCGCCGAAATTTGAGCATGATTATCCCTTCTGCTGGCGGTGCGACACGCCTTTAATCTATTATGCAAGGGAATCCTGGTTTATCAAAATGACAGCGGTGAAGGACGACCTGGTGCGCAATAACAAGACCATCAACTGGATTCCGCCCACCATCGGCGAGGGGCGTTTTGGCAACTGGCTGGAAAATATCCAGGACTGGGGGATTTCAAGGAACCGTTATTGGGGAACCCCGTTAAATATCTGGGAATGTGAGTGCGGACATATGGAGTCCGTGGGCAGCAGGGAGCAGCTCTGTGCCCTGACCGGGGATGAGGCAGTGAAAAACGTGGAGCTGCACAGACCATTTATTGATGAGGTTACATTTGCCTGTCCCAAGTGCGGGAAGACTATGAAGCGTGTGCCGGAAGTGATCGACTGCTGGTTTGACTCCGGTGCCATGCCTTTTGCCCAGCATCATTATCCCTTCGAGAATAAAGAGCTGTTCGAGCAGCAGTTCCCGGCGCAGTTTATATCGGAAGCAGTGGATCAGACCCGTGGGTGGTTCTATTCGCTTCTGGCGGAGTCCACACTGCTCTTCAACAAAGCGCCCTATGAGAACGTGATTGTGCTGGGGCTTGTGGTCGATGAGAACGGACAGAAGATGAGCAAATCCAAGGGGAATGTGGTAGACCCTTTTGAGGCGCTGAATGAGTACGGCGCAGATGCCGTCAGATGGTATTTCTATACCAGCGCTGCTCCATGGCTGCCGAAACGGTTCTCCGGTAAGACAGTGCTGGAAGGGCAGCATAAGTTTCTGGATAAGCTCTGGAATACGTACAGCTTCTTCGTGCTGTATGCCAATATTGATAACTTTGATTCGTCAAAGTATACTTTGGATTACGATCAGCTTCCGGTGATGGACAAATGGGTGCTTTCCAGACTGAATACCGTTGTGGGCGATGTGGACAGGAATCTTGACCAGTACCGTATTCCGGAGGCTGCAAAGGCATTGCAGGATTTTGCGGAGGAACTGAGCAATTGGTATGTGCGCCGGAACAGGGAGCGCTTCTGGGCGAAGGGTATGGAGCAGGATAAAATCAACGCATATATGACACTGCATACGGCTCTTGTGACCATCTGCAAGGCGGCGGCGCCCATGATTCCTTTTATCACGGAAGAGATCTACCGGAACCTGGTGTGCAGCGTGGACGCTTCTGCGCCGGAAAGTATTCATTTATGTGATTTCCCGGCAGCGGAAGAGGCTTATATTGACAAAAAGCTTGAGGCGGATATGGAGGATGTGCTTGAGGCCGTGACCATGGGGCGTGCCTGCCGCAATACCGCTAACTTGAAGAACCGCCAGCCCCTGGGCAGAATGTATGTCAAGGCGGAGAACCTTCAGCTGGGCGCTTATTATACTGCTATCATTGAGGATGACTTGAATGTAAAAGAAGTGGTATTTACGGATGATGTACGGGATTATACCACTTACACTTTTAAGCCGCAGCTGCGCACCGTGGGGCCTAAGTACGGCAAGCTGCTGGGCGGCATCCAGAGAAAGCTTGCGTCACTGGACGGCAATGCAGCCATGGAGGAGCTGAACACACAGGGAAAGATTGTGTTTGAGGTGGATGGAGCTTCCGTGGAGCTGTCTAAGGATGATCTGCTCATCGATATGAGCCAGAAAACCGGTTATGTGTCTCAGGAGAACAACAGGATGACGGTTGTGCTGGATACGAATCTGACGGAAGACCTGGTGGAAGAGGGTTTTGTCTATGAAATGATCAGTAAGATTCAGACCATGCGTAAGGAAGCCGGATTCGAAGTCATGGATCATATCAGGGTGTCCGTCAACGGAAACGAGAAGCTGGCAGGAATTGCATACGGCAACAGGGAGGCAATCTGCGGAAAAGTGCTGGCGGAGGAATTGACAAACGGGCAGGATTTTGCGGCGGCAAAGGAATGGGACGTGAACGGAGAGAAGGCCGTGATTGCGATTGAGAAGGTATAAGGCAGACGGCACGCCGGCTTTGGAGCACAATTTTGACTTTGCGGCAGGGGCTGTCCGAACTGTTACATGAAATGTGCTTTATGAGAGGAATTTAATAAAAAAATGAGTTGGAATGACGGAAAAAATTTGGTATAATAAAAGAGAGTTTGCACAGAAACGAAAGGAGAAGAGTAAATGGCAGGAGTGGAAGAGTTGACAGGAAATGTGGATGTGCAGGAAGCAGAGGAGGCGAAGGCTGAAACTGCGGAAGAGGCATCTGAGAAAAAAGGAGAGTTTGATAAGGAGCTTTTTAAGAGAAGTGTTCTGTATAATGTAATGACCATGTACCGTAAGACGCTGGAAGAGGCAACGCCGCAGCAGATATTCCAGGCGGCATCCTATTCTATCAAGGACAGGATCATCGGCAACTGGATGACTACTCAGAAGGCATATGAGAAGGAAGATCCCAAGATTGTATATTATATGTCCATGGAATTCCTCATGGGACGTGCACTGGGCAATAATATGATCAATCTGAAGGCATATCAGGGTGTCAAGGAGGTTCTGGAAGAGCTGGGTGTGGACATCAATGTGATTGAGGATCAGGAGCCGGATGCAGCGCTGGGCAACGGCGGCCTGGGACGTCTGGCAGCCTGCTTCCTGGATTCCCTTGCAACGCTGGGATATCCTGCCTATGGCTGCGGTATCCGTTACCGTTACGGCATGTTCAAGCAGGAGATTCGGGACGGCTACCAGATTGAGGTGCCGGACAACTGGCTGGCAGACGGCAATCCTTTTGAACTTCGCAGGCCGGAATATGCTAAGATTGTGAAATTCGGCGGTTATGTGTCCGTGTATTGTGATGAAAACGGAAGAAACCATTTTAACCAGGAAGGTTATCAGGCAGTACGTGCCATTCCCTATGATATGCCCATTGTAGGCTATGACAATGGCATTGTGAATACGCTTCGTATCTGGGATGCGGAATCCATGGGAGGATTCCAGCTGGATTCCTTCGATAAGGGTGATTACAGCAAGGCTGTTGAGGAAGAGAACCTGGCAAGGAATCTGGTGGAGGTGCTCTATCCCAATGACAATCACTATGCAGGAAAAGAGCTTCGCCTGAAGCAGCAGTATTTCTTTATCTCGGCTTCGGTACAGGAGGCCGTGGCAAAATACATGAGGAAGCATGATGATATCCATCGTTTCCCTGAGAAGGTGACGTTCCAGCTCAATGATACCCATCCCACGGTGGCAATCCCTGAGTTGATGCGTATTCTTCTGGACGAATATAACCTGACCTGGGAAGAGGCATGGGATATTACCACCAGAACCTGTGCTTACACCAATCATACCATTATGGCAGAGGCTCTGGAAAAATGGCCCATTGACCTGTTCTCCAGACTGCTTCCCAGAATCTATCAGATCGTGGAGGAGATTAACCGCAGATTTGTCCAGGAAGTGGAGCAGAAGTATTCCGGAAGGTATGGCGTTGATGTGCAGGAGAAGGTACGTAAGATGGCAATTCTGTATGACGGACAGGTGAAGATGGCTCATATGGCTATCATTGCAGGATATTCGGTCAACGGCGTTGCAAGGCTGCACACGGAGATTCTGAAGGAGCAGGAGCTGCGTGATTTCTATGAGATGTACCCGGAGCGATTCAACAACAAGACCAACGGTATTACCCAGAGGCGTTTTCTGCTTCACGGCAATCCGCTGCTGGCAGACTGGGTGACATCCAAGGTGGGTGACGGCTGGATTACAGACCTGCCTCAGATTGCAGGGCTGAAGCCATTGGCAGACAACAAGAAGGCACAGAAGGAATTTATGGAGATCAAGTATCAAAATAAACTCCGTCTGGCAAAATATATCAAAGAGCACAATGATGTGGAGGTAGATCCCAAGTCCATTTTTGATGTGCAGGTAAAACGTCTCCACGAGTACAAGAGGCAGCTGTTAAACATTCTGCATGTAATGCATCTGTACAATGAATTAAAGGCGCATCCGGATATGGAGTTCTTCCCCAGAACCTTTATTTTCGGTGCAAAGGCAGCAGCGGGCTATCGTAATGCGAAGCTGACAATTAAGCTGATTAACTCTGTGGCAAAGATAATCAACAACGATGCCTCCATTGGCGGCAGGATTAAGGTGGTATTTATTGAGAACTATAATGTGTCCAACGCAGAGATTATTTTCGCAGCGGCAGATGTGTCCGAGCAGATTTCCACTGCCAGCAAGGAGGCTTCCGGTACGGGCAATATGAAGTTCATGCTCAATGGTGCATTGACTTTGGGAACCATGGACGGTGCCAATGTGGAGATTGTGGAAGAGGTTGGAGAAGAGAATGCCTTTATCTTCGGTTTGTCCTCGGACGAGGTGATTCAGTATGAGAACCATGGCGGGTATGATCCCATGCAGATATTCAAGGAAGATGCGGATATCCACAAGGTGCTGACACAGCTGATTGACGGAACCTATTCCGCAGACAAGGAGCTGTTCCGTCCTCTGTATAATTCCCTGTTGAATACCCTGTCCACCAACAAGGCGGATACTTATTTCATCCTGAAGGATTTCAAGTCCTATGCAGAGGCGCAGAAGAAAGTGGAAGCGGCTTACAGGAATACATCCGGCTGGGCTAAGAGCGCAATTCTCAATGTGGCTTGTTCCGGCAAATTTACATCCGACAGAACCATTCAGCAGTATGTGGATGAAATCTGGCATCTGGATAAGGTGGTATTGGAGTGAGACGGCGGAATTAAGATAATAATTTATTGTCTGGGCGGTATGTAAAGAAGTCGGGATGCTGATTCAGATAAGTTATGTAAGAAGAAAGCAGGATGGCTGTAAACGATAAAAGCATGCCTTTGAAAAAGGGCATGCTTTTCAAAATTCTTATGCAGCCAGCCGCACCGCCATACATTAAAGTCCGGGAGTTTTGAAGATACACACAAACCCGCAAGAAAAGCGGGTTTGGCGCACTGCAGTCTATGCTGTCATTCTGACAGCTTGATTTTGTGTAAGGGAAGCACAAAAACACTTCGCGGCACCGTAATGGTACAGGGACTTTTACAGTAAAATAAAGAAGGGTATTTATGAAAAAGGGTAAAAATGAAGAAGCGCATTATGGTAAAAAGCGGCGTGGAAACAGTAAATGGTGTGCTGCAGGAGTCATTGTGCTTCTGTGTATGGCCATGTCCGGCTGCGGTAAGTCAGAGGAATGGGAGAAATATATGACAGAAGAAACGGTTTATGTGGAAGGGCTGGAACGGGAGTATACCCTGTTATTCCTGACAGATACCCATGTGATTATCCCGGATCAGAATGCCTCCGCACAGGCGGCGGAAAATGAGCAGGCCAGGACGCCCATGTTTCTGCATGAGACGGGAGTTACGCCTGCAGAGCAGTTTCCGGAATGGGTGCGGTATGCAAACGAAATAAAGGCGGATGCGTTCCTGTTAGGGGGAGATATCATTGACACGCCTTCTCCTTCCAATCTGGAGTGGCTGGAAGAACAACTGGCCGGGCTGGATATGCCGTATCTCTATGTCAACGGCAATCACGACTGGACGTATCCCTGGGAATATATGACGGACACGGGGAAGGAGACTTATCTGCCGCTGCTGGCGCCTTATATGGATGGCAACACGGCAATTCATTCACTGGATTTGGGAGAAATTACGGTGGTGGGAATCGATGACAGCACCAATCAGGTAAACGGTGATGTATTCCCGGAATATGAGCGGCTTCTGCAGGAGGGTAAGCCTGTGGTTGTAGTGGCGCATGTTCCCTTTATGACGCAGTCGGTACTTGGCAGAGCCAGGGAAGTATGGAACAGCCCTGTGGTAATCGGTGCGGGCAATTACGGCGGAATCTATCCCAACGAAGATTCGGAGAAATTCGAGGCAGTTACGACATCTTCGGACAGCCCGGTGGAACTGGTGTTAGCGGGACATGTCCATTTCTATGATAAGGATATCATAGAGGGGGAGAAAAATGTGCTGCAGCTGGTGGGCGGCGCAGGATTCAAAGGCGAGGCGCTGCTTATTCATTTGACGGGAAGCAGGGAATAAGATGATAAGGGAATAAGCTTATATTGGAAAGCAAATAAAACAGTGAATAAACAGCAAATAAAAAAACGAATAAAACAAAACAACAAAATCAGGAGGAAATGCATGATTAAATTAATGGAAGGCGGCGCTTATCTGGTAAACGGCATGGAAATCATAGCCGATACCCCGGAGGCACAGCAGGCTGTTCTAAGCAGGACAGGAAAAACGATCACAAAGGAAGAAGCGTCAAAACAGACGATTGCATACGGCATATTGCAGGAGCATAATACTTCCGGCAATATGGAGAAGCTGAAGATTAAATTTGATAAGCTCACCAGCCACGATATTACCTTTGTGGGAATCATACAGACGGCCAGAGCATCGGGACTGGAAAAATTCCCCATGCCCTATGTGCTCACCAATTGCCATAATTCCCTGTGTGCGGTGGGGGGCACTATCAATGAGGACGATCATATGTTTGGCCTTACCTGTGCCAAAAGGTATGGCGGTGTCTATGTACCCCCTCACCAGGCAGTGATTCATCAATATGCAAGGGAGATGCTGGCCGGAGGCGGCAGAATGATTCTGGGTTCGGATTCTCATACGCGCTATGGTGCCCTGGGCACTATGGCAATGGGAGAAGGCGGACCGGAACTGGTGAAACAGCTGCTGAACCAAACCTATGATATCAACATGCCTGACGTTGTGGGTGTCTACCTTACAGGTGCGCCTGTCAAAGGGGTAGGTCCCCAGGATGTGGCCCTGGCGATTATCGGCGCGGTATTTAAGAACGGCTATGTGAAAAATAAGGTGATGGAGTTTGTTGGTCCCGGTGTGGCTTCTTTGAGTGCGGACTTCCGTATTGGTGTGGATGTGATGACCACGGAGACAACATGCCTGTCATCCATTTGGCAGACCGATGAACAGATTGCAGAATTTTATGAGATTCACGGGCGCAAAGAGGAGTATGCGCAGCTTCGTCCCGGTGAGGCGGCATATTATGACGGAATGATTCAGGTGGATTTGTCTAAGATACGGCCAATGATTGCCATGCCTTTCCATCCAAGCAATACCGTTACCATAGAGGAATTGAACGCCAATTTGATGGATATTCTGGATGAGACGGAGAAGCGTGCCCAGGTAAGCCTGGACGGGGCTGTGGAGTTTCATCTGAAAAATAAAGTGAAAAACGGTAAGTTCATAGTGGACCAGGGGATTATTGCAGGCTGCGCGGGAGGCGGATTTGAAAATATCTGTGCCGCTGCAGATATATTAAAGGGGAAGTATATCGGATGTGGAGGATTTACCCTGAATGTGTATCCTGCATCCATGCCCGTATATATGGAATTGGTGCGCAATGGCTGTGCGGCAGCAATTTTGGAGACGGGAGCAGTGATGAAGACGGCGTTCTGCGGACCATGCTTTGGTGCGGGGGATACGCCGGCCAACAATGCTTTCAGCATCCGGCATTCCACCAGGAATTTCCCTAACCGGGAAGGCAGTAAGCTTCAGAACGGTCAGATTTCTTCTGTGGCGCTGATGGATGCCCGTTCCATTGCGGCTACTGCGGCAAACCAGGGTGTGCTGACCCCGGCTACGGAATTTGACGGAGAAATCGGAAAGTATCAGTATCATTTTGACAGCAAAATATATGCAAACCGTGTCTTTGATTCCAAGGGGATTGCGGACCCGGAGGTGGAAATCCAGTTTGGGCCTAATATTAAGGACTGGCCGGCTATGGGAGCATTGCCGGAGCATCTGGTACTGCAGGTGGTGAGCGAGATTCATGACCCTGTCACCACAACGGACGAGCTGATTCCTTCCGGCGAGACTTCCTCCTATCGGTCCAATCCTTTAGGGCTGGCGGAATTTGCTTTGAGCCGTAAGGACCCGGAATATGTGGGCAGGGCAAAGGAGATTCAGAAGGCGGAAAAAGCACGCATGGAGGGAGGGCATCCCTGTGAGGTGCTTCCTGTGCTGAAGGAGATAATGGGTGTGATTCGGACCGAATATCCTGAGGCAGATCATTCCAACACCGGTTTTGGTTCCACCATTTTCGCAGTGAAGCCCGGTGACGGTTCCGCCAGGGAACAGGCCGCATCCTGCCAGAAGGTACTGGGAGGATGGGCAAATATCGCAAATGAATATGCGACTAAGCGTTACCGTTCCAATCTGATTAACTGGGGAATGCTGCCGTTTTTGATAGAAGAAGGGGAATTGCCCTTTCAGAACATGGATTATCTGTTCCTTCCTGATATCAGGAAGGCAGTGGAGACAAAGGCGCATCCGGCAGACGGAGCATCGGATGAAATCACGGCCTATGTAGTGAAGCAGGGCGCTTTGCAGCCTTTTACACTTCGGCTGGGCGAGCTGACGGATGAGGAAAGACAGATTATCCTCAAGGGCTGCCTGATAAATTATAATCGTGTGTAAGGAATTGCTTTAATTACTGCGCCTGTGGATAAACGGGCAGATGGGAGTGCATATGGAATTTAATAAGAATGTTTCCAACCCTATGCTGGTTGGTGCGATTGAACTGATGAAGGCGGAAGATACGCCGGAACATCGCGGTATGTTTGTTGAGGAGCTGGCCAAGGCGGAGTTCCTGTCACCGGCAATGGTGAATCCGGCACCTGCAGAAGGGGCTGACGGGGAGCTGATTCCGGCACCGGGCAGCAAGGTACAGCTGCCCATGCTGTCCACTCCTGATGGAGCGAAGTTTTTCATGGCGTTTACGGACAGGGCGGAGTTCGGCAAATGGCAGGAGAAGAACCAGAAGATGCCTGCGTTTGCGCTGAAACTTGAGGAATATGCAGCTATGATACTGCGCAGGGAGCCTAATGGAAGTATCTGCCCTGCGCTGGGAATGGTCATCAATCCCTTTGGGGCAAATATTATTCTGCCGAGGGAGATGCTGGCCAGTATGATGTCAGCCAGGATGGCACAGGCACAGAGGGCGGCAGCCGCAAGACAGGCAGGGCAGATTACGGTGCCGGGAGCCGGAGGAGCTCCGAAGGGAGTGTAAAATAGAATATGATAAGATATGTTGAGCAGATAGTAATATAATCCTCCGGCAATGGTATGGGCAGTTTGGAGAAATCAAATATTTTTGTTAAGGATATGAAGCTGTAAGATGAAATAACACTAAAGTAAGTTTATTTTGTGTCGATATAAATATTACAGGCGGACAGTTCGGCCGACTGAATGCCAAGTATATATGGACACCACGGATGGTACTTAGAGAGGAAAAGGATTTTCCTGTATGGGTGCCATCTTTTTTATACGATAAAAGGGTTGCTGCAAGGCGTATATTCCGGGCTTGTTTTGCGATACTTTGTCAGGGGGACAGGATGGAAACCATAAAAAGTTCCGCAGACTGTAAGCTGTCTGCGTCAGGGATGAGGGGATGGTTTGTACAAAGCGGAATGGGTGGACATAAAGGAGCGGAGTTTAGATTTGAAAATTGATTCCAGTACAATAGGAATGGAGTCTTCCAGAAGCTATCGGGAGAGCTCTGTTACATTGAGACGTTATACCATTGCCAGCTATGAGCAGGAAACGGCAGAGGGAAACAGTGCTTTGAATACTGCAGTGGGAAGTAATACGGAAAATGCAGGAGAAAGTGAAGCAGACAAGACACAACAGCCGGCTGCAGAGCTGCAGGATTGGCAGAACCGTCTGAGGATGGCAGGTTCAGGCGTCACCGTCAGAGGCCAGGTCAGCCAGGCGCTTGCGGATATTCGCGAGACTACGCTGCGTTATATTTTTGATATTTTGTTTGCGGGCAGAAGAAATCGTATGAAGCCATGGATGCAGAGCAGCGGATATTCGGGAGCCTCGTCTCAGGGAGCGGATAGGCAGGGGACATATACACAGGGAGCATATGCGCAGGGGTATTCCCAGAGCGTGTATACACAGGGGACATATATGCAGGGGTATGCCCAAGGAGCGTATACACAGGGAACATATGCACAGGGTTATTCTCAAGGGTATGCCCTGGGCTATTCTCAAACGGCATACACCGGCCGGCAGAAAGTACAGTGGAATGGAGCAGGCAGCGGGGAGGCGGTGTATGACAGAGTGCTGTCGGCACGGCCGCTTATTACCAATATGAAGGTGCTTACTTACAGCGAGCACAGAATTCAGATCGAGGCAGAGGACACGGAGTTTTCTACCGTGGGAACGGTGCGGACGGCGGATGGAAGAGAAATTAACTTTAACGTAAATGTGGGTATGAGCAGGGAATTTCAGCAGTCTTTCAGGGAAGACCTGCAGCTTTCCGCTTTTAAAATGTGTGATCCTCTGGTCATCAATCTGAATACGGACGTGGCGGAGCTTTCCGATCAGACTTTCTATTTTGACATTGACGCGGACGGGGAGATGGACGAGGTATCCGGGCTGGGCTCCGGCAGCGGCTATCTGGCGCTGGATAAGAACGGCGACGGGCAGATTAATGACGGCAGCGAATTGTTTGGTACCGCCAGCGGCAACGGATTCGCTGATTTGGCGGCGTATGATGAGGACGGCAATGGCTGGATTGATGAAAATGATGCCATATGGGATAAATTAAAGATATGGTGTAAGGATGAAAACGGTAATGATGTGCTTTACAGACTGGCTGATAAGGGTGTGGGAGCTATCTGTCTGCAGAATGTGTCTACGGATTACACATTGAAGGGGCAGGAAGGACAGACAAAGGGTGCCATCCGGAATACAGGTATCTTTTTATATGAAAACGGTAATGTGGGAACGGTACAGCATGTGGATGTGGCAAAGTATGATTCTCAGGCGTAACGCAGGACAGTGATTTGTCCGAACTGTTATGATAATTCATGGCAATAGAAGACTTGCGAAGCGTGGATTCTATTGTTGAACAGGTAAATTTATAATTGAACAGGTAATTGAATAGGCAATGATGCTGTGAATGCACATAGGACTGGATTTCCGAAGGGGAATCCGGTCTTTTTTCGTTTTCGGACAGTAAAAGCCTGTACAATTATTGGCATTAAAGTCTTAATTTGTCTGTGAATGAAATGAATCTGCATAATTTACTTCCAAAAGGGCAAACTGTTAGCAAGCTGAAATGAAGCAGTTTGGCTTATACGTAATTTTAATAAAGGAAGGGAAGGCAGCTATGAGAAGAAACAGAAGGAATAATGCCAAAAAAGAACGTATCATTATGATCGCCTCGTCTGCGTTTGTGCTTGCGGCGCTTACAATGACAGGGATTTATATGAAATCGAACCAGGAGGAGAGTCAGGATGATGGTTATGCCATAGACTTTACGGCTCTGGAGAATAACACCCAGGACAAACTACAGGAGATTGCACAGAACAATCAGACAGAAGAGGAACAGGGAGAGAATATATCCAATGGTATCATTCAAAACAATGTAGATGAAAATCATTTCTCGGAGGATTTGACCGGAGAAATGCTGAATATGGAAAATGACCTTGATTACACACCTATGGAGGCAGGATCGGGGCAGGTGGATCTGCCGGGAGTGTCGCAGAGTGAATCGATTCAGGATGAAGTAAAGGTACAGGAGGGAGCAAATCTTCCCACAGGCATAGAAGCAGAAGCTGTATTGGAACCGGAAACGCAGTCAGTGCCGGAAAACCAGCAGCAGGCAGAGGTATCTGCAAATAATGTGGTGGTTCCGGAAAATCTGCATTTTGCAGAGGAAGATGGTCTGATACGTCCAGTGAGCGGTGAGGTAATTATTCCGTTCAATATGAAAAATACGGTTCATTTTTATACACTGAATAATTATAAGTGTAACCGGGCATTGATTCTCAGTGCGGATGTGGGAACGGCTGTGACTGCCTGTGTGGAAGGCAGAGTCACCAGAATATTTGAAGATGCCGAAATCGGACATGCCGTAACCATGGATATCGGAGACGGCTATGAGATTACCTATGGCCAGCTGGAAGGCATTCAAGTGACAATGGACAGCCATGTGGAAGCAGGAGAAGAGATTGGCCGGATAGCGCAGCCCACAAAGTACTATTGTGTAGAAGGAAGTAATCTGTATCTGCAGCTGACCTCAAATGGTACGCCTGTAAATCCCGAACCATTATTCCGGCAATAACAGTTCGGTCAGGTTATGGAACTGCTGCTTCCGGCAGGATGTTCCTGGCGGTATGATACACTGGCAGAGGATATGATGTATATCAGGAAAGCAGCGCAGCATGGGGGGGTAGATGAATATATGTATATTGTAGGCGGTATGATCAAAACAATGGCGGATGCGGATATTGAGGATGGATGCATTCGGATAGAAAATGGGAAAATCGCTGAAATCGGACGGCGGGATGAAGTGGAATTTCATCCTGCCGCTCATGAACCAGTGATTGAGATAAAACATGGCATTATCATGCCCGGCATCATAGAGGCCCATTGTCATATGGGGATTACGGAAGAGAAAAAAGGGATGGAAGGGGATGACTGTAATGAAACGGTAGAGCCCATAACCCCTTATTTGAAGGCAATTGATGCAATTAACACCATGGATGCTGCGTTTGACGATGCAGTGAGAGCAGGAATCACTTCTGCCATGATAGGACCGGGCAGTTCCAATGTAGTGGGCGGACAGTTTGCTTTCGTGAAAACCAGGGGCCGCCGTGTGGATGATTTGATCGTCAAGGCACCGGCAGCCATGAAGGTTGCCTTTGGCGAGAACCCTAAGGTCAACTACTCCGGCCAGGGGAAAAGTCCTTCCACCAGAATGGCAATTGCAGCCATGCTGCGGCAGGAACTGACGAGAGCCTTTGCTTATGAAGAGAAGAAGAGAAAGGCTGAGTGCAGTGGTGAAGATTTTGAAGAGGATTTCGCATTGGAGTGCTGGCTTCCGGTGGTACGGAGAGAAATTCCTCTGAAAGCCCATGTGCATCGGGTGGATGATATTTTTACGGCAATTAGAATAGCGAAGGAATTTCATTTAAAAATGACACTGGATCATTGTTCCGAAGGACATTTGATAGCGGATGAACTGGCTGCAGAAGGGTTTCCGGCAATTGTAGGGCCGGATCTGGCCAGCAGGAGCAAGATAGAGGTTCAGAATATGGCATTTAAGACGGTAGGATTGTTGAATCAGGCAGGGGTTATGACGGCGATTACCACGGATCATCCCGTGTCATTAATCCAGTCGCTGCCATTGTGTGCAGGGCTGGCAGTCAAATCCGGTCTTGCATTGGAAGAAGGGTATAAGGCAATCACCATATCTGCTGCAAGAATCTGCGGCGCGGCAGACAGGGTGGGAAGTCTGGAAATAGGAAAGGATGCGGATATTGCCATATTTGATGGTAATCCTATGGAAGTGTTTACCAAAACGCTTTATACAATCATAGACGGACAGGTGGTGTATGATGCAGAGAATGCAGGTGAAGGAAAAGGCGGAAAGTAAAAGCAGGAAATGAGGTTGGAAGCCGGAAACCGGAAGTGGGCAGTGAGAGTGGGAAATGAGACTGGAAGCTGGAAACTGGAAGCGAAGACCGGAAACGAGGCTTGGAAGCCGGAAACTGGAAGCGA
>CAJUAP010000056.1:23524-26665 GCA_910584435.1 uncultured Acetatifactor sp.
GGAAACTGGAAGCGAAGACCGGAAACGAGGCTTGGAAGCCGGAAACTGGAAGCGAAGACCGGAAACGAGGCTTGGAAGCCGGAAACTGGAAGCGAAGACCGGAAACGAGGCTTGGAAGCCGGAAACGGGAAGTGAAGATCGGAAACGAGGCTTGGAAGCCGGAAACTGGAAGCGAAGACCGGAAACGGGAAGTGAAATCCGGAAAGAGCAGATGAAATGTACGGCAGAATGTAAACAGAAGAATGAAGGAAGAAAGGAAAACGGAAGAAAGTTATAAATGAGAAAGAAATTGGTCTTGCAGTACAGGCCGAATATGCTAAAATAAATTCATGTGACAATTCTCGGTTGAATAGAATCAATCAAGGAAACCTTTTGAAGGGATTGATATTTCAATGAAAATAGTTGTTTTGGCAGGGGGAATCAGTGCGGAGAGAGAAGTATCCCTGAGTTCCGGCAGCATGATTTATAAAGCGTTAAGAAAAAATGGACATCAGGCAGTTCTTCTGGATGTATATCTGGGGTATGAAGGAGAGATAGAGGGCATTTTTGACCGAGAGGAAGATTGGACATCTCAAATAGGCGCTGTGGGTGAGAAGAATCCTGACATGAAGGCAATCAGGGCATTGCGGGCAGACGGGGGCAGAAGTTTTTTCGGCCCTAATGTGCTGGCAATATGTCAGAGTGCAGACTGTGTGTTTCTGGCGCTGCATGGTGTGGGCGGAGAGGACGGCAGACTTCAGGCATGTTTTGAATTATCAGGCATTCCTTACACAGGTGCGGACATGGCAGGGTCGGTACTGGCCATGGATAAGGGGATTACAAAAGATTTGTTCAGAGCCTATGGCATACCGGCACCTGCAGGAATCAGGGTAAAAAAAGGAGAAAAGGAGGAAGAAAGGGTTCCCTATCCCTGTATTGTGAAGGCTTGCTGCAGCGGTTCCAGCGTAGGGGTGTGCATTGCGCGTAACGATGAGGAATACAGGGCAGCCAAGGAAGAGGCTTTTCTGTATAGCGATGAAGTGATTGTGGAGCAGTACATAAAGGGACGGGAATTCTCCGTCGGCGTCATGGATGGGAAGGCGCTTCCTGTCATAGAGATGGCACCAAAAGAAGGGTTCTATGATTACAGGAATAAATACCAGGCTGGCAGCACCGTAGAAACCTGCCCGGCCCGAATTGCACCTGACAAGAGCCGTGAAATGCAGAATATTGCAGAGCAGGTGTTCCGTGTACTCAGGCTCAAGAGCTATGCAAGGATGGATTTTGTGATGAGCGGGGAAGGTAAAGTGTTCTGCCTTGAAGCAAATACGCTGCCGGGTATGACGCCGATATCATTACTGCCCCAGGAGGCCGCTGCTGCCGGAATGAATTTTGAACAGCTCTGCGAAAGAATTTTATCGGGGGCACTGGCGGAAAATAACACGCAATGCTTTATGGAATAAAAATTTTGCTATTATGTTATTGTTTTTATGTTATTGCTGTTACGTTATTGTTATTAATAAAAGAAAGGTTTTAAGATATGATGAACTTAACTTTGGGAGAAATTGCTGCGGCATGCGGTGGAAAGCTGGTGCTGCGGGGGAAAGAAGTAAATATTGACAGTTGTGTCAGCTCCGTGGATATAGATTCCCGAAAAGTAGAAAACGGAGGGGTGTTTATTGCCGCTGTGGGGGAGCAGGTGGACGGCCATAAGTTTATTGTGCCGGTGTTTGCCGGGGGAGGGATTCTGGCAGTGACACAGAAGACGCCGGAACAGGTAGAAACCGAACATGGCTGCAAGGCTTCGGAGTGGGGCAGCTATGTATTGGTGGAAGATACCCTGCAGGCTTTGAAGGACATTGGTGAAGCCTATCGGAAAAAGCTGCATACGAAGATTGTGGGCCTGACGGGCAGCTCAGGCAAGACCACTACGAAGGAGTTTATTGCCGGAGTGCTGTCGCAGCGGTATTGTGTGATTAAGACGGATGGTAATTATAACAATGAAATCGGGGTGCCGCTGACTTTGCTTCGCATCAGGGATGAGCATGAAGCGGCAGTGGTGGAAATGGGTATCAGCGATTTCGGGGAAATGCATCGGCTGAGTAAAATGGCCAGGCCCGATATCTGTGTGATTACCAATATCGGCCAGAGCCATTTGAAGGATTTGAAGAGCCGGGACGGCATCTTGAAGGCAAAGTCCGAGATTTTTGATTATATGGCAGAGGACGGGGAAATCTGTTTAAACGGTGAGGACGATAAGTTAAGTACACTGAAGGAAATCAAAGGACATAAGCCGCATTTCTTCGGATTGGGGGGAAATCCTGCAGAAGAAGTAGCAGCGGAGGAAATTGTCTGTCATGGTCTGGAAGGCAGTGATGCCGTATTGCGGCTGGAAGGACGGGCGGCAATGCGAAATGAAGAACAAAGTGAAGGTATCGGCCGGCCGGCTTCTGTGCAGGTGCCGATTCATGTGCCGCAGCCGGGAATGCATATGGTGCTGAATGCGGCAGCAGCAGCATGTGTTGCGAGGCTGTTTGGGCTGAACGGGGAAGAAATCAAAGCAGGCATTGCCGGAGTTGCAGCAGTAGGAGGCCGCGCTAACATTATTCCTCTGCCGCAATACACCCTGGTGGATGACTGCTATAATGCGAACCCTGAATCCATGCGTGCCGCAATTGATATGCTTGCCCTGGCAGAGACGAAAAAGGTTGCTGTTTTGGGAGATATGTTCAATCTGGGAGAGGATTATGATAAGCTGCATGGACAGATGGGCGCTCATGCAGTGGAAGCGGGGATAGATTATATCATTTGTGTAGGGGAGGCTTCTCAGCATATGTACCGGGCAGCCATGGACGAGGCGGAAAAAGCAGAACAATGTTGTGATCCGCAGGAAGGGGAACAATCCCGGCAGCCGGTGATTCTATATTTCCCTCACCGGCAGGCATTGCTGGAGATGCTTTCTTCTCACAGGGAGGAACTGATACCGGAAGGAAGCACTGTACTTATCAAAGCGTCCCATGGAATGGAATTTGCGGAGGTATTGGAATTTCTGCGCAGCAAGGCATAGGCAGCAGTTCAGACAGCCCTGCTGCGAAGTCAAAACTGCTGAACGGCTGTTGGGAATGTTCTGAATTTCCTTGCACCGGATGTATGCTCGATAAG
>CAJUAP010000057.1 GCA_910584435.1 uncultured Acetatifactor sp.
GAACACTGTGGATTGAGGTGCAGGATGAAAATATTTGTAAACCGGAAAATCAAACTACTTTTTGGAAGTATTTTGTTATGTATTTGCTTTTTTATGTTGGCTTCGGCGTTGCTTATAGGTTTTGGAGTTAGAAATGCGGCAGCTTTTATGATGATCTGCTTTTTGCTGATGAGCGCCGCAATACTGGCGCTTTTGTTTGGATATTTTAGAGAACAGCATCAAATCATGGAAAATGCCATATCGCAGATTACAGAATACATATCCGGTAACGAAGATGTTACGATTGAATGTAATGATGAGGGCGAATTATACAGATTGTTCCATGAAGTAAATTCTTTGGTTGCTATCTTAAATGCCCATGCAGAGAACGAAAAAAGCGCAAAGAAATTCCTGCGGAATACAATATCTGATATTTCGCACCAGTTAAAGACACCGCTTGCTGCCCTGAATATTTATATCGGACTGATACAGGGCGAAGCGGAAGAACAGGGGGCAGTTCAGGAGTTTTCCAGACTTTCCGAACAGGAACTTGACCGTATTGAAGGACTTGTACAAAATCTATTGAAAATTACAAAACTGGATGCAGGCACGATTGTGTTAGATAAGTCTCCGGAAAATGTGTCGGAAATTGTGGAAAGTGTGAAAAAGCATTTCCTGTTTCGTGCCAGGCAGGAAGGAAAGGAAATTTGTCTGTCGGGAAATGGGGAAACAACGCTTTTATGTGACCGCAGCTGGATCATGGAAGCAATCAGCAATCTTGTGAAGAATGCCCTTGACCATACAAAAAAGGGTGATTACATCTGTATTGAATGGAAGTCTTTTGCGTCTGTTGTCCAGATTACCGTGAAAGACAACGGCCTCGGCATCTATCCGGAAGATTTACACCATATTTTTAAACGGTTTTATAGAAGCCGTTTTTCTAAAGACACACAGGGGATCGGCCTTGGGCTGTCTTTGACAAAAGCAATCGTAGAAGCTCACAATGGGACGATTGAAGTTGACAGCACATTAGGTATGGGAACTTCTTTCACGATAAATTTTTTGATTCCAACAAAATTGTAGGGTAATTGTAATGTAGGTGTAGGATTTCTCTGTTATATTGGGGCTATCAAAACAGAAAGAGGTGTTTACACATGAACTTATTAGAAGTCAACAATATCTGTAAAACTTACGGAAACGGCGAAACCACCGTACACGCTTTGAAAAACGTCAGCTTTTCCGTTCCAAAGGGTGAGTATGTGGCTGTTGTCGGGGAATCCGGCTCTGGCAAAAGTACGCTGCTCAATATGATAGGCGCACTTGACACGCCTACATCTGGTAAAGTCACGATTAGCAGCAAAGAAATTTTTTCCATGAACGACAGCAAACTTACCGTTTTCCGTCGCAGGAATATCGGCTTTATCTTTCAGGCGTTCAACCTTGTGCCGGAGCTTACGGTGGAGCAAAATATCATTTTCCCGGTGCTGCTTGACTATCAAAAGCCGGACAAAAAATATCTGGAAGAACTGCTTACTGTTCTTAATCTGAAAGAACGCCGTAACCATTTGCCGAGCCAGTTATCCGGCGGACAGCAGCAAAGGGTGGCGATCGGGCGTGCATTGATTACACGCCCATCGTTAATCCTTGCCGATGAGCCCACAGGAAGTCTGGATGAAGATACTGCGAATGAAATCATTGATATTTTTTCAGAGCTGGCACACGAAAAGAACAAATGTGTGATTATGGTTACGCATAGTAAGGAACTGGCACAGAAAGCGGATGTCGTTTTGACTTTGAAGAAAGGTTCGATTGTGGGAAATGAGGATACTGTGTCAGATGAGAGGGGCACAGTTGGAGCAGATTGAAGAACTTGGCGGGGGGCACCGGAAGGGGGATGCCCCTTTTTGTGTTTTTGGATATTGCGGATAGAGGGGCGATTGGAACAGCTTTGCACAAAAGGATTTCGCTTTACAACATATTCATCGCAGCGAGATTTTTGTATTATCATCCTGGTTGCTATACTGCTTTATTTTGCAATGCTGACGGGAAAATCTCTTTATAAAGCAAAGCTGGAGCTCAGAGGGAAGCAGATATGAAATCAAGACTTGCCGAAAACATTATAACGTTTTGAAAGGAACGGAATACGAAAAATCTGCGATTTACGCAGCAGATATTAAAAATCACCTTTATTCTGCCGATAAGTTAGTTGAGGGATGGAGGCGGCAGAAACGATAAAATAAGGTCAGCAGGACGGGGAATACAGCATCACGGAAGTATGGCATGCTGGATAGATTAGGAAATTTGCAGCCGGAAAACCATATTGCGGCATCTGGAATATCGGGACAAGAATGGCAGATATTTTTGGGCAAGAGGATATTATGCCGGAACGATCGGGCAGGTGAACGAAGAGATATTTTTTCAACGGCTTCGTGTGACGCAAAGGATAAACGGAGAAGGAAGGATTTTAATGAGGGCCGGAGTATTGCAGGAGAAGAAAAGGAGCAGAGTGATATGGGTAAAATAACTGTTTCGGGCAAAACGGTAACTTTCAGGAGAAAGGATGAAGTTATAGTGATAGAGCCTTACGGCAGGGATTGTTTCCGCTGCCGCGCCACCAGGAACGGTGAGGTGTCGCCGGAGTGCTGGACACTGCTGCCTCCTGCTGTGGAAGACGATTGTACCATTGAGGGGGACGAGAAATTTGTCACCATGAAAAACGGTATGATATCCGTCACGCTGGAGGCGGGGAACCCATGGTACGGCGGAGTGGTCACATATTACCGGAAGGGTGAGCAGGTGCTTCACACGAAATTTGAGGGGGATTATGTCAATAATTATGTGCATGTGGAAGGGGATCATTATCAGGTAAAGGTGATTTTTGATGCCAATGAGGGAGAGCATTTTTACGGATTGGGCCAGGAGACGGAGGATGCCTTTGACAGGAAGGGAAGTACCTGCAATCTGGTGCACTATAATACCAAATCCACCCTGCCTTTTCTGTATTCCTCTCTTGGTTATGGATTCTTCTGGAACAATCCGTCTCCGGGAAGATGCGAAACTACGAGGAATCATACCCTGTGGTGTGCGGACAGTGCGTATCAGGCGGATTATCTGGTCTTTGCGGGAGAGAAGCCGGCCGATGTGATGAAGATTTACTGTGATTTGACAGGTTATGCCCCTGCGTTTCCCTATTGGGCATCCGGTTTCTGGCAGTGCAAGCTCCGCTATGAGAGCCAGAAGGAGCTGCTGGAGGTGGCCAGAGAGTATAAGCAGAGAGGGATTCCCATATCTGCCATTGTGATTGACTATTTCCACTGGACCGAACAGGGGGAGTGGAAATTTGATCCTGAGTATTGGCCGGATCCCGCAGGCATGTGCAGAGAATTAGAGGAAATGGGGATTAAGCCCATAGTCTCCATCTGGCCCACCATCAATCCCAAAAGCGAGAACTTCCGTACCATGAGTGAGGCAAATATGCTGGTAAGGACGGAAAACGGGCAGTATGGAACCTTTGATTTTTATGGACAGCAGACGTTTATTGATACCATGAATCCTGAGACCCGTTCTTATGTATGGGACAGGGTGAAGGAGAATTATTATGATAATGGGATAAAAAATTTCTGGCTGGATGAGGCGGAACCGGAGGTACATCCGCAGCAGTTCGGACATCTGCGGTTTTACCTGGGGAACGGCGCACAGACGGCATTGCTCTATCCCTATTATTATGTAAAGATGTTTTATGAAGGGTTGAAAAAAGAAGGGGAAGAGGAAATAATCTCCCTTACCAGGGCGGCATATCCCGGCAGTCAGAGATATGGTGCGGCGGTATGGAACGGGGATATTATGTCCGATTGGAGGGCCTTAAAGCAGAGTGTTACCAGCGGATTGTCCATGGCTATGTGCGGCATTCCCTGGTGGAACAGCGATATCGGCGGTTTTCTGGCGGGAGATACGGAAAGCGAAGAGTTCCGTGAGCTGCTGGTAAGATGGTTTCAGTTCGGATTGTTCTGTCCCATTATGAGGCTGCATGGTTCCAGGCTTCGCACGAAGAACCAGCCGGAACCCAACCCCGGTATCATTGAGAGAAGCGGAGGCCCCAATGAAATCTGGCGCTTTGGAGAAGAGAATTACCGGATCATAAAAGGAATCATTGAACTTCGGGAGCGTCTGCGTCCTTATATTATGGAGCATATGGAAGAGGCGGGCAGAACGGGAACACCTTTAATGCGCCCCATGTTTTATGAGTATTATGAGGATCCTCAATGCTATACATTGGAAGATCAGTATCTGTTTGGGCCGGATATTTTGTTTGCACCTATTATGAACAAGGGACAGACGGAGAGAGAAGTCTACCTTCCGAAAGGAACTTGGATATCCGTAATCGACAGGAAGGCATATGAGGGCGGAAAGAAAGTTACGGCAAGGGCCGGGTTAAATCAATTTATTGCATTTGTAAAGGAAGGCAGCCAGGTGCTGGAGGTGTTCCCATAGGCTTCATTTGCCTGCAGATTCCTGATGCCGGAAGGATGGATGCGGAACTGGGAACCCCAGCATCCGTCCGTCCGGCATCCAGGCAAATGTTAGGAAGCGAAGCGTACGAATATTTGCCTGCAGATTCCTGATGCCGGAAGGATGGATGCGGAACTGGAATAGAAAAAATTAAACGCGGAGGTAGAAAGTGAGAGACAGAGAAAAGGCAAGGAAAAGGGCACATGATTTGGTCAGTCAAATGACATTGGAGGAAAAAGCTTCTCAGTTAAAGTTTGACTCACCTGCCATACCAAGGCTGGGGATACCGGCTTACAATTGGTGGAATGAGGGGCTTCACGGCGTGGCGAGAGCCGGGGTGGCCACCAGTTTCCCACAGGCCATTGGTATGGCGGCATCTTTTGACACGGAACTGTTGGGGGAAGTGGGAAGGATTACGGCTGTGGAAGGCCGGGCAAAATATAATTCCAGCAGTGCGCTGGAGGATAGGGATATTTATAAAGGGCTGACATTCTGGTCGCCGAATGTGAATATTTTCCGTGATCCCAGATGGGGGAGGGGGCATGAGACTTATGGTGAGGATCCATACCTCACCGGAGAGCTGGGGAAAGCTTATGTAGAAGGCATGCAGGGGGACGGTGAGTATATGATGGCCGCGGCCTGTGCGAAGCATTTTGCAGTACATTCCGGTCCGGAGGCTCTGCGCCACGAATTTGATGCCAGGGTTTCCAAAAAGGATATGTATGAAACATATCTGCCGGCATTTGAAAAGCTGGTGAAAGAGGCCGGGGTTGAGGCGGTAATGGGTGCTTACAACAGGACAAACGGCGAGCCATGCTGCGGCAGCAAGACCTTAATCCAGGATATTTTAAGAGGACAATGGGGATTTGAGGGGCATTTTGTCTCGGACTGCTGGGCAATCAGAGATTTCCACACACGGCATATGGTAACGGATACGGCGGAAGAATCCGCTGCTCTGGCGCTGAAAAACGGCTGTGATGTCAACTGCGGCAGTACATATGCTTATTTATTGAAAGCCTGTGAGGAAGGGCTGGTGACGGAAAACGAAATAGGGGAGGCGGCGGAACGGCTGTTTACCACAAGATATCTGCTGGGGCTGTTGGACGAAACGGAATATGACGGAATCGGCTTTGATATGCTGGAATGCAGGGAACATCTGGATGCCGCTGCCCTTGCCGCGGAGGAAAGTATTGTACTGTTGAAGAATAACGGCATACTGCCCCTTTGCCGGGAGAAGACAGGTGCGATTGGCGTTATTGGGCCCAATGCCAATAGCCGTCAGGTGCTGGTGGGAAATTATCACGGAACTTCTTCCAGATATATTACGGTGCTGGAAGGTATCCAGGATTATGTGTCGGAAGAGACAAGGGTCTACTATTCCGAGGGCTGCCATCTGTTCAAAGAGAAGGTGGAAAGCCTGGGCAGGAAACAGGATCGCATCAGCGAGGCAGTTAATGTGGCCAGAAACAGTGATGTTGTGGTTCTCTGTCTTGGACTGGACGAAACTCTGGAAGGCGAGGAAGGGGATACGGGTAACAGTTATGCTTCCGGCGATAAGGTGGATCTGCTGCTTCCGGAACCTCAGAGAGAGCTGGCGGAGCAGGTGATGGGTGTGGGAAAACCTGTAATTTTTGTGAACATGACCGGCAGCGCCATGGATTTGAGATATTTTCAGGAACATGCGGACGCGGTGGTACAGGCATGGTATCCGGGAGCCAGGGGAGGTGCGGTGATTGCGAAGATGCTCTTCGGGGAGATTTCACCTTCCGGCAAACTGCCTTTGACCTTTTACCGGAGTACGGAGGAATTGCCGCCTTTCGAGGATTATGCCATGAAGGGGAGGACTTACAGATATATTGAGGGTAAGCCTCTGTATCCTTTTGGTTATGGACTTACGTATGGGGATGTGGTGGTAGAGAGTGCGGAATGCGGGGAAGCTTTGACAGAAAACGGAGAGCTTACGCTCCGGGTGAATGTGGATAACAGGAGCTGTGTGGGCACCGGCGAAGTGCTGCAGGTATATGTGAAGGATATGGAATCCGCTTATGCCGCGCCGAATGCAAAGCTATGCGCATTTCAGAGATTTTTCCTGTCCGGCGGGGAGAGCGGCACTCTGGAGATAAAGCTGGACAGGGAGGCATTTACCGTTGTCAATGATGAAGGCGAAAGAGTGACGGAGGGAAGACGCTTTCAGGTCAGCGTGGGACTGGGGCAGCCGGACGAAAGAACCAGGGAACTGACCGGGAAGGAATGCATTACGTTTATTGTGGAGAGAAGGTAGAATGGCAGAGGCCGCTCCCTCAGATTTCCCGGCATGCCGGCTGTGCCGGCATGTCAGAGCAGCATATGATCAAAAACCTGCAGACAAAAAATGCCTGCAGGTCTTTTTGTGAAATTGTGAACAGAGTAAATGGCTGCTTAAAAGAAGCTAATTTATGGATGTTTTATGCCGCTGCGTTATACCATGCATGACGCAAGGCTTGCCGCAAAATGTGTGGAGTATTTTGCGCGCACAGGAAAGCTCTATCCGGGGACGGCATGGCTGAAGACGCTGACGGGAGGGGAAGAATAAAACCGATGCCTGCAAGCTGCTTAAATGGGAACAGCATCCTGATACACGCAATACGGCTTATGAGTATGGAATAGAAGTAGTCATTGGGGATAATGTGTGGCTTGGCGGGAATACGGTAATCTGTCCGGGAGTTCATATCGGGAGTAACGTGGTGATTGGCGCCGGAAGCGTGGTTACAAGGGATATACCGGATTGGGTAATTGCTGTGGGAAATCCCTGCAGGGTAGTGCGTGAGATTACGGAAGAAGATCGGAAATTTTATTTTCGGGACAGGGTGTTTGACAGAGAGGCATGGGAGGATGTTCAGAGGAAACTTGTCAGAAGCTGATTTTTCAGATAAAGTTAAGGAAAAAGGGGACTTGATTTTATTGCTGTCCTGTTTTAATATAATTTATACAGTGATGTGAAATAGCAAAAGGGTAACGAGGAGGCGGCAGGTGGTATGGAGAAGTGTATTTTAGTAGTGGATGATGATATGATGAATTTAAAGCGGACGAAGCTGATTTTGGAGAAGCAATATGATTTGGTGCTGGCAAAGTCAGGGGAGGAAGCTCTTGATAAATTGAAGGAGGGAGCCATTGACTTGATTCTTTTGGATATTGAAATGCCGGGGATGAGCGGCATTGAGACTTTTAAGCGCATGAAGGAAGATAATGTGGAGGTGCCGGTAATCTTTCTGACAGCATCAGGGGATGAAGATGACGTTGTAGCTGCGATCAGCCTGGGGGCAGTAAATTATTTGAAAAAACCGTTTCTGCCGAAGGAGCTTCGGGAGCGGATTGCAAAGGAGCTTGAGAAAGAATGAGGACGGAAGCACAGATTAGTATGCACCTGCTTATGGTCAGCACACTCAGTATATTGAGTGTGCTGTTGAGTTTAATTACTCTGTTCAGATCGTGGGAACTGTGGATGATTCCACTGGTAATCATTGGCTGTCTTGTAATATGGTGTCTCCACATCGGAAGGATTGGATCGGAAATACTGTATGAAAATATATGTACGGGCTTATTGATAACTGAGTTTTTTTTCTTTGGCGTGCATTCGTCCAGTCTTTTTGACATTCCTTTGCTGGTCTGTACCGGGCTTTTGTTTTTGTCGCTGCTGAATAGAAAGATGCTGTTGTATCTTGCGGTTTTCATGTATGTGCTTCTGATTTTGTACCATGTCCTGGTTCTGGGTACGATCAATGTGGAAATGAAAGCGGAGGATGTGCTTCGTCTGGTGCTGGGCGCTGCGGCGATACTGGGAGCTCTGGTGGTGACAAGATACAGGATTAACCGCAGAAAAGGGGAAAATGAGAAATATGAAAGCACGCAGGCGCAGCTGGAAATAGCTGTGCAGCAGAATGCCGAGTTCCTCTCAAATGTGTCCCATGAACTGCGGACACCGGTCAATATGGTTATTGGGATCAGCGAAGTGGCGTTGGGCAAGGAGCTTCCACCGGAAATCCGTGAGGACATATATTCCATAAAGCTGGCAGGTAAACGTCTGGCAAGCCAAATTAATAATATACTTGATTACACAGAAAGCGTGGAGGGAACTCTGACCGCTGTACAGGAAGCCTATACGATTACTTCCGTAGTAAATGACGTGCTTACCATGACTGCCCAACAGAATGGAGGCAATAAGCTGGAGCTGGTGTTTGACGTTGATCCCAAGGTACCCTCGCTCTTGATTGGTGATGCAGAGAAAATTACCCATATTCTCAAAATTCTGGTTGAAAATTCTCTGAAATTTACGGAGGAAGGAGGCGTATGTCTCCGCATTGGGTTTCGGCATGAAAGTTATGGGATTAATTTACTCATAGATATTCATGATACAGGGATAGGCATGAATTCTTCTCAGCTTGGGCAGATCGTTGACGATTTTTACCAGGCGGATTCCGGAAGCCGTCGTTTTGTGGGGGGTCTGGGGCTTGGAATTCCGATTGCCAGAGGACTGCTCCATTCTATGGGAGGTTTTATACATTTTGAGAGTATGGAGCAGCAGGGGCTGCATATACATATGGCAATTCCGCAGGGAGTTGAGGATGATACGCCCAGTGTGGCAGTGCCGAATGCCTCCAAGATGTGTATAGCGTGTTTCTTTCGTCCCGAGAAATACAGTCGCGACGAGGTAAGAGAATATTATGACAATATGATTCTGCATCTGGTGGAAGGGCTGGGAGTTGAGGGGTATCAGGCACATAATTTTGAAGGGCTGCTGAAGCTGCAGCGTGAGCACCAATTGACCCATATTTTTATTGCACAGATGGAATATATGGGGAATGCTCCTTATTATGAAGAATTGGGGGAGACAATTCGAGTAGCGGTTATTGCAGATAGAGATTTTGTTTTGGATGAAGACAGTAATCTCATGGTGCTGCGCAAGCCCTTTTTTGTCCTTTCCATTGTAAATTTGTTAAGCGGCCAGGAACGGGATAACAAATTCGAGGATGCTCAGGCTGTGGGCCGCAGACCGTTTGTCTGTCCAGGAGTCCGGGCACTGGCAGTGGATGATGAAGAGATGAATCTGGTGGTGGCCAAGGGAGTTCTGGGCAGCTATGGCATGCAGGTGGATACCTGCTGCAGCGGAAGGACAGCGGTGGAGCTTTGTACACAAACGGCTTATGACGTCATTTTTCTGGATCATATGATGCCAGGGTTTGACGGTGTGGAGACAATGCGGCGTATTCGGGAGATCAACAACGGAATTTATAAGGATTTACCTATCATTGCCCTGACAGCGAATACCTTAAGCGGTGCGCGGGAGATGTTTCGGAATGAGGGGTTCTCGGAATTTATTCCCAAGCCGATTGAGCGTATTGTTTTGGAGCGGGTTTTACGCAGAGTGCTGCCAAAGAGATGTATTCAATCAGATGTGGATCTTGTTGTTCCCGAAGAGCAGGGGCAGAAGGCAGCATCCGGAGAGGAAGAGCGGGAGAAGAAAAAGGGGACTGTCTCCGATGTGCCGATGAAGGAGGATGTGTCCAAAGAGGGTACGGCGGAAGAGGAAATTGCCCAGGCTTATGGGTCTTTGGTGAGAGCCGGCATCAATGTGGGTGTGGGGCTGAATTATTGCAGCGGCGAGGAAGAGTTTTACCGGGAAATGCTGCAGATGTTCCATGACCAGGCTGAAGAGAAGCGCGCTGAGATTGTTTCTTTGTACGAAGGGGCAAATTGGAATGATTATGCGATTAAAGTTCATGCGTTGAAGAGCACTGCGCTGACCATCGGCGCAGAGGAACTTTCCAGCCGGGCAAAAGAGCTGGAACGGGCGGGCAAGGAAGGGAATGAGGCATATATTCATGAAAACCATCCCTTGCTGCTGAAGATGTATGGGCAGGTTTGCGAGAGTATCAAAAAATATTTATCCTGATAGAACGTCCGATGTATCGGACGAATGGGGGTTAACGTGTTAAAAAAATGGCTTAACATCATATTTGATCATAAGACCAGTCTGAGAGAGCGCATGTTCCGGCTTGTTACGGGTATCTGCATGATTGCTTTGATTTTTATATTGATTCTGGGCAGATTTACGGCAAATATGTTCATCATGGCGGGAAGCATTTTTTATATGTACATGGCCATGAAGATCAGTATTGAAAAGGAATGTATTAATGTGGGAGCCACGGCCATTGTAGTATTGCTGCTTTTGCTGTTTCCGATAGTCTTTTTTTCCGGAGGGGGGATTTATGGCGGGGTTCCGGAGTGGTTTGTACTCTGTTTCATTTATATCAGTATTACTTTGAAGGGTAAGAGGATGCTGGTGTTTTTCCTCCTGTGTGCCGCTGAGACGCTGGTGTGTTATTATGTGGCCTATCATTATCCGGAGTTTGTCCTGCCAAATACTGACGCTCAGGCATATTTTGATTCTGCCCGTTCCGTGATTCTGGCGGGAGCCCTGACAAGTGTGATTCTGTTGTTCCAGAACCATCTTTATGAAGAAGAAAACCAGATCACCATACAGCAGAAAAAGGAGATTGAAGAGCTCAATCAGGCTGAAAACCATTTTTTCTCCAGTATGAGCCATGAGATCCGCACTCCTATCAATACCATTATCGGGTTGAACGAAATGATTTTGCGGGGGGATATTTCCGATGACATTGCCGAGAATGCCAGGAATATCCAGGGGGCAAGCAAAATGCTGTTGACGCTCATTAATGACATATTGGATCTGTCCAAGATTAAATCCGGTAAGATGGAGATTGTGAATGCTATCTATGAAACAGGGGAGCTTTTTTCCGAGATTGTGAACATGATTTGGGTAAAGGCCAGGGAAAAGGGACTGGAATTTCGGCTGCATGTGGATCCGTCCATGCCCAGCATGCTCTGCGGCGATGAGGTGCGTATTAAACAGGTGCTGATTAATCTGTTGAATAATGCGGTGAAATATACGAAAGAGGGTTCCGTCACCCTTTCCGTTCGCTGTGAACGGTTGAGGGTGAACCGGGTGAAAGTCTGGTATTCTGTGGAAGATACAGGACAAGGGGTCAAGAAGGAGAATATTCCTTATATTTTTGACGCGTTCAAGAGGGTGGATGAAAAGAAAAACCGCCATATTGAAGGCACCGGTCTGGGCTTAAGCATCGTTCGTCAGCTGGTGGAGCTGATGGGAGGTGAGATTAGTGTCAATAGTGTCTATATGAACGGCTCTACGTTTCTTGTGATGCTGGAACAGGATATCATTAACGAAAGAGAGTTGGGCACATTTACACTGACTTCGAGGATGAAAGTCCGGGAGGGAGAACATTATAAGCAAAGCTTTGAGGCACCGGATGCGCATCTGCTTGTGGTTGACGATAATGAGATGAACCTGATGGTGGTGAGCAAGCTGCTTTCGGATACGAAGATCCAGATTGACACTGCTTTAAACGGCACTGAATGTCTGCGGCTGACTCAGTGCCAGCATTATGATTGTATTTTGATGGATCACCTGATGCCGGAGATGGACGGAATAGAATGTCTGCATGCGATTCATTCCCAGCCCGGAGGAATGTGTCAGACTGTGCCGGTGATTGCGCTGACAGCAAATGCGGGAAGCGACAATCAGCAGATCTACAGAAAGGAGGGATTCAGTGGTTACCTGGCGAAGCCTATCAGCGGTACCCTGCTGGAGGCGGCCGTGTTGAGTATACTGCCTAAGGAGCTGGTGAAACTCAGCGAAGATGCCAGCCAGTCTGAGATTGGCAAAGATGTTCTGATATTTGAACAGGCTAAAAGAGTTACATTGATGATTACTACGGACAGTGTGTGTGATCTGCCGGAGTCTCTTAAGAAAGAATTTGGCATATATGTATGTCCATATTACATCCGTACAGAACAGGGCCGATTCCTGGATAATTCGGAACTGCTGGCAGATGAGATGCTGGCGCATATGGCGATGGGGAAGAGTGGATTCTCCCAGCCTCCTGATATGGAAGATTATGAAAGGTTTTTTGCGCAAAGGCTGACTGAAGCTCAGAATGTAATACATATCACCATGGCGAAGCATGTAAGCACCGGCTACCACAATGCGGTGGAGGCAGCGAAATCCTTCGAAAACGTTGCGGTTGTGGATTCAGGACATCTCTCCAGCAGCATGGGACTTTCGGTGTTATATGCTGCTTATATGGCGAAAAACCACGCTTCAAGGGAAGATATTATAGAGACAGTGAAAAGGTTAAGGCGTTATATTTCTTCTGCTTTTATTATTGATAATACTGAGGCTATGTGCCGGGCCGGGCAGATTTCCAGAAAAATACAGACTATGTGTGATGCGCTGCTGCTGCATCCCGTTATTATGCTGCGGAAGAGCCGGATGACGGTCAGCAGCATGGAATTGGGAAGCTTTCAGCATGTGATAAAAGGATATGTTCGGAAAGTGCTTAAAAATGCAAGGAATATTGACAGGCGGATTTTGTTCATAACTTATGCGGGGATGGACGAAAAAAGCCTGGAATATATTCAGGAACTGGTACGCCAGTACTGTCCCTTTGAGAGGGTCTATCTTCAGAAGGCTTCCTCCGCCATTGCAAGTAACTGTGGACCAGGTTCTTTCGGTCTGCTGTTTATGAAGAAAAACGAAGCTTCCATTTCCTTTTCAGAGCCATCAAGAGGCAGGAAAGGCTGGTGAGGGAACAGGCTGTAAATAGAAGGCCGGATAGTTCTGGTTTTGGAGGTGGCGGCAATGGAGAAAACAGAAAAAGGAACCCTGTTCTTTTATGGGATTCCGGCTTATGGGCATACGTTTTCCAATCTTTATCTGGCAGGACGGCTTGCGCAGACAGGTTTTAGAGTAGTCTATTATTCCACGGAATCTTTTCGGGAGGTCATCATAGAAAATGGATGTGAATACCGCGCTTATCCCATAGATTGGAATGTGATTGAACTCTCGGACGGGGAACGGATTTTGAAGTTATACCGACTGATTCTGCAATATACATGGAAAATGCTCCCTGCACTGCTGAAGCAGGTCGAGGAAGAGCGACCTTGTGCAGTGATATATGATTCGCTTGCCCTATGGGGAAGATCCATAGGGCAGATATGTTTTCTGGCATCTTTTGCCTTTTACAGTATTGCTGCCATTGATTGGACGTGGAGTCTGTTCATAGAGAGAAGAGGCAACGGTATCAGCATGGGTGCACATTATCGGCCTGTCAGTCCTTGGGGAAAAGGGTTAGGAGCTTATGTGCCTGGATTTTCCGCCGGATTCCTGCGATATGCCGGAGAAATTCCCAAGGCAGTGGAATATGCGGGAAGGCTGAGAGAAAGATATGGGTTGAAGAATCTGGGATTGCTGCCTGTGCTGATGAACAAGGGGGACTATAATCTCTGCGGTTATTCCGGAATGTTCCAGCCGGGAGGGCGTGGATTCGGGGCAGAGTACAGGTTTGTCGGCCCTTTGTCAATCCACAGGAGAGCAGTGGAGCGCAATGATTTTTCCTGTCTGGATTTCAAGTGTTCGGAGCCGTTGATATACATATCCCTGGGAACTATTTTTAATAAAAATGAAAAATTTCTCCAGGTGGTGGCGGAGCAATTTGGGAAGCGTTCCGGAGAGCAAAATGTGCAAGTGGTCTTGGTATGGGAGGGAAAAGGTGTATTCCCTGAGAATTTTATTGTGCGTCCTTTTGTCAATCAAAGTGCGATTATGAAACATGCCTCGCTCTTTTTAACGGCCGGGGGCGTGAACAGTATTCATGAAGCTCTGTATTTCGGGGTTCCCTGTCTGCTGTGGCCTCAGCAGGGAGAGCAGCGGCTGAATGCATTGCAGTTTGAACGGCTGGGGTTTGGCAGAATCCTCAGGAATCCTGACAGATTGTGTCAGGAAGCAGCGGAGTGCATGAAATTAAAGACATGCTGGGATGAGGAAAAGAGAAAAAGGATGACGGCTGTGTCCATGAGGGAAGTATTGAAGCTGTTTGAGTCGTGTGGTGGAAGAAAATGACAGAAAGGATACGGTATGGGAGATTCTGTGAAGCAGACAGTTCTTGTAACAGGAGCCACCGGCTTTTTGGGGGGCTATCTGGTGAGGCGTCTGGCAAAAGAATACAGAGTTCTGGCGCTGGGACGTAACCAGAAGAAGGGAAGACAGCTGGAAGCATACGGCGCACGTTTTTGCCAGGGGGATTTTACCAGCAGGGAGGAATGCGTCTCTTATTTTGAGGGCGTGGATTATGTGATTCATGTGGGGGCACTTTCCACTGTGTGGGGGAAATGGGAAGATTTTTATCGGACGAATGTACAGGGAACGAATCTTGTGGCAGCCCTGTGTCTGGAAAATGGTATCAGACGGCTGGTATATCTGTCCTCTCCCAGCATTTACACCGGAAGAGAGGATCAGTATAACATTCGGGAAGAGCAGGCACCGGAGAAAAACGAGCTGAATTTCTATATTAAATCCAAGCTGATGGCGGAGAAGGTGATTGGAAAATGGCAGAAAAAAGGGTTGGAAACAGTGATTCTAAGACCCAGGGGATTGATCGGCATCGGGGATACCAGCCTGGTTCCCAGGATCCTCGGCGCCAATGACAAAACGGGGATTCCTCTCTTCCGGGAGGGACATAATCTTGTGGATATCACCAGTGTGGAGAATGTGGCGCTTGCCTGTGAACTGGCAATGACAGCGGAAAAAGCCGGGGGCAGGGTATTTAACATTACCAATGGGGAGCCGATGGAATTCGGAAAGATTCTGGAACAGTTTCTTCAGGCGATTGGCGAACCGCCTCATTACAGGCGGCTCCCTTTTGGTGTGGTGTATGGTCTGGCAGGAGGACTGGAATGGCTGTACCGCAGTTTCGGCCTTGCCGGGGAACCGCCCCTGACCCGTTATACGGTATGTACTCTGGGATATGCCCAGACCATGGACATCCATGCGGCCAGAGATGTTCTGGGATACCGGCCGGAGAAGACGCTGGCGGAATCTATTCGGGAGTACGGCGCATGGTGGAGGGAAAACCACAGCACGGAAGAGAAGGCCGGACAGTCAGGCATTTCGGCGGTGCCAGGCAGTCCGGCCCGACTGAACGGTGTAAAAAAGGAAAAGAGACGCACAGAACAGAGCAGTCCGGCATGTCCGGGTAAAGTGAAAGAGGTAAGGCTTTATTGCTGCGGCTTCTGTACCAATAACCTTGGGATTATGTTCCGGGGAATGGGCTGGGAAAAGAGGGAATTTCCTGCCAGAGCCGTACTGATTCGACATGAGGACTTCGGCAATATTCTCTATGACACAGGATATTCGGAGGAAATTTTCCGGGGCGGGACTTTGGATTTACCGTCTGCTCAACCCGGTGCATTTGGAGAGAGAGGAAACCATTCATATGAGGTTAAAAAGAGACGGTGTTCTTCCGGAAAGCGTGAAAACCATTCTGCTTTCCCATGCCCATCCGGATCATGTGGGAGGGCTTTCGCAGTTTCGCGGATATGAATTGATCGCTTTGAAAGAGACGCTGGATGCGCTGCGCAGACCACGGCTCCGCAATTTGATGTTCCCGAATCTGGTGCCGCCCAAAGGCTGTATCAGAAAGTGGAAGCAGCCGGAAAAGCTTCTGAAAGATTATTTTCTCTGTCGGTATTTTGAAGAGGTATATGATCTGCTGGGGGACGGCAGTATAATCGGGGTAAGGCTGGACGGGCACTGCAGGGGACAGATGGGGTTATGGATTCCGGATGAGATGCTCTTCCTGGCAGCGGATGCCTGCTGGGGCAGTGATCTTGTCAGAGCTGCCGGGCGTATGCGTCTGCTGCCCAGACTGCTTCAGAAGGATTTCACCGCTTATCTGGACAGTCTCAGGAGAATGCATCGTATGAAGCGTGATTTTCCCCAGATTAGAATTGTTTACACCCACCAGAAAGAGGTATGAGAAGCCTATGGTTGACCGGTTAAAGGTGCTGAAATATTATCTGTACTATAAATACCGCCGCCCTTTTTCTGACAGACAGGCGCTGGAGCGGTGGCAGAAAAAGAAGCTGAAGAAACATATGGAATACGTGGCGGAACACTCGGAATTTTATCGAGGGATGAGAAGCCTGGAGGAGTATCCGGTGGCGGACAAGTCCTTTATGATGGAGCATTTTGATGCGCTGAATACAGTGGGAATCAAACGTGAGGATGCGGAAGCATTTGCTGTCAGGGCGGAGCGTGACAGGAATTTCGTTCCGAAGCTTCAGGGGGTTACCGTGGGCTTAAGTTCCGGTACCTCCGGACGCAGAGGTATTTTCCTGGTGTCAGATGAGGAGAAAGTACGCTGGGCGGGCTATATTCTGGCGAAATTCCTGCCGGGAAGCATACTGGGTTCTTATGATATCGCTTTTTTCATGAGGGCGGACAGCAATTTGTACCAGGCCGTCAGCTCTAAGAATATCAGATTTCATTTTTTCGATATCTATCGGGATATGGATGAGCATAAGAAGCGGCTGGAGGCGCAGAAGCCCGATATCCTGGTGGGACAGCCGTCGCTGCTCCTTATGCTGGCGGCGGAGATGGAGCGGGGGAAACTGCATATCTCTCCCCGGATTGTGATTTCCATTGCGGAGGTGCTGGAACGGGAGGATGAAGTTTACCTGAAGAAGGTATTTCGTCAGGAGATGATTCATCAGGTATACCAATGTACGGAAGGGTGCCTGGCAGCCACCTGTTCCCATGGGACGCTTCATTTGAATGAAGATATTGTGCGGATTGAACGGGAATATCTGGATACCTGCAGGTTCATTCCCATTGTGACGGATTTCGAGAGGAAGGCTCAACCGGTGATCCGCTGCCGGCTGAATGATATCCTGGTGGAGAGAAAGGCTCCCTGCGGGTGTGGCAGTCCATTCCTGGCACTGGAAAAGATTGAAGGCAGAGAGGATGACATGTTTTCCTTTTTGGATGAACAGGGGAAGGAAAAGATGATATTCCCTGACTTTATCCGCCGTTGTGTTCTGTTTGCGGCAGGAGACGAGCCTGTAGAAGAACATGGAATCCGAACCCCGGAAGATAGTACGGCAGAAGAAAACGGAATCCGAACCCTGGAAGATAGTACGGCAGAAGAAAACGGAATCCGAACCCTGGAAGATAGTGCAGCAGAAGAACATGGAAAGTACAGCCCGGAACATAGGACAATGGAATACAGGATTGTACAGAAGCCGGACAGAAGTATTATGGTATATGCGGATTTTGGTGATGAGGAGAGGGCGAGAGTGCGCAGAGAGTTTGAGAAGCTGGCCGGGGACAGGAAGCTTGTTCTGCCGAAGATAACATTTGCGCCGTATTACAGGGAAACGGGGAAGAAATTGAAGCGTGTTGCGTGTGAGAGGAAACGCGGACAGGAGAAAGGGGAGTAGGAGGATTCTATGCGGAATCGCGTCAGATATACGACATATGGTGAAAATGAGAAAGAGATTGTAAGAAAAGGAATTGCTGCAATCAGAGAGGTTCTTCTGGAAGGCAGTCGGGACGAGAAGAGAAGCCTGTTACTGGCTTTGGACTGGTTTATGGATCCTTATTATAAACAAGATATTTACATTGCTGATATACATGGTGAGCTGGTTGAACTGCTTCAAACGGTTGTTATTACTTCCAATGATGATGAAGTATCGGAAGATGCATTGGAGCTCTTATCTTCCTATGAATGGCCGCCCTTTGAAATTCTTGAAAATAATATGGATAAGGTATCTGAACAATGTAAGCCGTATGTATTGTATGTTATCAATATGGGGAAAGAAGAATAACTTTGTATCGGGCGGAGAGATTCTGGCAAATTTCAGCAAGCGGAAATTGGAACAGGAGAAAAATATGAAGAACGGACAGATAAAACGAAAGGTGAAACTTGCGGGCATGGGACGGGTGTTGGCAGGAGATGCCATTACCTTTCACGGAGAGACGAGATACCGGCTGCTGCCCGGAGAAACTTTGCTCGATTTGGTGTGCCTTGCGGCCGGGAGGGCTCTGGAACAGGCGGACAGGGAAATAGGGGATGTGGACTGTATTGTATGTGCCATGGCCACGCCCTTACAGGCCATTCCCTGCAATGCAGCTTTGGTGCATGAGCGTATGGCAAAAGGGACGGAAATTCCGGCCATGGATATTAACACTACCTGTACCAGCTTTATCAGCGCCCTGGATGTGATGTCCTGCATGGTGGAGGCAGGACGGTATGAAACGGTGCTGATTGTCTCAGGTGACACTGCTTCCGCAGCATTGAATCCAAATCAACAGGAAAGCTATGAGCTTTTTTCTGACGGAGCTGCTGCCTGTGTTCTCACGAAAGCGGAGCAGGAGGAAGCATCAGAAATTATTTACAGCAGCCAGCGAACCTGGTCAGAGGGTGCCCATGACACGGAGATCAGGGGTGGGTGTGGGCTGCTGCCTGTTTTTTCCATGAACGAAGAAAATAAAGTTGATTACTATTTTGATATGAAGGGCATTAAAATATTGAAGCTCTGTGCCAGAAAACTACCTGGTTTCGTAGAGGATTGTTTCAAAGAAGCAGGAATCCGCAGGGATGAGATTCGCCTGGTGATTCCCCACCAAGCCAGTAAGGCACTGGATATTATCATGCCAAGGCTTGGCTTTGGTGAGGGTACCTATATGAATCGTGTATGGGCGTATGGCAATATGGTCTCCGCTTCGGTGCCCTATGCGCTGTGCGAAGCGATTCAGGAGGGGAAAGTACAAAGGGGAGATCTGATTCTGCTGATGGGAACGGCGGCTGGACTGACTGTGAATTTCATGCTGCTCAGGTATTGAACAGAATTAGGAGGAATAAGATGATAATAAATGAGAGTTATGGAGAGGAATTCGATGAAGACGATGTAGAAGATGAAGAATTTGATGAAGATGAAGATATGTCCTATGCAGATCCGGCAGAACAGGCGGCCGATTATGTGGGAGATATGGAGCCTGCGTTAGGGCGGATGGGCAGGCAGTATCTGGAAGAACTGATGAACATTGCCGATAACAATCCTGAAGTGATTAAAGATGCTTTTGGCTATATAGAACAATATAAGCAGGAGCGTTTCAAGGATATGAAAGAAGTAATGAAAGTTACCGATACCGATCCGAAATTGCTCAAAGAAGGTTATGGCTATATAGAAGATTGTAAAGATAAGCATACAACAAATTCCGGCGGGTGTGAAGGAAGATTTTTGATCTGTGATGCAGATAACATTAAGCTGCTTACGGTTTACTTCCTGCTGAAGTACCCGGATGTGAAGCCGGAAGAGAGGATGGAGAGCCTGGAAGAGCGATTGAAACGCCAGGGCTGTCCGAAGGAAGAGGCTGCACAGGAGATGGAACTGATGCACTGGTATGAAGATTTACTGATTCGGAATTTCAGGCAGATTTATTTTCACCAGAAACCTCCAAAGGCAGTAACCGATCAGATAGAAGAGGCAATCAGGAATGACAGGGTGGATGATAAGATACGGAAGCTGGCAAGGGAGAGCAGAACCGATAAATATCTTAATGTGGACTGGAAATATTATCTGGGGATGTCGGCGATTCATTTTGCCCTTTCTGCGCGGCTTAAGAATCTGGTATCCGTATGCTTTGCGCTGAAGGCGGATACGATGTTTGCGGTGATTGACGAAATAGATATGCGGCGGAGAAGGAGATTCCGCAGCATAAGGAGTGGCTCAGAGAGATGTTCCGCCAGGCGGATGAGGAAAAAGGGAAGCCCTGGTTGAGGCTCTGGATAAAGCGGAAGTTTTCGAGGAAGATGTCATTGGACTGCTGGCTTCGTCCAGGGCAGCAGATCGGGAGACGGCAGTCAAGGTTCTGGTGAAATGGAACGATGAAAAGTATGTGCCCATATTAAAGGAGGCTCTGGAAAAGGAAAAGAGTGCGCAAATCAGCAATTTATTAAAAGCATATTTCCCGGCAGGATTAATGGTGAAATCGGAAGGGAAGGAGGCTTTGGAGGATATTGTCAGGGAACTTCACAAAGGAAATAAGAAACGTTCTCTTGCCTGGGCATACGAAACCTCCTTTTCCAAGGTACATAGAAAAGACGGTCAGGAGGCGGACGAAGAATATCTGCAGGCAATTCTTCTGGCTTATGCCATTATGCCTATGAAGGATGTTGTATCTCCCAAGAAGGGTACAGCAGACAGTAAGGCATCACAGGGCGGTGCGGATATGCCGGACAGACTGTATCAATTGTTCCAGGAATGGGCGGAAAACTCAGGCACTGTTGCTGCAGATTTACTGTGGCCATTACGCCCGTACTTGAAATTCAGGCATTTGACAGCAAGGGGAAGAAGATAAAGAATCTGCCCGCACCCACAAAAAAGGATGACCAGATGAAGGCACCGGCTTCCTATGAAGACTTTAAACAGTTGAAGAAACAGCTGAAAAATGTGGTATCCGTCCAGAAAACGCGTATGGAGACGGCATTATCCAACGGGAGGGAGTGGAGCGTACAGGCATGGAAGGATTTATTTGTGAGAAATCCTGTGATGCATCAGTTTGCCATTGGGCTGATATGGGGATATTATGAGGATAGAAAGCTTGTGGCCAGCTTCCGTTATATGGAGGACGGTTCCTTTGGCGCAGAAAACGGGGAGGAATTTGTCCTGTGGGAAAAGCTTTCGTCATCAGCTCAGGGTAAAATCGGACTCGTACACCCGATTGAATTGTCAGAGGATTCTCTGCAGGCATGGAAGGAACAGCTTGACGATTACGAGATCGTCCAGCCTGTCCGGCAGCTGGACAGACCGGTTTTCAGGATGACAGAAGAAGAGGCGGAGCAGAACAGCATGGATCGATATAAGGGCTGGAATGTAGGGAGCGAGTCTATGAAAAAGCAGGTGAAGAAGCTGGGCTGGCGTCATGTGGACGATGAAGATGTACTGAGTGTGTATGAGAAAGAGAATGAAGAATTGTCTCTGGGTGTGGAATTTTGGTTTGAATATGATGAATGGCCGGGGTCTGCGACAGCCACATTGCAGGAAGCAAAATTTTACGAGAATGATGGCAGCGGAATTGTCAGGGATGACGATTACTGCCTTCTGAAGGATGTACCGGGGCGGTATTTTAGTGAGATTGTGCTGTCGCTTGATGAAGCAATAGAAGAATAGAATAAATTTATTGAAACCCACATCAGGCAGCATTTGGTGTGGGTTGTTTTTTTACATTGAAAGAATCCGCAGATTGGGATATAATATGAGTGCGGCAGACGCGAAAAACATGAAGCAGAAAACGGAGAGTCATATGATGAGAATGGAGTATGTGAAGAAAATGCATTGCGGAAAGTCGATAAAGAGTGGATTGGCTTTGCTGCAGGCAATGATGGTTTTGTCCATGGTTTTACCAATCATTTTATCCATGACAGTCAGTGCACAGGAGCCCCGCACCGTAAAGGTAGCATATTTCCCCATGGAAGGTTTTCATACCTATTCTGTGGAAGATGGTTACGGCGGCATGGACGCAGCCTATCTGGATGAATTGTGCAGATATACCGGATGGAATCTTGAATATGTGGATTGTGACAGCTGGGATGAGGCTCTTGCAAAATTAGAAGCGAAGGAAGTGGATCTGGTAGGGTCGGCGCAATATTCCATAGAGCGCGTTGAATTATTTGACTATGCTGATTTGGACAGTGGATATACCTTTGGATGTCTGTTCGTGGAAGGAAACAGCGATTTGGCATTTGAAGATTTTGAACGTATGAAGGATATGCAGTTCGGGGTTGTGGAGAGTTACGTCAGGAAGAAGGAATTGCTGGAATATCTGGACAGGAACGGAATCGGCAATCCGCGGCTGCGGGAATATGAGACAACAAAAGAACTGCAGCAGGCCCTTGCGTCGGGAGAAATTGATGTGGCGGCCCATACGCTGACAGAAGTAAGACAGGGACAATGTCTGGTAGGAAAATTTGCATATGCGCCTTATTATTATATCACCTGGAAGGGAAATGAGGTTCTGCTGCACGAATTAAATCAGGGAATTGATGCGTTGAAAATGGATTTCCCCGCATTGGAACAGGAACTTGTAAACAGGTACTATGGGGAACGCAGGGTGAATTTTGCAGCCGAAGAGCAGGAGTTTATTAATGAAGGCCGTAAGGTAAGGATAGGATTCTATGAAGATACCAGGCCCTTGGCCTATATTAATAAGCAAGGCGAATATGACGGAATTTATATTCAGATACTAAATGCCATGGCTGAGAGAAGCGGCATTTCCATAGAATTTTATCCCATTAACCGGAGCCAGTATTGGAAGGAACTGCTCATGAACGGCGAGATGGATTTCTATGTGGGTTCTAACAATATCAGGCTGGCCCAGGATGAGAATATTATGCTTTCTAATTCGTTTATGGCATATAATGCGGTTATTATATCCAGGCATGATTATGTCATAAATGATGAGAAAACGATTATGAGCCTGACCAATGGGCGTACTTACTGGGTGGATCATTTGGATATGGATGTAAATATAGTTTATTGTGACAGCGCAAAGGACTGTCTGCAGGCTTTGGAACAGGGCAGGGCGGATATTACGCTGTTGAATACGATAGAATACAATTATCTGTCTAAAAATGAGAGATTCTCCAACCTCATCGAATGGGAGAATTTCCGCTATCAGGCAGGAACCACTCTGGCGGCATCCAAGGATGTGGATACTGTGCTGTTTCATATGATGAATAAGGCATTGCGGCTGGTATCGGAGGCGGAGAAAGAGGACATCATTAATCAGTATATGAATATTTCTTATGAGGATTACAGCTTGTGGGATTACCTGTATCAATCGAAGAATGTTTTGGTCATTTGCGGTGTTACTTTGGCGTTTCTCATTACCTTTGGCTGTGTGGTCGCCCATATACGAAGAAAATCCTATCATCTGCTGGAAATAAAGAATGAAGAGCTGCAGATTGCCATACAGGAGGCAAAGAGAGCCAGCCAGGCTAAGACGGAATTCCTGTCTCATATGTCCCATGATATACGGACTCCCATCAACGGAATTATGGGTATGCTTAACATTGCGGAAAAGCATGTGGAAGATTTGGAGAAACAGGCTGACTGCAGACAGAAAATTAAAACTTCCGCAGAGCACCTTTTGTCCCTGATTAATGATGTGCTGGATATCAGCAAACTGGAAAACGGTAATGTGGAATTGTCCAGTGAGGTTTTCCGTTTGGATGAACTATTGCAAAGTTGTTTCGTGATTGTGGGCGGCCAGGCAATGCAGCGGAATGTGACATTGATAACGGATCAGGATGAGCCGGGACGGCTTCCCCATAATTATTTTGTAGGAAGTCCTCTCCATATAAAACAGATTCTTATCAATATAGCAGGAAATGCGGTAAAATATAATAAGCCCCTGGGAAGCGTGACAATTCAATGCTGTGAGCTTTCCGAAGAAAACGGAATTGCGCAGATTTGCTTTAAGATTTCCGATACCGGCATCGGCATGAAGAAGGAGTATCTGGAACATATTTTTGAACCTTTTACCCAGGAGGACGGGGGCGCCAGGACGCATTATCAGGGAACCGGCCTGGGGATGACCATTACCAAGAAGCTGGTGGATAATATGGGCGGAACGATTCAAATAGAGAGTGAGCTGAATCAGGGCAGTGTATTTACTGTGGTATTGCCGCTTCATATTGCTCCCGTACCAGAGACAGAGACTCATCCGGAAGAGACTGTTCTTCCGCCGGTAGAACAGAAGGAAGAACAGCCGGAAGGCATTGCCGGCAAGAAGGCTTTGGTGGTGGAAGATAATGAGCTGAATCAGGAGATTGCAAAGTACATATTGACAGAAATGGGATTGGAGGTTACTGTGGCCGCCAATGGGCAGGAAGCGGTACAATTGTTTGAGGAATCGGCATCCGACACTTACCAGATTATTTTCATGGATGTGATGATGCCCGTCATGAACGGTTATGAGGCAACAAGGGCCATCAGACGTCTTGACAGGCCGGATGCGGTCAGGATTCCGATTGTGGCCATGACTGCCAATGCCTTTGCGGAGGATATTAAGGCGGCCGAGGAGGCGGGAATGAGTGAGCATACCGCAAAACCACTGGAACCGGAGGTTATCGAAGCTGTGCTGCAGCGCTGGCTGCTTGACGAGAACCATGGCGGCTGAAAAGGAGGTAACGGTTTCGTAACCTGCCGGAACCAGGCGGTTGGAAGAGATTGGCAAAAAATATTGACAGTTGACGAAAAAAAATATATTATAGGTAGGATAATATGGAGAAGAGCATTCTATGGAAACAGGGCATTCCATGGAAACAGGGCATTCCATGGAAACAGGGCATTCCATGAAAGAAGAACATTCCGTGGGAATGGGGCATTCCATGGTAGAAAGTCTGCGGATGGAAGTCTGCAGGTTGAGGAAAGGTTGGTAGATAAAATGGCATTGAAAAAAGAACCTATGAAGGGTATGAAGGATATTCTGCCGCAGGAAATGCGGATTCGAGATTATGTGATCAGTGTAATTAAGGAAACTTATGATGAATTTGGTTTTCATTCTATAGAGACCCCCTGTGTGGAAAACATTGCAAACCTGACCAGTAAACAGGGCGGCGACAATGAGAAGCTGATATATAAGATTCTAAAACGCGGGGAAAAGCTGAATCTGGCCGATGCCGCGAAAGAAGAGGATGTGGTGGACAGCGGTCTGCGCTATGATCTGACTGTGCCGCTGGTACGGTATTATTCCAAAAATGCCGCACAGCTTCCGGCTCCTTTTAAGGCACTGCAGATGGGAAATGTGTGGAGGGCGGAACAGCCCCAGTTTGGCCGTTACCGTCAGCTTATGCAGTGTGATATTGATATCCTTGGGGAAGCTTCCAATCTGGCGGAGATTGAGCTGATTCTGGCAACAACTACTACATTGGGCAGACTTGGATTCAGGGGATTTGAAATCCGCATCAACGACAGGCGGCTTCTGAAGGCTATGGCTGCATACAGCGGTTTTTCGGAAGAAGAGCATGACAATGTATTCATAACTCTGGATAAGATGGACAAAATCGGTATGGAAGGTGTGGAAGCAGAGCTTTTGAAAAACGGATATGCAGAGGAAAACGTGTCAAAGTATCTGGAATTGTACCGTGGACTGGAGGCGGCGGAGGATGGCGTGGCTTATCTGGCAGAGCGGCTGGAAGGTGTAATGGAACCTTCTGTTGCGGAGAATCTGCAGGAGATTATTAACAGTGTCAGCGCCATAAAGGAAAGTGATTTTCAGATGGTGTTTGATGCTACGCTGGTGCGCGGCATGTCTTATTACACGGGAACCATATTCGAGATTGCAATTCCTCAATTTGGCGGCAGCTGCGGAGGCGGCGGCAGATACGATAAGATGGTGGGCAAATTTACCGGAAATGAAGTACCGGCCTGCGGATTTTCCATAGGGTTTGAACGCATTGTGCTGCTGCTTCTGGAGAACGGCTTCCAGGTGCCGGGCCGGCAGAAGAGAGTGGCATACTTAATTGAAAAAGGTGTGGAAGGCCAGGCACTCTGTGATGTGTTTGCCAAAGCACAGAAGGCCAGAAAAGAGGGCATTCAGGTATTGATGGTTCGTATGAACAAGAATAAGAAATTCCAGAAAAAACAGCTCATGGAGGACGGATATGAGGAATTTGAGGAATTTTATAAGGAAGCATTGAAAAATTAGAAAAGGCACCGGAGTGGAGAGACGGAACTATAAATAAAAAATTTAAAACAGTCTCGAAACGGAAGCCCCCGGGAGAAATTTCAGATGCGCCCTTTGCAGCTGAAAATTTCTC
>CAJUAP010000058.1 GCA_910584435.1 uncultured Acetatifactor sp.
TAACTAAAAAATCCTTGAAAAATAAGGAAAAAAGACTTGACTAAATAGGGAGGATGAATGAGGATGAATTTTACAAGTGTCTTCCCCTGTGGGGGAAGTGGATTGAAATGAAACAGTATAAGAATACAGGATGGTGGCAGGTTGTGTCTTCCCCTGTGTGGGAAGTGGATTGAAATGATTATTATGAGTTGATGGATGCTGTTAATTGGGTGTCTTCCCCTGTGGGGGAAGTGGATTGAAATGAACAGCATCAGTATAATTTTGAGGAATTGGAAAAGTGTCTTCCCCTGTGGGGGAAGTGGATTGAAATTTAAGGCTTCAGCGTAGTATTGCGCGGAGCCTTTTGTGTCTTCCCCTGTGGGGGAAGTGGATTGAAATGCTGCCGATTCCCCGTTCTACCGTGATGCCTGCAGTGTCTTCCCCTGTGGGGGAAGTGGATTGAAATATCCATCCCTGTGATGCAGCCGAACGAAGCGCGTGTCTTCCCCTGTGGGGGAAGTGGATTGAAATAACAACATGCTCGAGTTAGCCAGAGAGGAACGCACGTGTCTTCCCCTGTGGGGGAAGTGGATTGAAATATGGAATCCCATTGTGACAGCCACCAGGCATGCACGTGTCTTCCCCTGTGGGGGAAGTGGATTGAAATAACGCCAGCAGACCATGTTCATTGCCCGTCCTCTGTGTCTTCCCCTGTGGGGGAAGTGGATTGAAATCCGGTCAGGACTGGTTCCTAAATCAAGTCTCAAGTGTCTTCCCCTGTGGGGGAAGTGGATTGAAATGAGGAACTGGAAAAGAAGTTATGGGCGAATGGGTGTGTCTTCCCCTGTGGGGGAAGTGGATTGACATATTTTCTGGACGGTTTTGAATTTTCTGTCCGCAGGGTGTCTTCCCCTGTGGGGGAAGTGGATTGAAATGATTACGGCGTCGACATCACTACGGGAAACGTGGTGTCTTCCCCTGTGGGGGAAGTGGATTGAAATGGCTTCATTAAGCTTCTCTTTTAGTACACACTTGGTGTCTTCCCCTGTGGGGGAAGTGGATTGAAATATTTTTGTGAACGCTTGTAAATAATATAGTCTATGTGTCTTCCCCTGTGGGGGAAGTGGATTGAAATTGTCAATGGTAAGTATTATTACGGTGATTATGACGAGTGTCTTCCCCTGTGGGGGAAGTGGATTGAAATTATCTGAAAGAGCAAAGGGGAATATGGCGGATTGTGTCTTCCCCTGTGGGGGAAGTGGATTGAAATATAATCCTGACGCACTGCGCAGATACGGAGAACTGTGTCTTCCCCTGTGGGGGAAGTGGATTGAAATGTAACAACTGGCGCAAAATGCACGGATTGCCGCTGTGTCTTCCCCTGTGGGGGAAGTGGATTGAAATCGATCGGGTTATACTCTGTCGTTAGGGCGGCGCGTGTCTTCCCCTGTGGGGGAAGTGGATTGAAATATCGACACTGATGATATGGAAATCTGCACAAAGTTGTGTCTTCCCCTGTGGGGGAAGTGGATTGAAATACAAAAAAGAATAAAAACAGTTGACAAGTAAAGGTGTCTTCCCCTGTGGGGGAAGTGGATTGAAATAATTAGGAAGGTGAACGTATGGCAATAAGAACAGTGTCTTCCCCTGTGGGGGAAGTGGATTGAAATGTGCCGGTCATTGTGATATGGAAAGAACTGTTATTGTGTCTTCCCCTGTGGGGGAAGTGGATTGAAATGAAGAAGATTCTGCCGGTTTATACGGCAGAACCGTGTCTTCCCCTGTGGGGGAAGTGGATTGAAATGCCATCTTGATGACCAGGATAAGTACCAGTATGATGTGTCTTCCCCTGTGGGGGAAGTGGATTGAAAATCAATACAATTGGAATGGAAAAATGGAAATTGAAATAGTGGAATGGACTGATGCAAGTATAATGCAGGGCTGAGAGGACATAGTAGTGGATATAGATAACTTAATGCCGGATTGATGGGTCAAAATGCAAAAAAGACCATATTAGTGTAAACAATGCTTTGTCACATAAATATGCTATATTACCAACTTGTGGGTGAGTATGCAGTGAAAATGTTGAACTCAAATTATGCCAAGAAAATATGCATTTTTGAATACAATTTATCCTGACAAAATAGGAAAGACATTGAGCGTGAAATAAAAGGCGCCACATGCATTTGTCAGTAGACTGTGATAGAAAAAATAAGAATGCGTATTGCTGCTTTATAACAAAGCCTTCAAATGGATATCATACATGATGAATATTTATGATTCAAAATACAGGTTAAGATGCTTCTCTATTCGGGGATAGAACCCAAAGCAATTTAAACTTAGAGAAAGAATTTTGCCGTTTATTGAAACTGCTGAAGAAGTGAATAGATACAATGTGTGCGCCAATAAATTATATGGCAGTTCTAAGGAAGGAGACAGAGAAAATGCATTATGTAGTAGGATTGTATTTTGATGAGAACACAGAAATGCAAATTGATTCTTTGACGAAGAAAATAGCAGATGCAGGAATTAGTACAAAGCTTTTGGAATGGAATGCGAGGCCGCACATAACATTGGGCTGCTATAATGATATAGATGAAGAAAAGTGTACGGAAAAGTTGAAGAAATTTGCAGAAATGCATCATGCTATGCCTGCAAATATTGATTCTATTGGAATGTTTAATGATACCAGAACAATTTTCCTGTCTCCTACCATGAGCCGAAGCATGTATCAATTGCATAGTGAGCTGCATGAGTGTCTGGAAGAATTTGATAAGAGCGGCTGGGAATGGTATTGTCCGGATGGCTGGGTTCCGCATTGTACGGTGGCATTGACAAGGGAAGACAGTGAAGAGGCATTTTATAGGGCAAGCCGCATGGTGTTGCAGGAGTTTCGGAAAATCAAGGGGGAATATGTTGCACTGGGGCTGGGGAAAATGGTATTTCCTGTGGAGGAAATTGTGAGAATAGATTTGAAGCGCAGCTGTTAAAAGGCAGTTTGGACTATGGAAGTCATCTTTAAAGGGAAAGAATAGACAGAGGGCATGGCGAGGGTCATGCTCTTTAAAATTTGGTGGTAGAATGGGGAGACATGTGATATAATTTTCTATAAAAGACTTTGTATTTTTCAGGTCAATCTATAGTTGTAGAGCTATGAAAATAAAATAGTAAAAGAGATTAAGATAAAACAGAGGTAGAAAATTATGGCCACACAAGGAGAAACAAGAGAGAGAACCAGGATAAACATACGCGAACCGAAGCATTACCGGGTAATCATGCATAATGATGATTTTACATCCATGGAGTTCGTGGTAGATATTCTGATAGATATTTTCCACAAGGATGAGGCGGAGGCGGAGCGTCTGATGCTGATGGTACATGAAGAAGGCAGGGCGGCAGTCGGCTCATATCCTTATGACATTGCGGTTACAAAAGTTCAGGCAGCAGCTGCAAGGGCAAAAGAAGAGGGTTATCCGTTTCGGATGACAGTGGAGGAGGCATGATGATGCAGGTATCGGAAGAGGTGGCAGGAATTATTAATACGGCAATATCCCTGGCGAAAAATGCACACTTTGAATTCATAACGCCGGAGTTGGTATTGTATGTGATATGCCAGAATAAAGTTTTTGTTCAGGCGTTCAGAAATTGTGGTGGAAATGTAAAAGAATTGGATTATCACTTAAGGGATTATCTTGATAAATATATGGAGCAAGACGGGGGAGAATCAGAGGATGGGCCGGAATTATCTCAGGGAATGGGGTATGTGCTGGCTTACGCATGGGAATCCGCGATTAACAGTGGTAAGGACATAATGGAGCTGCCCCACATGATTCATGCAATGTATGGGCTGGAAGAAAATTATGCTGTTTATTATATGCGTATGCAGGGAGTGGAACAGCCGGAACTTCTGCAGGAAATGAGTATTGTTTATGAAGAGATGACATATGGAAAAAAGAGACATGGGCGGAATGCGGCGAAGAATCGTGCAGACAAAAATTATGACGGCAAGCAGAATAAGAGTCAGCAAAATAAGGGAAGACAAGATTCGGGTATGCAATATCATAACGCCAATGGGGGTGAAAATGGTCAGGGCGGTGCTGCATCCAATGGAGAAAACAGCCAGAGACAATACCTTGAGGATGGACAAAGGAACAGCCGGGGACAGGTCAGAGAGGATGGTCGCGGGTTGTATGGGGAAGAAAATGCGCATGGACAGGGCCGGGAAAAGAGCCAGGAAAGCGGCCATGGACAGGGGCAGGAAAGCGGCCATGGACAGGGCCAGGAAAACAGCCAGGAAAGCGGCCATGGACAGAGCCAGGAAAGCAGCCGTGGACAGGGCCGGGAAAAGAGCCAGGAAAGCGGCCATGGACAGGGGCAGGAAAGCAGCCATGGACAGGGCCAGGAAAACAGCCAGGGATACGGCCGGGAAAGCGGCCATGGGCAGGAGAAGGAAAAAGGCAAGGAATATGGACAGGAAGATGACCATAACCGGGCACAGGAACATGGCTGGGGTTATATACAGGGAAATAGATGGGGGTACGGACAGCAAAATGGCCAGGGACAGGATAATGACTGGGAAGATGAACAGGATGGAGACTGGGATGAGGATTTGGAAGATACAGATGTACAGGGGGGCTTCTGGCAGCAGTATGCCCGTTGCCTGAATGATGAGTTGGATGGAGTAAATCCGCTTATTGGCAGGGAGAAAGAGCTGGAACGGACCATGCAGATTCTCTGCCGTAAAGGGAAGAATAATCCGCTGCACCTGGGGGAGCCCGGTGTGGGCAAAACGGCAATTACTTATGGACTGGCAAGGAGGCTGAATGAACCACAGGTTCCGGCCCCTTTGGCAGGAGCGAAAATTTTTGAACTGGATCTGGGAAGTCTGCTGGCAGGCACCCAATACCGGGGAGATTTCGAGAAACGTTTTAAGCGAGTTATGGATAGTATCAGTGAGGAAGAGAACCCCATTGTATATATTGATGAAATTCATAATATTGTGGGTGCCGGAGCAGTGAATGGAGGAACCTTTGACGTTTCCAATATGCTCAAGCCCTATCTGGTGTCAGGGCGTGTGCGTTTTATCGGCGCTACTACTTATGAGGAATACAAAAAACATTTTGAGAAGAGTAAGAGCCTGGTAAGGCGGTTTCAGAACATTGATATCCAAGAACCAGGCATTCAGGAGACCATACGTATCTTAGAAGGTCTGCGGCAGGATTATGAGGAATTCCATGGGGTGGTCTATGAGGAAGGCGTTCTGGAATATGCGGTGGAAATGAGTGCAAAATATGTGAATGAGCGTTATCTGCCGGATAAAGCCATTGACTTGATAGATGAGGCAGGGGCATACCGCAGACTGCATCCTCTTGACCGGACGCAGAAAGCGCAGAGCGTGGATAAAGGGTTGGTTGATGAGATACTGTCCAAAACCTGTCACATTCCAAAGCAGGTTGTGGAAAATGATGAGACGGCAGCGCTGGCTGCTTTGGAAGACAGATTGAAGAGCCGGGTATTCGGCCAGGAAGAAGCCATAGCACAGGTGGTCAATGGAGTAAAATTTTCACGGGCAGGTCTCTTAGAAGAGGGAAAACCCCTGGCCAGCCTTCTGTTTGTGGGGCCTACCGGTGTAGGTAAGACGGAAATTGCCAGAAGCCTTGCAGAAGAGCTGGGCATTAAGCTGATACGTTTTGATATGAGTGAATATGAAGAGAAACACGCGGTGGCGAAGCTAATCGGTGCGCCGGCCGGATACGTGGGGTATGAAGAAGGCGGTCTTCTCACGGAGGAAATCCGCAAGAACCCCCATGCGGTTCTTCTGCTGGATGAAATTGAGAAAGCCCACCCGGATATCTATAATATTCTGCTGCAGGTTATGGATTATGCCACATTGACGGACAATCAGGGCAGGAAGGCAGATTTCAGAAATGTGATTGTCATTATGACGTCCAATGCGGGGGCAAGCCGGATTGGGAAACATGGCATAGGATTTCTGGGGCAGGATGTGAGGGCGGATGTAATTTTAGAGGAAGTAAAGAAGATATTCCAGCCGGAATTCCGCAACCGTCTTAACCGCATTGTGGTATTCCGCTCTATCAGTGAGCAGATGGCAGAGCAGATTGTGGAGAAGAAGCTGGGGGAACTGCAAAGGCTGCTGCAGAGGAAAAATGTAAAGTTATCCGTGGATGAGGCGGCGAGAAAGCTGGTAAAAAGGAAAGGCATCAGTGCGGAATTTGGCGCAAGGGAGATAGAACGTGTCATACAGGGGGAGATAAAACCGCTGCTGGTGGATGAGATTTTGTTCGGCGTATTAAAAAACGGCGGGGACTGCAGTTTGACAGTGGAAGCAGATAAGTTTCGGATGCGGTTCGGCACGGAAGCAGGAGGGCAGTAATATGCCAGTATTTCGCTTGATTGAAAATGAAATATCATTCCCTGATCCATGTTATGCCCGTTCGGACGGGCTGCTGGCAGTGGGGGGAGACTTGAGTGTGGAGCGGCTGTTATTGGCGTATACTCACGGTATTTTTCCCTGGTATAATCCGGGGGAAGAAATTATGTGGTGGTGCCCGAAGGAACGTTTTGTTATATTCCCCAGGGAGATACATATCTCCCATTCCATGAGGAAATATATGAAAAAGCATGAGCTGAACGTGAAGCTGAACCGAGACTTTGCAGATACCATGCACCGCTGCCGTATGAAGAGGGAAAACGAGGAAGGCACCTGGATTTCTGATGAAATGGAGGCGGCATATTACCGGCTCCATGAGGCAGGGTATGCTGTCAGTGTGGAAGTATGGGAGGACGGCGAGTTGGCAGGAGGATTTTACGGGGTCTGTATCGGGAGGTGTTTTTTTGGGGAGAGCATGTTCTCAGAGAAGGAGAATGGCTCTAAGACAGCTTTGATTGCCTTTGCGCAGTTACTGGAACAAAGAGGATGTCTGTTCATAGACTGCCAGTTCCATACGGAACACTTGGAGAGCATGGGCGGCAGGTACATTTCCTGGGAAGAATATGACGGGATGCTGCAGGAAGGGACAGGGATGAGGGATTGAGGCAATATATGAATATTGTTGGCATGCTACTTGGAATCAAAGAGTGTGCAGTTATGAAGGGGATGATTATTATGGAAAACAAAGGGTGGCTGGGCGATGTGTTGGAATGTGTGAATTCCATACCTGCAGATATATTTTCGTTAAGTGATATTTATGAATATGTGGATGAATTGCATGAAAAACATCCCAATAATCAAAATGTGGAAGCAAAAATAAGGCAGCAGCTGCAAGTTCTGAGAGATCGTGGGGTGATTGTATTTTTGGGGAATGGAAACTATAAGAAGGTGGAATCGTATCTGAACAGATAGCAAGTGTAGCATATCTTGCTCTCATCAAAAAGATTATGTTCATACACGCTGCCTGAAAGAAACTGCTGAATATCCCATACTTCAACGCGCCCGGCAAGTTCCGCATCTTCAGCAAGATTCAATGCCGTATGTACGCGTTTTAAAATTGTAATAATAACAGGATGGAATCCTCCACGCAGGTTTGCTTTGCATATTTCAATCAATAAACTGGATTTTATAGGGGAGCATTCAGCCCCCCGGAGGCAGATGATGATAGATTAATGCTCTAAAATCCTCGCTGTCCCGAATTGGATCAAAACACGAGTTATTATTTAGACAACTTATGAAATCATCCGTATCGGTTACTTCTGAATCGGTTTCATTTTTCACACCATATACATGATCAAATAAGGGTGAGGTAAAGCGGTAATGGGTTTCCCTGCTGTATTTTACCATTTCTCCGGCATGAAACCTTGCTTTTTGTAATTCTTCCATTGCCTGATCATAATGTTTCTGCCCGCATAACAAATATGCCTTGTTAAGAGCATTATATTGCAGGAGATTGTGATAATACTGATAATTTTCATCTGGAAATAGAATTGGGAGCAGCTGTTCCATTGCTTCACAAGCCGCAAACGATTTGTTGCCATATTTTAAGTGGAACAGGAATCGGTTTAAGTATTTTTCAGCAGTCTTCTGACTATGGATTATTTTTTCTTCCCCGTCCAGGCATCGGCAAAGCGCATCGTCTCTTTCGGATTCATTTTCTATCCGCATTGCAAACGCCTTTGCATCGTTCCTTTTGTCAAGCATACAAAGGGGCAGGACGATACCGCAGAGCCCACGGTTATATATTAGAATCACTTGCGTTTTTCAAAACAATGCGGTAATGTCTGACGGAGCTTTCAAGCAGGCGTTGGTGGTCTGCAGCGTCTGAATGGAGCAGAGCAATATAGTATTCTGCAGAAGCAAGCCATTCTGTATACTCCATATTTCCGGGATATTCTGCTGCTGCACGCAGGGCAAACTGATAACTTTTTTCTTTGTCATCATGTTTGTAATATCCGTGAAAAGCCTCATCAAACTCTGCCTTTCTCAAATCCCTTTGATAGGTATCCAGTCCCAGCAGATGGTCTGTGGTAACTTCAAATTGGTTCGCAAGCGGCAGCAAAAGTGAGATGTCCGGCATTGCCATATCTGTTTCCCAGCGGCTTACAGCCTGCGGTGATATTGACAACAGTTCGGCAAGGCTTTCCTGTGTCATATCTGCATTGCGGCGGAGTTCTTTTATTCTCTGTACAAATGTCATATAAGGTATCCTCCTGGGTTTGTAGTTCGACCGGCCTACGCTTATATTACAAGAATTTTTCTCTTTTGTGCAACTATCATAAATTGATAATTGGTAAATTTGAAATTGAGTTTGCTGCATATGGATTAAGAGGAGTTTTTCTATTTGGATAAATGTTGTTAATCCCAGAAGCATAACTGCCTGTTTACATCTTTTTCTTCAAAGCGGGACAGAAAATCAAATATCTGTTCGTTATTATGCAGAATTCCGTTCTGGCGGCATTTCTGATGGAACAGCTTCATCAGGGCTTCATTGCGGGGGCTTGCAATTATGTATTGATTTCCGTATGCATGTATGTATTTCTCCTTTAACCGGGGAAAGAAGCGGTCTAACTGCTCATAGAAGTATTCCCTGCTGCCCTCCCGGAGGGTCAGGCCCATGCCGAAACAGATAATACCATGAACCTTTGCTTCAATGCACATGTCTAAAATGCCGGAAATATTGTCCGGTGTATCGTTGATGAAAGGCAGAATCGGAGACAGCCATACAACCGTGGGGATTCCTGCGTCCCGTAATTGTTTCAGGACTTCAAAGCGTTTTGCGGTTGTGCTGACATTGGGTTCAAGTATTCTACATAAATCTTCATCGTAAGTAGTTAAGGTCATTTGCACAATGCATTTTGTCTTCTCGTTTATTTTCTGTAAGAGGTCAAAATCGCGCAGAATCCGGTCGGATTTGGTAATCACCGTGAATCCAAACCGGTATTTCTCTATCAGGGACAGAGCTTTTCTCACATTGCCAAGCTCCATTTCCAGAGGAATATAGGGATCTGTCATGGAACCTGTGCCTATCATAGTTTTCTCACGTTTGTGCCTTAGGGCATATTCCAGTAAATCAATGGCGTTTCTTTTCACTTCGATATCTTCAAAGGCGTGCTCCATGTGATAGCATTTGCTTCTGGAATCACAATAGATACAGCCGTGGGAACAGCCGCGGTATAAATTCAATCCGTTTTTTGACGATAAAATTCCTTTTGCTTCTACGTAGTGCATTGCTTATCCTCGCAGTCTGCGTTATATGTCTTATGCAAAATCATAATCTTCTATTCCCTATGATACTCATCAGGCTTGGTATTGAATTCACCATTACAGCGACCGCTGCCTGGGCAGAAGCCCCCTGTGGCTTAATTCCGGCTGTGGGGATATTCAGAAGTACGATGTCATCCAGGCGGCAGAACAGATTCGTTCCTGTTATTTATAAAAGGCCACCGGCTGATATTCTTCCACATTCTGTACATGAGAAGATTGATAGAATTCATGAAAAATATCCCGGCACTGGTTCTCGGTACAGGGCTTTTCCACAAGCCTGGTATCGTTGCCTTCTTCGATACCAAGCTGTACAATGATTCCGTGTGTAAACTGGGCGGCTTGTACATATCGAATGTTATCACAGGCATTAGACACAGTCAGTACAACAAATTCATTATCATCTTCGAACATGTTCCAAAGACAATCTTCCACCATATCCCAGGATGGATTGTTTTTCTCTATTTCCTGAGTTCTGACAGTTCGGTTTTCATTGCAGATAAGCTTTCTAAAGGTAATATCAGTAGTTGTTTCCTGCTTTTCATTTTGCATCATAATAGCTCCTTTTTCATTGCTGTTCCTGCATCACAGAGCAGGGTGCCGTTTCCGCCATCACATGAATGAAATGCGATTGAGCAGATATCATTATCCAATCAATGGTATGTGTGCAGTTCCCGGCATTACACTTAAGAGATGTAACAGTTCAGGAAGCTCGTCCCACAAAGTCAAAATTGCGTTTCTGCGCAATTACGCAAGGGTTACATCTGTTAAATTTCCATAAGGCAGGTTCATCATAGCGCTTTTTTCTTCCACCTGCCCGCCTTATAGAAAATAAAGGTGATCAATGCGCCCAGCACCCAGGAGGACAACAGGGAAATCCACAGGCTCTCATAGCGGCCCTGGGGCAGTTCCGGTGTTCTGGTCAGATATGCCAGTCCATAGGCCAGGGGGACACGGACGGCCACAGTGGTAAGCATGGAGATCCACATAGGAGTTACAGTGTCACCGGCGCCTCTCATGACGCCGGATAAACTCTGCGTGACAGCCATTGCTATGTATCCCACAGCCAGAATTTTCATCATATCCGCACTTAATTGCGCCAGTTCTGTGGTATTGGTGAAAATTCCCATCAGGATGGGGCCGAAGAGCAGAATCAGTCCCGTAATGGCTGCTGAAGTACCGGCGGCTATGAGTGTACCCTGTTTTGCCCCTTGCTTTACCCGGTCGAATTGTTTTGCGCCCACATTTTGTCCCGCGTACGTAGTCATGGCAGTGCCGAAGGAGAAATTCGGCATCATGGCAAAGCCGTCCACTCTCATGATAATGACATTGGCGGCAATGATCATTTCCCCGAAGCTGTTGGTCAGGGATTGTACCACCACCATGGCCAGGGAGAAGATAGCCTGTGTCAATCCGGAGGGCAGTCCTAAGCGGATCACTGTAAGTATATTTTCCTTATCCGGTTTCAGATATTGTAATTTCATATCGAAGAAATCCGTCATTTTCCGCAGTTTCAGTACACAGAGCGCGGCAGAGATGAATTGGGCGATTACCGTGGCCAGGGCTACACCTGCAACGCCCATATGGAATCCGGCAACGAACCACACATCCAATATAATATTGATTACTGTGGCAATCAGCAGGTAAACCAATGCTGACAGAGAATCGCCAAGGCCCCGCAGGATACCACAGAGAATGTTATAATAAGCCAGTCCTGCAATTCCCCACAATAGAATCATTAAGTAGGAAGTACACCAGTCAAGAATGCTTTCCGGCGTATCCAATAATACCAATACCGGGCGGATGGCCAGGGAACCTAATACCATCAGCAGGACAGAAGCAGCGGCTGTCAATGTTATGGTGCTGCCGATGGTTTTGGACAGATTTTCCCTGTCACGGGAACCGTAATATTGGGAAACCATAATGCCTGCACCCATGGAAATGCCTACAAACAGCACTAACAACAGGTTGAAGATAGGGCTGGCGCTGCCCACTGCCGCAAGTGCATTGTCGCCTACGTATTTTCCTACCACAATGCTGTCCACGGTATTGTATAATTGCTGGGCAATGTTGCCGATCAGCATGGGGACTGTAAAGAGAACAATTTTCTCCCAGGGGCGGCCCTGGGTCATATCTACCGGCCCGAACAGTTGTGTTATCTTCTCTAACATATACGCACCTCTTTTTGATTAATATACCCATTGTAGAGGATTTGAACGAATTATGCAAGCACTTGTTGTTATGTTACAATAAGACCTATGCAAGGAATGAAACATCTGTAAGGGAATGCCCTGTTTATATAAGACCGCCGATTGGTATTCTTCCGCATCCTGGTGGTAACATAGGTGGCTGTACATTCCGGTTCTGCAATAGAAAGCAGGATTTCTATTGTCAAGTCATATGATGGCGAGGATGAACTGTAACTAAATTCTTGAAATGAGCAGTGTTTAGGTATATAATTGTCTGTATCGGCAGTGCTGATATGACGGGAAGTGATAGAAAATTTAAGCTCACACTGAAAAACGCCGAATATGCGGCAGAATGAGAGGGAATATGGAGAACGAAATACAAAAATGTCCTATGTGCGGCACGAAATTGAAAATGATAAACGGCCGGATGACCTGTAAGAGCTGTGGTTATTATGTTAGAAATAAACAGGAGGAAGAGGCACAGCAATGGAATGGGGAATATCAGAACAATTACCCGTACCAGTCCGGAAATAATAACCAGACAGGAAATGCGAATCGCAATGTTAATGTAAACCAGTCAAATAATACAAATCAGGCAAATAATACCAACCAGGCAAATCAAGCTTACCAGCCTGGCAGCAGACCCCAGCCCGGCAATCCATATCAGACGAATCATATGTATCAGTCCGGCAATGGTTATCAATCCGGCAGCTCACAGGCTCCCGCACCGAAGAAAAGTTCCGGCACTGTGATTGCGGCTGCAATTATTATCAGTGCTGCGGTGTGTATTCTTCTGGGTATACTGCTGGTGAATCTGTTCAGCCATACGGCCGATATTATCAATGGAAGCATGCATGCAGAACAACCGGAGAGCAGCTCATCCTCCGGCGCCCTGCCGGATTATACTGTGGGTTCCATGGAAAATGAGGCATCTTCCATGGAAAATGAGGCATCTTCCGGCGGAAGTGAGGTATCATCTCAGGAAAGCGCATCTTCCTCATCGGAGACATCTGCAACAGGGAGAAGACGGGTTCCTCAGTCAGGCTTTTTTATTCAAGTGGCGGAAGCAATCTGGGGAAAGGGATTCCGGAGCATTACGGCAGAGGAATATGCCAGCCTTACCGCACTTAAGATTGATACGGATGAGAAGACAATTTCCTACCAGCTGAATTATGGCGAAACACAATTGCTGACATTTCAGAGTTATACGGATAAAAAGCTGTCTGACCTGGCATCCTTTCCCGGATTGGAGTTCCTTTCCATTGATGATGATTTTGACCGGGGGGATTTGGATGGTCTGAACAACCTCTATGCGGTCTATGCAGAGAACAGTATAACAGAGATTGCCGAAATTGTTCCTGCACCGGAGAATATTCTGGAGCTGGGTGTGAAATCCACATTTTTTGAGAAGTCCCTGGAAGGGCTGGAGGCATTTCCCAATCTGGAGTATCTGTCTGTGGATTATGATGATCTGGAAGATATCTCTATTCTGACGCAGTTTCCTAATCTGCGCGGATTGACATTGGATGATTGTGATGACTTGACGGATTACAGTCCTTTGATGGCGCTGCCGGATCTGGAAGTGCTGGGAATCGCATCTTCACAGCTGAAATCCATTGATTTTATCAAGTCAATGCCGAACCTGACATATCTGCGTATTGAAGACAGCAAGATTACCAGTATTGACGCATTGGCGAGCTGCCCGAATCTGACAGGCTTATATCTGACAGATAATTATAGTATTGTAAATGACGATTATTCGGTTGTAGCAGAACTGGAAATGCTGGAGGATTTGGAGATTTCGCTTGGCCATTTGTTTGATTTGCCGTCTCTGGAAAAGCTGACAAGGCTGCAGCAGCTTTCCCTGAAAAATGTGGATAATCCTGAGCCGTTGAGAGGTGCGGTGAATGTTGCATATCTGTATCTGGATGATATTTCCTGGTGGGATCTGGATGTGCTGGCTTCCATGGAGAATCTTGTGTCGTTGACAATGACAGACTGCCATTTGGATACGCTTGCCCCTCTGACAAAGTTTTCCAATCTCCAAGTGCTTGATTTGGAAGGAACGAATGTATACGGCAATGTGGAAGAGATATTCGGTATACCAAGCCTGTACTATTTGAGCCTGGCTGACTGCAAGGTGGGAATAGATTTTGACAATCTTCCTGTGAACGGAACGCTGCAGATTCTGGATCTCAGTGATATGGAGATTATGGAAGATCCTGCTTTTACCAGCCAGAATACAACGAAGGTAAAACTGTCGTCACACTATGAGCTGTTTGACAGTTTTCCTAATGTGACGAAGCTTTACCTACAGTCTCTGCAGCTCGACAGCATAGAATTTGTGGAAGGCATGCTTGGGCTGCAGTACCTGGATATTACGGACAATAATGTTACCAGCCTGAAACCGTTGGAGTCATTGGCATTTTTCCAGACTGTGCGCTGCGGTAAGAATACCATTTTAGAGAATGTATCGCCGGACAGCAGAATTACAGTGATTACATCTGACTGATTATAATAAACCCTCATGCACCCGGCAGAACCGCCAGGCATGAAAGTCTGAGGGGGCATTGTGAAAGCTCCCAACCGGCCTTGCGGAATCCGCGCAGTCCGAATAAGCTCCCTTGCGGGCTGATGCCGTATTTTATGGCATGCGGGGCAGCAGTGCGCCAAAACCGCAAGGACATCAGGCCGGGTGTGAATCATAAGCAGGGGAGTTTATCTGAGCTGTTTTGACAGACAGGAATCTGAATGTGTGTCATAAATGGAAACCGGAAAGCCTGATTACACAGCATGGAAAGCTGTTGTTCAGGCTTCCGGCATTTATGTATCTGTGGAAAATGCGTCAGGAGATGGCGGTTATCTTCTTGTCCACATATAAGATGTGATTGATGAGCCATCCTAACAGGAATTCCAGGAGCTTCTGAAGAGCTTCCTGAGGGTTATTTTCAATTTCGTTATAGTCTATATTTTCCAGTTTGTCAATAAATGCTGCATGAGCCCGTTTCTGCGCATCGATGCCATCGTAGTGAATACTTTCCATATACTCTTCTTCATCCCGGAAATGTTCAATGGTATAATCTTTTAATTCATTTAGTATTCCCACAATTCTGTCATAACCCGATACCGCGTCATATGTTTTTACCAGCCGGTTTGCCCGGTCAACGATACTGAAGAGTTCCCTGTGTTCTCCGTCAATTAAGTCGATGCCGACCAGATATTCGTCCGTAAATTCACAGGGATTTTCCTTTATCATCCACTCTTCCAGCGGAGGAAGCCTGCCGATCATAATATCGCTGCCCAGGATATGGCTGTAGAGCCATTTTGCCAGGAACAGAACCAAGTCTGACAGAACCTGCTGCTGGTTCTGAAGGTCATCAATATTGATGAGGTCGAATGCGAGAATCTTCTCCCGGAAAAAGGTATGCTGTGCTCTCTGCAGTATCAGCTCGGGGTCTCGAATCTGCGCCATATATGCCTCTTCATGGGCAAAATGCAGTTCGGCGTAATTGTCAAGTTCCGAAATGATATCTTTCAATTGCTGATAGTAATCGCTATGGTAGTCTGTAGTTACGAGAACATAGGCTTTATTCAATATATCAAAGAGATGCCTGTGTTCATCATCGATCATTTCTATTCCTATTTTGCAGTCATCTGTAAATTCAAACACTGGAAATCCATCCTTTCTGACTTGTTATTATCTGATAATTATATTATAACTGCGAAACACAGCCAGGTCAATCATAATCCCGGGACAGCTGTGTGCGAAACCGCCGTTTTTGCGATTTCTGTGTGTCTGCTACTGTGAACGGAGTGAACAGTAACGGCCTGCAAATTACGGTTCACTCATCGGCCCGGCGCAATTTTGACGTTGCGGCGGACGCCCGACATGAAATCAGTCGCCAGCAAAGACTTGGCATAATTGGTGAAAATATACATTCTGGTCATACAATAGAAAGCAGGCTTTCTATTGCCAAGTCATATGAATGGCATGGCTGAATTGTTACGCCATTTGTGACGGCAGGATTCTAAGGGGTTGAAAAATCGGCTGTTATGAAGTATATTATTAATGAAATAAGAAAAGGGAGGCTCAGGACATGGATTTAAAAGGACGTGATTTTTTAAAGCTTTTGGATTTCACACCGGAAGAAATTGTCTACCTGATTGATCTGGCAGCAGAGCTGAAGGACAAGAAAAAAAGGGGAATCCTGGTGGACACGCTGCAGGGGAAAAATGTGGCGTTGATTTTTGAGAAGACAAGCACTCGTACAAGGTGTGCTTTTGAGGTGGCAGCACACGACCTGGGGATGGGAACCACTTATCTGGATCCCAAAGCTTCTCAGATTGGGAAGAAGGAAAGCATTGCAGATACGGCCAGAGTGCTGTCTGGAATGTTTGAAGGAATTGAATACCGCGGCTTTGAACAGGCCATTGTAGAAGAACTTGCAGAATATTCTAAGGTGCCGGTATGGAACGGCCTGACTAATGAATTTCATCCCACGCAGATGTTAGCGGATTTGCTGACGATCCGGGAACATTTTGGACGGTTAAAGGGTATTAAACTTACATATATGGGAGATGCCCGTTACAATATGGGAAATTCCCTGATGGTGGCATGTGCGAAAATGGGAATGCGGTTTACAGCCTGTACTATGGAGAAATATTTCCCGGCAGGGGAACTGGTAGAGCAGTGCAGGGAGATTGCAGCCAAGACCGGCGGCAGTATTGTATTGACAGAGGATGTGGAGGAAGGTACCAAAGGTGCGGATGTAATCTATACGGATGTATGGGTATCCATGGGAGAACCGGACGAAATATGGGAAGAGCGCATCAGGGATTTAGCTCCTTACCAGGTGAATCGGCATGTGATGGATAATGCGGGAAATAAGGCGGTTTTTATGCATTGTCTTCCGGCGTTCCACAATCTTAAGACAGAAACCGGAGCAGAGATGGGCAGGAGATTTGCGCTTACAGAGATGGAGGTTACGGATGAGGTATTTGAATCCCCCCAGTCTCTTGTATTCGAAGAGGCAGAAAATCGAATGCATACAATTAAGGCTGTGATGATGGCGACCGTCAGTGCAGACGGAAAGGCGAGAAAGAAAAGGAAGGTGCAGGCGAAGGTTGATCCTGGTCTGTTAGAGGGAAAAAGTCTGCGTGAAGTTCGTTATTTACCTGACAGCGAGGTGCAGTGGATTCTGTCAAGCGAGGAATGCGAGGTTGAGGAAACCGATGGATTTATCATCATGCCCATTGAGGAAGCAAGGGAAAAGTTCTCGGAGATCAGAGAAATCCTGGCGACAGAATCGGAGCAGACGGTTTTGTTCAGAAAAGGAAGACATTCCAATAAATGGTATGATTTTATAGGGAAAGCATGAAAGGGAAGATATTAACGCTTCTGAGGGAGCGGGGAGACTATGTATCAGGACAGGAGCTGTGCGGCCGATTCGGCGTATCCCGCACAGCGGTCTGGAAAGCCATAGGGCAGTTGAAGAAGGAAGGTTATGGCATTGAGGCGGTCAGGAACAAGGGATACTGCCTGGTGTCTGAAGGTGAAATCTACGGACAGCATGAACTGGAAAGCCGTATGGACACGAAATGGGCGGGGCATCCGGTGGTTTTCTATGATGCTCTGCCCTCTACAAATCTGCAGGCCAAGCTGGATGCGGAAAACGGCGCGGCAGAGGGGACTCTGCTGGTGGCTGATATGCAGACTGCCGGGCGGGGCCGCAGGGGCAGGTCGTGGAGCAGCCCCGGAGGGACTAACGCATATTTTACTTTAATCATAAAGCCGCAGTTCCATGTGGAGCTGGCTTCCATGGTGACATTGGTCATGGGACTTGCCGTTGCGGACGGTATCCGGAAGACCTGCGGGGTGGAGGCCTGCATTAAATGGCCCAATGATATTGTGATAGGCGGGAAGAAAGTCTGCGGCATGCTGGCAGAGATGAGTGTGGAACGGGAGTATATTCATTATGTAGTAATTGGCGTGGGGATTAATGTGGGACTGCAGACGTTTCCAGAGGAAATTGCAGACAGGGCCACATGTCTGCAGGAGGAATGCGGCCAAAGGGTGTCCAGGGCGGAACTGATAGCCAATGTAATGAAGGCATTTGAGGCTTCTTATGAAATATTTCAGAGGGATGGCAGTTTACAGGGGCTGGCGGAGCGTTATAACAGTCTGCTGGTCAACCGGAACAGGGAAGTGCGTGTATTGGCGCCCGGTGCAGAGTTCCAGGGGATATCCAAAGGTATCAATGATACAGGGGAATTGCTGGTAGAGAAAGACGACGGCACCATATCAAAGGTATATGCGGGGGAAGTGTCTGTGAGAGGAATCTATGGGTATGTGTAGAGGGATGCTGCGGTGATTATCGGATTGCAATTGTTGACGGCATTTGCTTTTTCAGAAGGAGGCGAGGGACGTTTCCCCGAATGTATCTGGATGGATTACCGCATGAAAAAATGATTGTACGGTAATTCATCCGCTTGCAGGTGTCCTCAAGGACAGCTGCGGAATTTAGACAGGAGGTTACACAGTGGGCGAACATACGGTGCTCTGCGGCGCAAACGCGTATGAGATGAAATACTATTTTAATGAGCAATTTGACAGCATTCCTGAATCTATCAAGAATGAACTGCATATTCTATGTGTGCTGTTTACGGAAGAAGTGGGCGGTGTGTTTACCATAGCTTTTGAGGAAGATGGCAATATTGTATTGGAGACAAATGCCGATGATGATGACATTTATTATGATGACGTCAGCAGCGGATTGATGGTAGCCCAGGTGCGTCAGCACCGCCAGGAACTGTTTGAAGCCCTGCGTCTGTACTATAAAGTATTTGTTCTGAAAGAAGAGATACCAGTGTAATGGTTTATCATTTGTGTACTATTTTATAATCTTATGGGTGCCGCTGTTAAGAGGAAAATGATAAAAATGGAATACAGTTATGTGAATATTGATATCATTGATTCTGAGGGTATCAGATTTCGTGACGGCAGGGAAATTGCATTTCAGGTATGCGTACAGGAATATCAGAAGCAGTTCCCTGGCAGTACGAGCGGAGCAGGCATGCGGGATATTACAGGGCAGCCGCCGTATTTTGAGTTTTTTATGCCGGAACATATTAGAATTGTATTTGATAAAAAGGGGCCGTTTGGTAAAAGAAGAAATCTAAAGGATTTTATTCAAATGTATGAGTTGCTCCTTCGCTATGGTTATAAAACATATGATTTGAGCTAGTACATCGTTCATAAAGCAACTCATAATATCTATATTGCTTTATCAGCGGAGTATCAATAAATAGCGTAAATATAAAACCATGAGTTATTTATTGTTTATTTTACCAGTACATTGCCCCATGATTAACCATAGATTATTTTAGCCTGGAATGCTGATAAGTATATTATTACGATGTATCGGCAGAGGTATTTTGTAATGGATGGACGAATTGGTTCGGATGATGAACGATGCTCTGCCGGATCTCGTCATATAGGTATAAGGCAGGGTGTGCATCCTATGTTAAGCGTATGAATAAAATAGAGGGATAGAAGGAAATGTAATATGATTCTGGTGATAGATGTAGGAAATACGAATATGACAATGGGGGTCTATGAGGGAGATAAGCTTCAAGCAACATTCCGTATTATGACCAAAATGCCCAGAACTTCAGATGAGTATGGAGTATTGATAACCCAATTATTGAAAAACCGGGGAATAGAGTCTGCAGATTTAGAGGGGGCTATTGTGGCAAGTGTGGTGCCTGATGTGATGCATGCATTGAATGGCGCATTGGTGCGGTATACCGAGACGAAGCCTATGAATGTGGGGCCGGGGACTAAGACGGGCATCCGCATTATTACGGAAGATCCCAGAGCCATCGGGGCGGATAGGATTGTGGATGCCGTGGCAGCATACGAGAAGTATGGAGGACCGGTGTTGGTGCTGGATTTCGGGACAGCTACCACCTATGATTTAATTACGGAGGCGGGAGAATTTGCAGCAGGTATTACGGCACCGGGGATTCGTATCAGTTCCGAAGCTTTATGGACGCAGGCTGCAAAATTGCCGAAGATAGAGATCAAGAAGCCTAAGTCCATATTGGCGCAGGAGACGATTACCAGTATGCAGGCAGGTCTGGTATATGGGCAGATTGGACAGACGGAGTATATTATCAGGAAAGTGAAGGAAGAAAGCGGTATTGGCAATCTGAAGGTAGTTGCCACAGGCGGATTGGGAAGGCTGATTGCGGATGAGACGAAAGCCATTGATATCTATGACAGTTCACTGACTTTGGACGGACTTCGCATCATCTATGGGAAAAACAGGGGCGGCGGACAGAAAAGCAGGTGACTGTATGGAGAACCGGGAAGAGATACGATTGGATTGTACAGGAATGCAGAGATAATATGAGTAAATTAATCATTGGTAATGTGGTTTTAGATAATCAAGTGATACTGGCTCCTATGGCAGGTGTGACAGACCTGCCATTTCGTCTGCTGTGCAGAATGCAGGGCGCAGGTCTGGTATGTACGGAAATGGTAAGCGCGAAGGCAATATTTTATAACAATAAAAATACGGAGTCATTGTTGGAGATTGCACCTTTGGAGGCGCCGGTATCGCTGCAGATGTTTGGTTCAGATCCGAAGATAATTGCAGATATGGCAAAACGCATTGAAGAGCGTCCCTTTGCCATATTGGATTTTAACATGGGCTGCCCGGTGCCTAAGGTGGTAAATAACGGAGAGGGATCTGCTTTGATGAAAAACCCTAAGCTCGCAGAGGAGATTTTATCTTCTCTTGTGAAAGCGGTAAAGAAACCGGTTACGGTTAAGATCAGAAAGGGATTCGACAAGCCCAATGCGGTGGAGATGGCAAAAATTGCGGAAGGCTGTGGTGCGGCGGCAGTTGCGGTTCACGGACGGACCAGGGAACAGTATTACAGCGGCAGGGCGGACTGGGATATCATTGCGCAGGTGAAGCAGGCAGTGAGGATTCCTGTGATTGGCAATGGGGATGTGGATAGTCCGCAGGCGGCAAAGGATATGCTGACACAGACGGGCTGTGATGGTGTGATGATTGGCAGGGCGGCACAGGGGAATCCCTGGATATTCCGGGATGTTGTCGGCTTCTTAGATAAGGGGACGGTGCCGGAACCGCCGGGAAATCAAGAGAAGAAAGCACTTATTTTAGAACATGCGGCTCTTCAGCTCAGATGCAAGGGAGAATATACGGCAGTGAGGGAGCTGAGAAAGCATCTGGCATGGTATACTACAGGAATGCCTCATTCTGCCCGCTTCAGACAAATGATCAATTCCATGGAAACCATGGAGGAATTGATAGCGGGGATAGAGACTATTTTTGGCTGATGCAGCATATATTTCTGCATGGACACCATATTATTTTTTTGTAAGAAGAGAGGTTTACAGGAACCTTCTGTTGAGGCCATAGGCATGAGAAGTCATTTGCTGATACGTGTCTGTCTGGATGTGGGAAATGACGAGTGGTTTGGCATGAAAATGATTTCGGAGACAGGAGCGGCTTTACCCGGAGGGGCAGGTGCAGAGCGCAAAAGTAAGAATACAGGAACCCAAATGCAAAATAAGGAGGGAGGGTTTGAGAGCGGCTGCGGAGTAAAAAGGCGTCATTGTGGTTTGTTCCGGGGGGTGATAGCTTTTTTTGGCCGCAGAGAGCAGAGGGATGAGAAGAAGCTTCAAAAGGCAAAAGAGCAGGAACAAATACGTCTGCAGCATGAGAGGCAGGAAGTGCTCAACAAGGTGGAAGAAGGCGTACAGAAGCTGTTATCTGATATTCTGGACATGATAGGAAGTCTGGATGGATGCTTCTGTGTATATGAGGACAGTATTTACAGAGCACTTGAGGGAAGGAAAAATGATAATTGCATTGTGACGGGAAATGTTCCGGAAAACTGTATACAGGAAGGAAAAAACTTGAGAGAAATCTGTGTGCAGGAAGTGGACAGCATGAAAGGAACCTGTATGCCGGAAGAAAACAGTGCAAGAGAAACCCGGATGCGGAAGGAAAGCAGCAGAAAGGATATCTGTGTGCAGGAAGAGAGCAGAATGAATGAAACCTGTATGCCGGAAGAAAACGATATAAGGAAAAACTGTGCACAGCAAGGAAACAGTGTAAGAAAAACCTGTGTGCAGGAAGACAGAAGAATGAATGATACCTGTCTTCAGAAAAAGGCGGGCATAGAGCAAGAAATTCACATAGAGGAAAATAAAGGGAGGAAGATTTCCGCAGGTATGGAAGCGATGCTGCCAGTCTTGTGGAAGAAGTATTTTCAGGCAGGGGAATTTGAAGATTATACGAAACAGTTATGGGTGGAGGAATTGCTGCCGGAGGCGGTATTACCGCATTTTGTGATTTTGGGAACCGCTTCCTGTCTGTATAGTTTGATAGAAAAATATGCCGGACGGATGAAAAGTCTGCGGTGGATTATGCCGGAAAATGACTATAGCCTGGAGGTGCAGGAATTTGTGGAAGATTTCTATACAGAATACGGATTGGCTATTATGCTGCAGATCACATCGGCAGGGCAGAGAGGGATACAGGCCGTATGTACAGAGCCGTCTAATGTTTTGGATTTTACACAAGAGGCATGTGTCCATCTTGCTAAAGTGGCAAAGGGAAGTATTTGGCTGGATATGCTGTCCGTGGAAGAGAAAAAGCGGCGGATTGCCGGGCGCAGCACAGGTATTTCATATGTTTCCCTGAAGGAAAAATGGAGATTGGCCCGTAAAAAGGAACCGTTTGTACCTGAAGAATAGCATTGGAATTTGTCCGCTGTAATGCGGGAGCTGACAAATTTTAATATGATATTACTTCAATGGTAATGCGGTAATCCGGCAATTAGGAATATAGTAATCTGCCGCAGGGCAATCATGGTATGCCAGACTCTGCAGTTTGGACAGGGTGCTGAACTGTTGCGAGAATGCACACAAAATATAATAGCATGTGTTTTGGCACACGCAATCATTGCGGGGCGGCACGCTGCCTCTGGAGCTCAATTTCGACTTTGCGGCAGGAGCCGTCTGAACTGCCGCCCGAATTGCTGCCAGCAGATTTTAATCCTGAGAAATAGCCTTGACACAGGGCGAAAAAGTGGTATAATACGGGGTAATTAAAAGGACAGAGCCCGATTGCGCTGCTTCGCTGCCGTCTGCAGGTATATCTTTTGTATTGCAGAGCGGCAGCGATTCCAATGCATTCAGGCTTGAATATTTCTTTACAGGTAATAGTGTGTTATATTGCCGGACTATTATTTGAACGGCTTCAAACAAGACATGAAATTAATGTAGAAAGGTGTATTAAAATGCAGGAGAAGAAAAATATTCTGACTTATGAAGGGCTCAGAAAATATGAGGATGAGTTACACGAGCTGAAGGTGGTGAAACGTCAGGAGGTTGCACAGAAAATCAAAGAGGCCAGGGAGCAGGGGGATTTGTCCGAGAATGCCGAGTATGACGCAGCCAAGGATGAACAGCGCGATATTGAGGCAAGGATTGAGGAATTGGAAAAAATTCTGAAGAATGCCGAAGTAGTAGTGGAGGACGAAATCGATCTGGATAAGATTAACATAGGCTGCTGTGTAAGATTGCTGGACATGGAATATAGTGAAGAGCTTGAATATAAGATTGTCGGTTCCACGGAAGCTGACAGCCTGAAGGGGAAAATTTCTAATGAAAGTCCGGTGGGAAAAGCTTTGATTGGATGTAAAATAGGTGACAGCGTGGATGTGGAGACGGCAGCAGGTGTATTCACATATAAGGTGCTGGAGATCCAGAGAAGCAGATGAGTTAAGGCACTGGAAATGCAGGCAGAGATGAGCTAAGGTGTGTGAATTACAGAGAAGTAAATGAATTAAAGCGCTTGCTGGAAATGCAGGCAGAGATGAGCTAAGGTGTGTGAATTACAGAGAAGCAGATGAATTAAGGTACTTGCTGGAAATGCAGGTAAGCAGATGAGCTAAGATGCTGGCATTACAGAGAAGTTATTAAGCTTAGGAAAAGTTGAGTTCTGACAATAAAGAATAAGGTGAGGAAAGAAAAGTGGCAGAAGGACAGAATACAAATGTACAGGAACAGGATTTAAGTCAGCTTCTGCAGGTAAGGCGTGAGAAGCTTACGGACCTGCAGGAGGCAGGAAAGGACCCTTTCAGACATACCAAATATGATGTTACACATCACAGTATGGATATTAAGGAAAATTATGCGGATCTGGAGGGGAAAAGCGTTCGGATTGCAGGACGTATGATGTCAAAACGTATTATGGGAAAGGCGTCCTTCTGCAATATTCAGGATCTGCCGGGAAATATCCAGTGTTATGTGGCAAGAGACAGCATTGGGCAGGAATCTTATTTAGATTTTAAGAAATATGACATAGGAGATATTGTAGGAATTGAGGGAGAGGTATTTAAGACAAAGACAGGGGAGATTTCGGTACATGCTTCTCAGGTCATATTGCTCTCCAAAAGTCTGCAGGTTTTGCCTGAGAAATTTCACGGACTGACCAACACGGATCTGCGTTATCGCCAGAGATACACGGATTTGATTATGAATCAGGAGGTGAAGGAAACCTTTGTAAAGCGTTCAAAAATTATCAGCGCAATCCGCCGTTATCTGGGGGGCCAGGGATTTCTGGAAGTGGAGACACCCATGCTGGTTCCCAATGCTGGCGGAGCGGCAGCAAGGCCCTTCGAGACACATTATAATGCATTGGATGAGGATGTAAAGCTGCGTATTTCGCTGGAATTGTATTTAAAGAGATTAATTGTAGGCGGATTGGAGCGTGTGTTTGAAATTGGCCGTGTCTTCAGAAATGAAGGAATGGATACCAGGCATAATCCTGAATTTACGATGATGGAGTTGTATCAGGCTTATACCGATTATTATGGCATGATGGATTTGACAGAAAATATGTTCCGGTATGTGGCGCAGGAGGTGTGTGGTACAACTTTAGTACCATATGCAGAGGAAATGATTGATTTGGGCAAGCCTTTTGAACGTCTGACCATGGTGGATGCGGTGAAGAAATATGCAGGTGTTGATTTTGATGAGATACCTGATACGGAAGCAGCGAAGAAACTGGCGGATGAAAAGGGAGTGCACTATGAGGCGCGACATGTAAAGGGAGATATTTTGAATCTGTTTTTTGAAGAATTTGTGGAGGAACATTTGGTTCAGCCTACCTTCGTAATGGATCATCCTGTAGAGATTTCGCCTCTGACTAAGAGAAAGCCGGACAAGCCGGAATATGTGGAGCGGTTTGAGCTGTTTATCTATGGCAGGGAGATGTGTAATGCTTATTCGGAGCTGAATGATCCCGTTGATCAGAGGGAGCGGTTCAAAGCGCAGGAGGCGGCGCTGGCAGCAGGGGATGAGGAGGCTAATACTACTGACGAGGACTTTATGAATGCGTTGGAGATTGGTATGCCGCCCACAGGAGGAATCGGGTACGGCATTGACAGGCTGGTGATGCTGTTGACCAACAGCCCTGCAATCAGGGATGTGCTGCTGTTCCCGACGATGAAAACGCTTGGCAAAGAAAACCAGTAAAATCACAATGTCATTAACTTAAGGAATCTTTTACATTTTAAATTGTAAAAGGTTCCTTTTTTCTGTATCTTTATTGTATAATAAAAGTAAATAGCTGATGTATTTCTCTTAAGGCAGGTGATTTTATGAAAAACTCTCAAAAACGTACCTGTTATGA
>CAJUAP010000059.1 GCA_910584435.1 uncultured Acetatifactor sp.
GAGCACCTGACTCTTAATCAGGGTGTCCAGGGTTCGAGCCCCTGGCGGTGCATTTGGAAGGACTGATTTTGAGGACGTAGGAGCCTTGAGGTCGGTTCTTTTTTTGATGTCTGCGGACTGCTCCGTCTGTTGTTGATAAAATATTTGATGCTGTAGTGTCAGCAGCGTCCGTTGGAAATATTCCGATTGACTGAATTTAGAGGCGGAGAAAACATATATTATAGGAAGCAAGAACAGTTTCCTATAGTCAATCAGTCAAAGAATGTTGCAGGTTCTGATAAGTTATATTACAGGAACCGCTTCGCGAACCCTGTAATCGAGCATGACATAGATGTCGCAATTTCTGATAAATTATATTATTGTTTCGTGGGTCCAGCAGGGGGCATTCATGGCAAAGCTGAACGTGAGATGGTAGAAGGGGCATAGAAAAACTGAAAAGTTCAGTGCTGAAAACAGATGATTTCATAGTATTCTGCGTGTAACTATGATACAATCAAGTCATGGACAATTCATGATAGGTATTTTCAAAGGCAGAAGGGAGAAAAAATATGTTTCTTTGTCCAAAATGCAGAGAAAAATGTCCCTGCCCACATGTTGTTGCAGATATACGATTCCGCTGAAGGATTCTGTCTGGCAGCTTTCGTGTATGCCGGATATGGTTACGGAAGGGGATGGGGACAAATATATCGGATATGAATATATTGGAGAGAGTTATTCCGGGAATAGAAGGCTTATGATAGAGGAGAAGGATGCCCTGTTTGCGAAAAGGGTATCGGAGATGGCAGCCTTACCGTTCCCTGTGCTGCTGAAGGGACAAAAATCATTGCTGGAGATATTTCAAACAAAATGCTTTGTCTTTTACAGCAAAAGGCAGACAGCCATAAGATATCTCTGGATACGGTGACGCTTTGCCGCATGAATGCGTTGGAAATTCCGCTGGCAATGGAAAGTGTTGACACAGTGGTGGCAGACAGTGTGCTTCATTTGATCTCAAATCCCCAAAAGGTGATTGCTGAGATTCTCCGTGTGTTAAAAAAGGGAGGACATTTTATCTGCAGGGATGATCGTCCGGGTAAAAGCCGGCTGGATGCTGGGGTGAAAAGCGGCAGTGCGCAAAAGTGCGGTGCTGATGGATTGGACAATCATACTAACGCTATATATCAGGATATTGTAAATACTATTTATTGTGAGTATTGGAAACAGTTGGAGGAATATAATGTATTTCCTGTTAAATACAGCTGGAAGTTCAATAGAGATAAATATTGTGAGGGTATATTTGCGGATAAGAAGGTGGAGGTGATAGAGAGGGGGAATTTGTATGAAATGTCTCTGAAAGATGGTTCCCTGCCGAGATTTTCCGCACACGGCTTTTCGGATCAGGTGGATGTGCCGGAGGACGATTTGGTTATTACGATTTATACAAAAGCAGCGGAATCTTAACACTTTTTTGTCTGCTGGTGTGTGATGAAAACGGAATTCTGTGCGGCATGAAATAGGGCAGGTGTTTGTGGGACACCTGGTGATATGGAAGATGAGGTGCTTTAGATGTTTGAACGGGCGAATTGGATTGGGTGTGGGACGGATATGGGAGATATCTGTCCGGAATTTATGTGTAAGGTTGAGGTTACAGGGGAGAGGAGGCCGGATGCAGGTTTAGGAGGTGGCATGGGGCAGTGCACCACAGGCAGTACTTATGTGAAATCAGCGGAGCTTTTTATTAGCGCTATTGGGGTCTATGAGGCATTCCTGAATGGGGTAAGAATAGGAGATTATGTATTGGCACCAGGATGTACGGTTTACCGGGAACGATTACAGTATCAGAAATATGATGTGAAAAATCTGCTTTCTGAGGAAAATATTCTTACCGTGACAGTGGGGCCGGGCTGGCATCGGGGCAGAATCAGCAAAGGCAGCGAGGATATTAATCATATGCCTGCAGCAGTGATTGCATGTCTTGAGATTGTTTATGAAGACGGGAGAAAGGAAAGCATTGTTACGGATGAGAACTGGAAGGTGAGAAAAAGCAGAATCCTTTTCTCGGATTTGTATGATGGTGAGATTTATAACGCTGCAGCGCCGGACGAAGAATATGGGAATGTGAAGGTATTGACAGACTTGGGCAAGGAACGGCTGCTTCCCCAGGAGGGAGAGAAGATCTGTGAGCATGAGCGTTTAAAGCCCTTGAGATTCTTTGTGACGCCTGCAGGTGAACGAGTGATTGATTTTGGACAGAATCTTGCAGGATACGTGGAGCTGCATGTGAATGCGCAGAGCAGAGATGGAAAAGTACAAGGTGGGACAGGAAATGCATGTTGTGAAGGCGGAAATGCGCAGAGCGGAGATGGAAAAGTACAAGGTGGGACAGGAAATGCATGTTGTGAAGGCGGAAATGTGCAGGGCGGAGATGGAAAAGTACAAGGTGGGGCAGGAAATGCATGTTGTGAAGGCGGAAATGTGCAGGGCGGAGACAGAATGGCTCAAAGTGAGACAGGAAATGTATGTAATGGAGGCGGAAATGCGCAGGCTGGAAACAGAAAGGCACAAAAGGGTGACAGGATTGTAATTTCACACGCTGAGATTTTGGACAAAGACGGCAATATATACACGGAAAATTACCGCACTGCCCAGGCAAAGCTGACCTATATCTGCGGAGAGGGAGAACAGACCTATAAGCCGCATCTGGCATTTTATGGTTTCCGGTACATCAGGCTGGATGAATATCCGGAAGAGGTGGACCTGAATGATTTTACGGCCATTGCTGTGTATTCCGATATGAAGCGCACCGGATATATGGAATGCGGACATGAGGGGATAAACCGCTTGTACGAGAATACCATCTGGTCACAGAGGTCTAATTTTATTGACATTCCGACAGACTGCCCGCAGAGAGATGAACGCATGGGGTGGACCGGAGATGCGCAGGTTTTCTGCAGGACTGCGAGCTATAATTATCATGTGGGAAAATTTTTCAGTAAATGGCTTTCGGACGTGCGTGCGGAACAATATGAGGACGGCATGATATGTGATGTGGTGCCTGATTATTGGAAGATGCGGCGGGGAAGCACCGCATGGGGGGATGTTATCACCATTGCGCCCTGGCAGATGTACTTGACTTATGGCGACAGGAAGGTGCTGGAAGATAATTTCGATGCTATGAAGAAATGGGTGGACTATATGACGAAGGACAGTGCCCATCCGTATTTATGGACTTGCGGGGATGAGCAGAAGAAACTGTGGGGTAAGCATTACGGCGACTGGCTTGCGCAGGATGCACCATATGGCAGTTATATAGGGGCAACGGATGTGGATCTCATAGCCAGTGCTTTTTATGCCCATTCGGTGGCTTTGCTGGTGAAAACCGGAAAAGTACTGGGGTGGGATATGGCCGCATATGAAGAACTGCACCACAGAATCGTGGAAACCTTCCGGAAGACCTTTGAACTGAAGACCCAGACCGCAAATGTGCTTGCACTGCAGTTTGGCCTGACGGACCATCCGGAAGAAACTGCCGCCAGGCTGGCACAGATGATTCGCGATAACGGGAACAGACTTCAGACCGGGTTCGTGGGAACGCCGTATCTGCTGCATGTGCTCAGTGAAAACGGCTATGGGGATGCGGCATATGATCTGCTGTTTCAGGAGGCATTTCCGTCATGGCTGTATGAGGTGAACCGGGGAGCTACCACTATCTGGGAGCACTGGGACGGTGTCAGAGATGACGGCACTATCTGGAGTAAGGATATGAATTCGTACAATCATTATGCTTACGGATGCGTTATGGATTGGCTCTATGGTGTTGCCGGGGGGATTCGGCCGGTGGAGGAATATCCCGGTTTTGAGAAAGTGCTGCTGCAGCCTGTGCCGGACAGAAGGCTGGGGTGGCTGAAGGTGTCGTTAGAGACTGCAAGGGGAGTGATTCGTTCGTCATGGGTTTACCAGGAGGACAGGGTGCGGTATGAGATTTCCACACCAGTGGATGCCGTGGTGGTGATTGACGGGAAGGAATACAGGGTTGGCAGAGGGGAGTATATTTTCTTTGGAACGGCTCGTTGATATGTTATATGTTCGGTATGGGAAAACCATAGAGCCGCCACTGCTCGCAATAGTGACGGCTGGTGGATTGTGAAATCCATTTAGCGTATTCATTACAAGGGGGAGAAATATATCATATCTGATGGCAGGATTCAAGTATTGTTTGTTTTGGATAAAGGGGAGGAGGCGATGTAATGAGGGAAATCATATGTTTTCACAACCCGGAGGAAGTAAACGGCTATTTGAGCAATTGGTATCTTTCTGATTTTGAAATAGGAGGTATCGGATATACGTCCATGGAGCAGTACATGATGTATCAGAAAGCCTGTGTATTCGGTGACGATCAGGCGGCCAGGCAGATACGCAGCACATCTGATGTGGGCAGGATTAAGGCGCTGGGGCGTGCCGTGAAGAATTATGAGGATACCATCTGGAATGGAATACGGCAGATTGTGGTATATGAGGGGCTGCTGGAAAAGTTTGGCCAGAACAGCCAGCTGAAGGAGAAGCTTCTGTCCACAGGGCAGAGCATATTGGCGGAATGTGCTGTACAGGATAAGATATGGGGCATTGGGCTTTCCATGAAGGACGAGAAGCGTTTTGACAGAAAAGAATGGAAAGGACAGAATCTGCTGGGATTTTCTATTATGATGGTAAGGGACAGACTGCAGGCTGTTCATCAGGGCAGGTAATCATTATGGCCTGCCGTTCACGGGTACACCATAATAGACTTTGGATTTCTCTGTTATTTCAAACTGCCCGTTTTCCAGGGAAAGGATGGAGGCAGCACAATTCGGCAGGTCTGTCTGCCAGAACTGCTCCAATGGTGTATGGGCGATGGAACTCAGGATACATCTGTTAAACGCGCCGTGGGCAACGATCAGTATGGTACTGCAGACCTTTTCCAGCGGAAGAATCTGTTCCTGCAGAAATGCGTCTGCGCGGGCCATGACCTCAGGAAAGGATTCTGCCCCGGCAGGCGGAAGATAGGACTGGGGGCTGCAGAAGAAATTATGCAGGGGATGGGACGGATCCTGCTTGGCTTCGTCGAAACCGCGGCCCTCCCAGCAGCCGAAATGAATCTCAAGAAGGCGTGGGTCCGTTGTCAGGGGCAGATTTCGATTGCCAAGAAGGATTCGTGCAGTTTCCTCAGCTCGTTTTAACGGGGAACTGAAAGCTCTGTCAAAGGGAATGGCCTGCAGGGCCGCAGCCGTTTTGAATGCAAGCTCCCGGCCGAAGTCGTTCAGCGGTATATCACTTTGTCCCTGCAGTCTCCGCTCTTTGTTCCAATTTGTTTCGCCGTGTCTGAATAGATATATTTTCACTCTTGTATGCACCTTTTCCTGATATGATTTTATGTTTCATGAAGATGAGTTCTTTTGCAGTGGAGTTCCTTTGTGCAATGTATACTGGCGGACGCTGGAATCTGTCATGCTGCCTCGCTCGCGAGTGCCGGTTCCGCTTACACATGCTGGTATTTTTCTGTCTGCAGACGGAACATTTCCGCATATTTGCCGTTTTGCTCCATCAATGTGTTGTGGCTTCCGCATTCGATGATACGGCCCTTTTCCAGCATATAGATTCTGTCTGCCATGACTGTACTTGAGAGGCGGTGGGAAATGAAAATAACCGCTTTATGCTCCGCCGCCTTCAGCATGGTCTCGTTGAGGTTGTATTCGCTGATGGGATCTAAGGCGCTGGAAGGCTCATCTAAAATGATGACAGGGCAGTACTTATAAAAGGTTCGTGCAGTAGCTATTTTCTGCGCTTCGCCCCCGGAGAGGTTAATGCCTTCCTCATCCAATTCTCTGGTCAGCGGGGTGTGGATTCCCCTGGGCAGAGTGTTCAGACGCTCCGCAAATCCGCTTTCCGCCAGGGCACGCCGGAGGGCATTTCCTTCAGCTTCCATACAGGTGGCGTTATACCCGGTTCCGGCCATTGATTCCTGTGCTCTCAGCGGCGCCCCCATCTGTACGTTATCCTGAATTTCCGCGGCGAAAATCTTATAATCCTGAAAAACGGATGCGAATAATTCACGGTAACTATCCTTGTTATATTCTCTGATATCCCGTCCGTTTACCTTAATTGCCCCGCTCTTTACATCATATAGATGGAGCAGCAATTTGATTAAAGTGGATTTCCCGGCACCGTTGTAGCCGACAATGGCAATTTTTCCCCTGATTGTTTGTATCTTTTCCACATAGAGGCCATGCTGCTCAAATTTCGGGAACAGCTGTGAGAGGCTGCGCAGGGATAGCAATGTATGTTACATATCAGGATTTGATTCAGATAGGTATACTCGTTGTTGCCCTTGCAAATTTGATTTATCAGATTTACAAGGGAAAAAAGAAATAGCCGCCACTACTCACAATAGTGACGGCTGGCCTCATATGAGGTCTTAGTCTACTGTTTAAGGGGGTAGAGCCGCTTCTATGGCTTTCCCTTTTCTATGTTTAATATAGCACATCTGGCAGCAGGATTCAAGAGCCAAGTGCATTTTTTCAAAGAGAAGTTTTGGATGGGCGGAGTATTTCTGGGGTGCTGTTTCAGCGGTTTTCATCCAGGTAAAGCTGCACGCGGTTCTCAATGAGTACTGTAACTTCGTTGATGTCTTTCAGCCCGGCAAAATACGCCTGGGCTTCTTCATATATAATGCTCAGAATGGGATCGGTCTTAGTGGGGAGGAACCTTGTGTTTTCCAATGTCTCCTTCAGGTATTCTACCCGTTCGTCCGTGAGGTAGTGATGTCCGCTCTGCTCAAAATATTCAGGATAGCTTGTTGTCGCGCCGTACCCTTCGGCTTGTTCTTTTGCTATCAGCACATCAAAGACGTTTTTATTTGAGGGGTAAGTTCCCAGCAAACCTTGGGCTGCCTGTGCCTCATATCCAAGCAGAAACTGGATGAATTCCCATGCACCGTCCTTGTGGGCGGAATTGATGTTGACTGACAGGGTGTAGGCATAGTATGGGTTTATCTGTGGATAGCATCCGTCATCGAAGAGTATTCCTGCCGCTGCCAGCCCTTCCTTTTCCAGAATGTTTTTGTCTTTATATAGGTATAAGTTATAATATTCTTGCTGCAAAAGCCCTGGATAGTTATGCACAGAATCGCCCCCATACCTCTTTGCCGTCTTCAGTATTCGGGCAAATAAGCTGCCGCCGAAGTCACATGTGCCGGATTCCCAATCTACCGCACCCCAGATATCTTCCGAACCCTGCAGGAGCATTTCAAGAACGCTCAGGGAATCTATGCCGTCTGTGCTTCCCGGAAATATCATATATACCGCATTTCCTTGCCAGGACAGTAGGGCGTCCACAAGCGCATCTATGTCCGGATTCAGGTTTCTGTCAAGTATGTCCCCGTTCATGTAATAACTGGTGAGGGCAATGGATGGCAGTATGCTGTATATTTCAGTATCTTGCCGCCACTTTGCGAAAGTGGCGGGAAAATAGTCGTTTTCGTCAATGCCGGAACTCTCCAGGTAGGGGGTTAAATTCACAAACCCTCCTTTTTGGGCTATCCCATAGGCGTATTCCCCAAGCAGGTCTCCAACGAAGATGTCAGGACCTTTGCCTGCTGCTACCTCGATGCTGGCCGTCATTGTATAGTCGTCCATGTCCCCCTCGCTGCCGCATGTCTCCAGCGCCACATAGTAATCATCGTTCTCCTGATTAAAAAGGCTGGTCATTTTCAGCAGCCAGTTGTCAAAATACAGCCCCCTTGCTACAATGATCTCCTTGCTTGCGTCCGCTTCCGTTTTTTGCAGTGTTTCCACAAAGCTTCCGGATCCTTTTCTTTCTCCCCAGAGGAGTTCAGGGCATCCGTTCTCGTCCATCCTGAAATCCCATAATGTTAATGTCTGGGAAGAGGAGGATTCAGGAAATACGTAAGTAGTTCCGCAGAATGTCCATATACTTTCCCTCATTCCATTGTCCGCATCAATTCTGTAAATGTTCTGGCTGTTCAGGCACAGCAGGCCGCTGTCTCCCGTACCCATGTACAGGCTGGCGTCATATGCAAATGTGGTGGAATCTGATATGCTGCCGGTGTCCGGGTTCAGCTCTGCGGGCATATATGTAGTCATGCCGGAACCTGTGCCTTGACAGGCCAGGAAGATTCTGCCATCCGCCAGCTGGCATATGTCGGCTAGTATAAAATCTTTATCTTCTTCATGCCTGTAAAGCTGCTTCCCATCGGGATTTGTCTTAATAACTACAAAACTATGATTGAACTGGCTGAAACAGTAGAGATTTCCGTCCCTGTCCAGGAAGCCGCTGTAGGAACCGGAGAGGAAGTCGTCTCGCAGCCCCTTCATAATGCGCTTCTTTTCCCCGTTTGTTGTATACAGATAGATGTCGGCCTTTTCACGGTCAAGGGGATCTGCCAGCGCCCATAACTGTACCGGTTCGTCCTGATAGAACTGCATTCCCAGGAAATTGCCGCGCACATCTATGTTGGCGGACACATCATAGAAGTCCTGCCGTTCTGACAGAATATCATAATATCCTGCGGATGCTTCCTTCCTGCCGCAGCCTGCGGTGAGACAGCACAGCAGAAGCAGTAATGGTAAAATATATATTTTTCTCATAGAAATTTAACTCCTTTTTGATACAGGAATATTGACATAGAAATATGAATAAGGGGCAAAGCCTCTGTAAAAAGCGTTTACCCCTTTGGTCTTACCGTAAGTCGCCAGGGTTTCTTCTGTGAACTCTTATCCCGGCGTTGTCATTTTATTGTTTTACTCTTGATAACCGCATTGACTGCATTCAAACCTGTATGGTGAAGATGCGGCGCGTAAGTCATGTTCTTCATAACCTACCTGTTCTTGTGCCACGGCAGTTGTGCTGCAGAATTCGCATTTATATGTTACGTCCACATAAACGAAATGATAAACACTGTTAGCTTCTTCGCAATATTCTGCCGATTCGCTTACGGGATGTACAAAAACATGGTTATGTGTTGCGGCAGGGGCAGCATCATTCTGCCCTGCGGCCTGCGCCGGTACAGAACTGCCCACAAAAGATACCACTGATACTGCCAGTGAAAGTGACAGCAAAGCTCCTATTAATTTTCTCCTCATTTAAAATTCCCCGCTTTCTCTGTGCGGCTGCCCAATATTGGAAGTTACAGCTGTATGCGGAACCATCACAGTTTTATTGAAATATAGTTCCAGACCTTTTATCTCCTGCAGGATATTTACCTGTAGTCATATGGTAGCATAAGACATGGCTGCTGTCAAGAACTTTCTGAAAAACATAGTCCTCCAATGTTCTCTTATTTTGCTGTCGGTTTAGGTTTTCTGGCATAACTTCAATTAGGCTTATATAGGCATTGCCTGACGAAGAAATGTGTGCTATACATGCATTCATGGGAAACCATAGAGCCAAAGGCGGCTTTCCCCCTCTTGCTTTTTGCGGAGGGTTCAGGCAGCCCTCCGGACGAGAGAAAGGAGGGTGATAGCAATGTATGTTACATATCAGGATTTGATTCAGATAGGTATACTCGTTGTCGCTCTTGCAAATTTGATTTATCAGGTCTGCAAGGAAAAAAAGAAATAGCCGCCACTACTCACAATATTGACGGCTGGCCTCATATGAGGTCTTAGCAACATTATTTGAGGGGTAGAGCCGCTTCTATGGCTTTCCCTTTTCTATGTTTAATATAGCACATCTGGCAGCAGGATTCAAGAGCCAAGTGCATTTTTGTAATATGTAATATGAATGTAAAAGGGGTTTAGGCATTGCCTGAAAAAGAAATGTGTGCTATATTTCATTCATGGGAAACCATAGAGCCAAAGGCGGCTTTTACTGCTCTTGCTTTTGCCGTCACTGTCTAATCATTTGATGATGTGGCGGCAGGCTGCACCAGCCAAAACAGCAGCTGAAAATTTTGCGTTATTATGCGGAAGAAGAGAGGAAGTATTGATGGATGAAATCCGGCAGGTGAAGAAGACAGAGATAAAGGATTGTGTGGATGTTATCAGGAAAAGCTTTATGACAGTAGCGGAGGAATTTGGATTAACAGAGGAAAATGCACCGCGTTTTACGGCGTTTGCAACAACGCAGGAGCGTTTGATGTGGCATTTGGACGGAGAGAAAAGAACCATGTTCGTATATTGCCGTGATGACAGAACACATTGGTACAAAGAAATATGATTTTTTCCTGTTTACATGCGGGTATATGAAGAAATTCGTAACAGCCCGGACAGGTCAGTGAACTGTTGCAGAAATTCATATGTTCGGAGCAGGAAACAGGGAAGAGGGATGAGAAATGAGAGAGATATTTGATACCCATGCGCATTATGATGATGAGGCTTTTGATGAAGACAGGGAAGCGCTTCTGGCCGGACTGCCGGGACAGGGAATCGCCAGAGTGGTGAATGTGGGGAGCAGTTTGGATTCCTGTAAGCGCACGATAGAATTGGCGGAAAAATATGATTATATTTATGCTGCCTTGGGCGTGCACCCCAGTGAGACGGCGCAGCTGGATGAGGATTCGTTCCAATGCCTTAAGGAAATGTGCCGGATGGATAAATGTGTGGCGGTGGGTGAAATCGGGCTGGATTATTACTGGGATGAACCGGAGAGGGAATTGCAGAAGAAGTGGTTTGTACGCCAGCTGGAATTGGCAAGGGAATGCAGTCTGCCGGTAGTGATACATTCCAGGGAAGCAGCCATGGATACGGTGGATATTATGACGGCGCAGAAGGCCGGAGAGATAGGCGGCGTGGTGCATTGCTTTTCCTATACCAGGGAGACGGCCAGGATATTTCTGGATATGGGGTTTTATATTGGAATCGGCGGTGTCCTGACTTTTAAGAATGCGAAAAAGCTGAAGGAAGCGGCGGCGTATATTCCTATGGATAGAATTGTATTGGAAACAGACTGCCCTTATCTGGCGCCGGTGCCCTATCGGGGAAAGCGCAACTGTTCCCTGAATCTGCCTTATGTGATTGCGGAGCTGGCGCAGGTAAAGGGGATTACGGAAGAGAAAGTGAGGGAGGCAGCCTGGAACAATGGACTGCGGCTGTATCGCATGTAGAAGGACGCCGGCCGTTGCCGGAAGAACTGAAGCGCATAAATTCCTTTTCGTCAGCGTTTTCCTGCTCGCTGCATGATAGGAATTTGGGGAGAGCGGATGGGGGTTCATGTGGTAATTGAGATAGAATTTTATCAGGGTGATATCAGGCTTTATGGTAAGGCGTTTTCATATAGGGAATTGAGGGCGCAGATTGACAGAGTGGAAGAACTTTATGACAGGGAAAATGATAATTTTGCAGCGTTATTGTGCAGGTTATATGGCTGGGTGGAAACGGACATATCTGATGTGCCGGAGTATATTTATGACAGAGATACAGGGAAGCTGCTGAAAATAAAAGGGGGAATTGAGTGTGAAGCAATTATTGCAAGCGATAGCGGAATTCAGGGAATGGCAGGAGGCAAGGTTTCCGGGACGGAATCCCCGTGAGATAAGCGGAGAGTGGGAAACCTGGTACGGAAGCTGGCCGGACATAAACACGGCTTTCTGTAAAGTGCTTCTTGAGGTGCCGCCGGAGACGGCGGATGTGCACCTATTGGATGAAATGGTTTATATCATTGCAAGAGATAACGAATGTGAGTGTCTGATGGAGGAGCTTTCGGAGCATCCGAAGTGGTTTGGGGTGCTCTGCAGGCACAGTCTGCATATGGAAGAGGCGGATGCAAAGTGGCAGTTTGCGTCTTATCTGCCAGGCTGTGAATGCGGTCATGAAATCAAAGAGCTGATATTGGCATTTGCAGAAGACCCGGATGAATATGTATGCAGGAGGGCATTGCTGGCCATGCCGTATATTTACCCGGATAAGGCTGTACACTATGCGGAGCGGTTCTGGAACAGGACGCTGTATGCGCCTGGACAGCAGGAATATCAGCGTATGGCTGCATTGACCGTACTGCATAGGGTTCAATCCCCGCTCCTTGCATCTTATCTGGGAAAAGCGAAGGAGGGAGGAACGTTCCTGCGTCAATGTGCGGAGAAAATTGAGGATGCATCCTCCCGCGTTTGGAATTAAGGATGCATCCTCCCGATTTCAGTCTTGCAAGACATAGTACTCCGTATATATTTTCCGATCATGTCCTCCTATGAGTTTTTCATCGGAAGCTTTAAAATGTAACTCTTCTACGGCTTGTTTCCGTTCGGAAGCAATGTGCGGAACCTTGGTTGCAATCATCTCACAGTCAAATAACTCGCAGACTGACGGCAGGATAAGGGACAGTATTCCCAGGATATCTTTTCTGCACTCATAATCGCTTCTCACATCCAGCCGCAGCAGACCGCAGTTATTAAAATAATCATCTGCCCGGCGGTTGAATAATTCAATTGTGCCGATTGCGCGGCTGATATTTTTGTCAATGATTGACCATCGTACAAAGTGCTTTCTGTCATATTCCAGCTGCCAGAATTTGATCATGTCCTTGACATGTTCCGGTAGTGTACAATGGAAATCGCCGGTGCAGTTATCGCTGTTAAAAATCGGCCAGGCTTTTTCGTCAGAATACACAAGGAGTAAATCAGGTGCGTCTGCGGCATCAACGTACCTTAGGAGATATTTCTCATTTTCAAACACAGGACATTTTTCATATGGACTTACCATAAAGACACCTCTTTTCTTCGATTTTATACCCATGACCGCGAAAGTCTGCCGTTTTTCCAGCGGGCAGATGTTACTGAGAACGGAGTGAAGAGTAACGGACAGATAAAACGATACGGGAAATAGGCAAGCTTTATTGCGTGTGAGTAGAAAATAGTATATCACAGGATATACGACAACTGAGTGTCATAGTTGGTGAATAAATATGGCAATGCGGCAATCATTTTTATACAGCGAATACTATTATTGGCCCCATGCGGTGGGGACCCGGCATCAGGTTATGGTATTATGTTTGCCTGCCGTGGTATAAGGAAACAATTTTTTCGGCGGACTTCAGCAGCCGATTGCGGATTGCCTTTGGTTCAATGACCTCTGCCTGATCGCCCAATGATAACAATGTACCGAACCAGAAGTGTTCGTTTTCAACAACAGTCAATTTCATGAAAGTGTCGCCGTTTGCGCATTCCTTTATTACTGTTCCTTTTAAATACTCCATAACCCGTGATTTTGCCGTTTCCTTACATTTTATCAGTACATTGATATAATGACGGGAATCTGTTTTATCTGTCTTCTTTAAAATGAGATCTGCGGATTCATGTTCTTTGGTAAAAGGTATGTCAGTGATGTTCAAATCGCTCATCCGCACCAGCTTGTAGAACCGGTAGTCGTCTTTGGCTTTGGAATAGGCAAGAAGATACCATGCGTACCATCTGTATATGACAGCAATCGGTTCTACTTTGTGGCTGCGGGTTTCATTGTTATTATTTGTATAGGTGAAACTGACTGTCTGCTTTTGGATTGCGGCGGACTGCAGTGCTTGAAGGATACTGTTATCTCCTTCGCGCGTTACGGAAAAATCTAATATAATACCATTGTCGTTGGCAGGCTGTAATGCACAGGATACTTTTTCTAAGGTTTGTTTTACTTTTTGACTGTCAGTAGCGGAGACAAATCCCTGCAGTGCCGTCAAAATGTAAGAACAATCTTCTGAAGTGGCAATCTGCCTGTCCAGCCGGAATCTTTCTGATATTTCGTAACCGCCTGCAGAACCGGAAACAGCGACAATTGGAATTCCGGACAGGCATAAGGAATCCATATCGCGCTGTATTGTTCTTGTGGATACTTCAAAATAGCCTGCCAGTTCCTTCGCGGAGGTTCTTCCGTGGTTGAGAAGATATATTGTTATGGCATAAAGGCGTTCCAGCTTCATTTTCGGCCTCCTTGTTCCCCGATAGTAATTTTTAAGAACTTGCAATATTCTTTGACTGATTGACTATAGAAAGTTGTTCTTGCTTCCCATAGTATAACTTATAAGAACTTGCGACATATATACCATGCACGATTACAGGGTTCGCGAAGCGGTTCCTGTAATATGACTTGTTTTTGTAATGATAACATACATATCCGCAAAAAGATATACTATGGACGAAAACACTGAACTGCTGCAAAATATGTGGCATTAATGTTAGTTTTATGTAATTGCCGGTACTCAGGCTCATACGGACAAACTCAAGTTAAGCATCTGTCTGCGGACAAGTCCAATGGAATCAGGCTTAGAGATTCCGTGGGTATATGTATGAATGAAAAGGAAGCAAATTCGTTCGGTCATCTGCCGAAAGTATGGGCCGTTTTCGCAATGATATGTCAATACATCAATGGATACAATAAATATTTATTGAAAAACAATAAAAAAATATTGACAATCGTTCAATATAGCTGTATATTTATTTTACAAACTGATAGAATAGTAAAAGCGTAAGGCTGATGAAAGATGTGGGGAGCTTAATCTATGAACACGAAAAAGAATGTGGATTCAACCGGAAGGATATTTTCTGAACAAAATACGGATGCGGAAAGGCAGGAGCACATCGAAAAAGGCAGAATTGCCGAGAAGAAAGGAAATGCTGAGAAGAAAGGAAATGCCGGAATGGCTTTGAAGCAGAGAAGAAAGAACTTGACCATATGGACAAAATATCTGCTGGATTTTATGTTCTACGCCGGGATTGTAGTGACGGTTACGCTGCCTGTGAGCGTTAAGCTGATTGGAAAACAGCTTCCATACATGATAGAGCATTATGAAGAAACAGTGGTTATTTATTTTGTATTAGGTGTATCGGCATCAGTGCTGCTGAGGGAGCTGCGGAAAATATTCAAGACGGTGCTGGAAGAGAACTGCTTTGTGACAGAAAATGTGGTGAGCCTGCAGAAAATGGGAAATTGGAGCTTTTTTATTGCAGTGATGTCCATAGTTCGGAGCATTGTCTATTTGACGATTGCCATGTCGGTGGTAATATTTGTGTTTATTATCGCGGGTCTGTTCAGTAAGGTGCTGGCCTATGTGTTTGAAGAAGCCGTACAATATAAGCAGGAAAATGATTTGACGGTGTGAACAGGTTCATAGCCAGGTTTGAGTGGTTATAAGCTTATAATATGAGGAGTATGGGAATGGGAATTGTCGTGAACTTGGATGTTATGATGGCCAAGCGTAAAATGAGCCTGACAGAGCTTGCCAGTGAAGTGGATCTTACGCTTGCGAATCTGTCCATATTGAAAAATAATAAGGCGAAGGCTGTGCGTTTCTCTACGCTGGAGGCAATCTGCAAGGCGCTGCACTGCCAGCCGGGAGATATATTGGAATATGTAGAGGAGGAAGAGGAAGTTTAATGTGGCCCAAATGCCGGATGGTCTGATATGGAAATATGATTGGAATCAGGAGGAGGTATGAGAGAAGATGATGAACGAGAAAAGTCAGAGTGTATGGATGGAGGACGGAGACAGGCGCGAAGATGTATCGCCCTGGGAAGAAAATGTGTCAGGAAGGCCAGACTTAAATAGGCCGGAGAATAACGGAAATGCAATGACAGAAGGCGAGGGGGCCGGAAGGGGAAGCGCACAGCCCGTCATGGGAAGTGCTCCGGGAAACGCAGATACGCATTCTGCCGAGAAAGAAACATCGAAAGACAGAAATGTACAGCCTGGAATGGGAAGTGCCGCAGGGAGCAGAACGGCACAGCAGGGAACGGGAAGTGCCGCAGGGAGTGGAACGGCACAGCAGGGAATGGAGGGTAGATTTGTCAACGGAGATGTGCAGAAGGCCGTGGAGAATAACGCATGGGGGGCACCGGCTCCCGGCGCCAACAGGCCGGCACAGGGGAATCCGGCCCGCATGGAAACGGAAGAGACAAAGCGTATGAAGGATAATTTTGATTTCTTCGGCCCGGCAGCATTTCTCTATGCCGTCTTCTATGTGTTCTGTATGTTTCGGAATGGCTCAGGAATTACGTTCCCTTTTTTCGTAGGAGGCAGCCTCTTGTTTATGTGCTTATCCTTGTCAAAATTGGGGATTACCTTAAAAAAAGGAAGCGTATTTTACATGGCTGCCATGGTTCTTCTGGGCATTTCCACCTTTTGCACAGGTGATGCCAGGATTATATTTTATAATAAACTGGGATGCTTTCTTCTGATGATGAGCCTTTTGCTGAAGCAGTTCTGCAATACACAGAACTGGAAGCTGGGGAAATACCTGGTCAGTATCATAGTGATGGTGATTGCCAGTATCGGAGAACTGAACCGCCCTGTTGCGGATGCTGCCGCATACCGGAAGAGCGGTGCTAAGAAGATGGACAGAAGAGTCTGGTATGCGGGTCTGGGGCTGCTGTTAGGGATTCCTTTGATGCTTGTGGTGCTGCTGCTTTTAGCCAGTGCGGATGCGGTATTCCGCCAGATGACAAAAAGTATTCCGGAAAGCATTAATTTATTTAATATATTCAGTGTACTCTGGCGCATTGCTTTTGTCTATTTTGCCTCTTATGCGTTGATTGCCTGGCTGTGCAGCAGACAGATCAAGGATGAGGTTGTTGACAGGCGCAATGGAGAGCCTGTGCTGGCAATTACCATTACCGGGCTTCTGACGCTTTTGTATCTGGTGTTTTCCGGTATCCAGATTGGAGCATTGTTTTTGGGCAGAATGCATCTTCCCTATGGATATACTTATGCCATGTATGCAAGAGAAGGCTATTTCCAGCTGCTGTTTGTAAGTATTTTGAACCTCATTATTGTTCTGGTATGTATGAGCTGTTTCCGGGAAAGCAAGGTGCTGAAGGTGATATTAACAATCATGTCGCTTTGTACTTTTGTGATGATTGCATCCAGTGCCATGAGAATGATAATTTACATCAGATATTATTATCTGACATTTTTACGGATTCTGGTATTATGGTCCCTTGCTTTGCTGGCGGTATTGTTAGCAGGTGTGGTAATCAATATTATGAAAGAGACGTTCCCTCTGTTCCGTTACAGTGTAGCGGTGGTGGCAGTAATGTATCTGGCCCTATCCTTTGCACATCCTGATTATATCATAGCCAGGGTCAATGTGGCCAATGCCTTTCACAGCAATACATTCATGCAGTCAGGCAACGGGAGAAATCGGGTGTCGCCGGATGCCGTGGAAGGTGGTTCACAGAAGGATGTGTTGGAAGGCAGTTTCTTCTTGACAAGTATGCCGTATCAGGATTATTTTTATTTAAGAGGGTTAAGTGCGGATGCAGCCCCGGTATTGATTCCCTATCTGAAAGAGCTGGGGTATGATATGGAGGCATTTTATGCGAAGAATGCTGTTGTTTATGCTAAGGATAATGAGATATGCGGCGGTGTTTCCGAGGTGGATGGATTCGGTTATTATTGGATGCGTCATATGCAGGAGGATACGGAAAATTTCGGCATACGCACTTATAACATATCCAGGCATATGGCCCTTGAAGCTTTCCGGCGGCAGAGACAGGAGTAGAAAGAGGGGTTGGTGGAGTAAAACAGGGATTGGCAAGGGTGAAAAACGGGAAGGGCAGGAGTAAAAATCGGGGGAGACAGGAGTGAGAAGATGAGGTGGATTGACGGGAGTGAAATAGATATCAGGCAGTTTACAGGCGAAGCACTCTGTGAAAAGCTTGCGGCGGAATTGTGGGGCAATGCTTATGAACAATGGCTGGAGTGTGCTGATTTTATTCAAGCAGCTTCTTTCTTAATTGCCTTTGATACGGAATTAACCATGGAAGGCATTTTTACCTTTCTTGAAAATTCTATCGGGCATTATGCGCCGGATATTGTACAGGCATTTCGAGCGATTGGCGACAGCAATGATGCGGATGTATTGGAAGAAATCTGCCGCATTGCGCCGCCGGATGTCATGAGAGGCGAATTCTTAAGCGGCAATTATCAGGAGTATGATATTACGTCATTTAATGATGATCACGAATTAACGGAAGAAGCGGAAGCAAGAATCCTAGAGCTGAATGAGCAGTTGTATCTGTATAGCGGATTTGACATATGGCCGCTGCTTTTCAAGTATTTGGACGAACAGATAGAAAAACTGTAGTATAAAAACAGGAGATAATTATGTATCAGGCATTTCGGTATGAGGATATTGTATATGGAGAGAAGGCGCCGGGCTGGGTGGACGGCGTATACCACCCAAGGGAGGCAGGGCGCCGGGAGAGGAACAGTGTTCCGGAAGTACAGGACGGTGTGCTGAAGCTTCACAGCCGCGTGTGGCGGGAAGTGGAGGAAACAGGATACGGCACTTATGATTATGAAGAGACTACGAGACTGATTGCTGCACTGCCGGGCAGTAACTATGTGGTGAAGGTCATTTTGACGAATCCTGCATCAAACGCCTATGTATGCCATATCCGGCTGAATGGCGTGGTAAAACAGGATAATATTACAGTGGAACCGGGAGAAGAGAAAAGTGTTATGTTCACTGCCTGTATGACGGACGGCAGCTTTGCCCTGAGCTTTCCCATAGCAGGAATGGAGGATATGCAGGAAGCGCCGGAGGAAGGGGATGTCTATGTGAGGGATATTGACATTTCACCTGCACCTGCAAAGGAAAAAAGGGAAAAGCCCCATGTATTTCTGGTCTCGGATTCTACGGTGCAGAGCTATGAGAAGCGTTCCTATCCGCAGACAGGATGGGGGCAGGTGCTCTGTGAATTTTTCAGGGGCGGGGAGCAGTGCAGTGTATCTCCCATCAGGCAGCATGGCCAGAAAGTGGGAAAAGGCTATGAGCTTCCGGAGCTTGTCATTGAGAACCGCGCCATTGCCGGCAGGAGCGCAAGGTCATTTTATGACGAGGGCAGGCTGGACCAGATTATGGAGGAACTCTGCCCTGGTGATTATATGTTTGTACAGTTTGCGCATAATGACGATAATGTGCTCCGGCCCAACCGCTATATTGCACCGGAGGAATTCCCGGCATTTCTGAAGCGTTATCTGGATGCCTGTGAAAGGCGTGGGGCGCAGTGTGTCTTTGTGACCCCTGTGACCATGATGATAACGGGTGAGGACGGAAGATTCCGGATTGCATTTCACAATTACCGGCAGAAGATGATGGAGCTGGCGCAGGAACAAAATGTGCCGCTGCTGGACCTGGGAGGGCGGAGTACGGCATATCTGAATGAAATCGGCTGGGAGGAAAGCAAACAGATATACCTCTGGGCGGAAGAGGGAGAATATCCTGAAAGTACCTTTGCTGCCGGTGTATCCGATAAGGCGCATCTGCAGGAATACGGTGCCAGGGTATATGCAAATCTTGTGGTAAAGCTGATGATGGAGTATGCTGCGGATGACAGGCTGGACGTACTGAAGAGGCTGGCGGCGCCCAGGGAAATCAGTGGGATAGAAAAGCCTGTGAAGTCCAACACCGCTGTCCGGGAGAAGGGACAGGATGACCCTGAAATGGTGACAGGGTTTGTGGCGCTGGAGATTTCCGGAGAGAACGGTGCAAAGGGTATGGGAAGCTTTCTGCTGAACTGGAACCAGCCGGAGGGAGCTGCTGCATATCATGTCTACGCCAGGAAAAAGGGCGAGACGGAGTTCCATAAGGTAAAAATGATTACCAGGGAAGAAAAGGAAGCATATGCCACGCTGCCCTTCAGCGCACAGGCAGGCTGTGTGTGGGAGTATTATGTGAGAGCAGTATTTGAGAACGGCAGGGAAGGAAGGGCCAGCCGGACGATTGAGATTGATCTGTGCTGAGAATATAAGCGCATGTGGCCAGGGACACTTCGGAGGGAGAAGTGTCCTTTCGCCATTTTACAGCATTCGTCAGGATGAGAATATAAATTGAGCGGCAGGATGTCCGGGGAAAATAGATACGGAGGGGGTTGGGCTATGGTTTTGGTAATTGAGGATGATACAAGCATTCACGGGCTGCTGTGCAGGATACTGCAGCAGAACGGCTATGAAGTGCAGAGCGCTTATGATGGATGGGAGGGCTATGAGCTTGCCATGAATCATGAGTATCGTCTGATTTTAATGGATTTGATGCTTCCCATGAAGAGCGGAGAGGAAATTCTGCGTGAACTGAGAAGGAAGAAGAATACGCCTGTTATTATATTGTCCGCTAAAAATGCCGTTTATAACAGAATCGAACTGCTGCGCCTTGGAGCGGATGATTTTATCGGCAAACCGTTTGACATTGATGAGGTGATCCTCAGGATGGAGGCGGTGCTTCGCAGAACCGAGGGGACACAGGAAGTATTGCTGTTCCAGGATATGAAGGTGGAGAGAGAATCCAAACGCGTATTTGTCTGCGGCAATGAAATCATCTGTACGGCAATGGAGTATGCAATTCTTGAAATGATGCTGTCGAATCCGCATAAAATTTTCTCCAAGAGAAACTTGTTCGAGAGTATTACCGGAGAGGATTACTTAAGCGATGATAATACAATGAATGTGCATGTAAGTAATTTAAGGAAGAAAATTGCCAGGTTCACGGATAGACAATATATCGAAACCGTCTATGGCATGGGGTACCGTCTATCAAATTAAGGTTTCCTTTAGGTTTCATGAAGCGTATTCTTAATAACCTGCCGCATGATAAGGTCAGAAAGGAGAAATGCATGATGAATGAGATTGTATTGCAGACAGAAAATCTGACCAAAAGGTATGGCAGCGTTACGGTGCTTGACGGGGTGAATGTCAGATTACAGAAGAAACACATTTATGGATTTATCGGAGAAAACGGGGCGGGAAAAAGTACTTTTATGAAGATAGTCACCGGCATGAGCTGTCCCACGGAAGGAACCTATACTATTTTCGGGAAAAACATGGATTCGGACGGGAGAAGAATGCGGAAGTATATCGGCAGCATGATTGAAGAGCCTGCGCTTTATCCCGGCTACAGCGTTATGCGGAATCTGGAGCTGCAGAGAATTTTAGCGGGGAATCCGGATACTTCGGCCTGCGAAAAGGTATTGCATATGGTTGACCTGGCAGAGGTGAAGCATAAAAAGGTATCCGCCCTGTCCATGGGAATGAAACAGCGGTTAGGGATTACGCTGGCCCTGATCGGCAATCCGAGGCTGCTGATATTGGACGAACCGGTAAACGGCCTGGACCCGAAGAATATTGTGGCATTACGGACCCTGTTAAAAAAGCTCAGTGAGGAAAATCATGTTACTATTGTCATCTCAAGCCATATTCTAAGCGAATTATATCTGCTTGCTACGGATTACATTTTTATCCATAAGGGTAAGGTAATTGAGGTGCTGACACATGATGAGTTAGAGGCGAAATGCAGGAAATATGTCTGTATTAAAACGGAGCAGGTGCCCTTTGCGCTGACTGTCCTGGACAAGGTATTAGAGGGGGCAGAGTACAAGGTGGTTTCCGACAATACCATTTACCTGTATTCGGATCTGGACAAGGTGGAAACCATAGCCAGAGCATTTATGCAGCAGGATATTGTTGTCACGGAGCTTTCGGTGATGGAACAGACGCTGGAAGACTACTTTATTGCCATAACAGGAGGTGCCGGGTATGTGTAATCAGTTAAAGGTGGCATGCTTTAAGCTCAGGCATTTCTGGCTTCTGACGCTTGCCCTGCCGGGGATGGTGGGTATTGGTTTTTCTTATGGGTATATCAAGCTGGCAGACGCGGGGTATGATATTTATGATGCCTTCCGGGAAACATGCAGCGACACATCGTTTGCATTTCTGCTGGTTCTGGTATCGGCATGGTTTATCGGCAGTGACTTCAGCAATCGTACCATACACCATGAAATTACGCTGGGATACGGCAGATGGTCCATATTGCTCATCAGAGAATTATGTGCATATTTGTCTGCGGCTGTTTTACATGTTGCTTATGTTGTTTTTACCATGCTGGGTACGGGAAGCATCACAGGATTTTCCGGCAGAGGTTTTGGGCCGCAGGATGTATTATGGTGCATTGTAATATTATTGCAGCTGGCAGCGCTGCAGAGCATTACGGTATTGATTACATTTGTATGTGCAAAAGCGGCCGCCGCCATTGCCGCATCGGTGTGCTTTGCATTTATTACATGCAATTTACTTCGGAATTATTTCGACGGGCCGGTTTTTACGAAGTCCTGTTTCTGTTTTGCGCGGAATCATGATTATGAAACCTTGATTCTGGCGGGGATAGCGGCTGTCCTGACATGGATGGCTGTATCAGCATTGACGTATGTGATATTTCGCAGGAGAGAGATAAAATAGATAAGATGGAGATAGTGATTGCTTCTTTTTTAAGCATTGCGGTTTTGGTGCCTGTAATAAAATTATACCTTTTGAAACGGCAGTTGAGAGAAATTGTCAGACAGATGGAGGAACCGGGAGAGAATTTTATTTCCGTTGATTTTGTCGATAAGGATTTGGTATCTGTGGTATTACAGCTTAATAAAATGATTGAATTCCTTCAAAATATACAGGCGGAGGCAGTCAGAGGGGAAAAGGCTGTCAGGACTTCTGCGGCCATGATTTCCCATGATATGCGGACGCCGCTGACTTCCGTGATGGGCTATCTTCAGCTGGCGGAAAAGAAATGCGAAGAGGAAGAAGTCAGGCAGGACATTAAAATTGCATTGGACAGGGCTGCATATTGCAACGGACTTGTAAACGACTTTTTTGAGTTATCCGTGATAGATTCGGAGCAATACACGCCTGTTATGGAGAGAAGTAATCTCTGTGAGGTGGTGTGTGAAGAAATTCTGGCGAATTACATAGGGTTTGAGAAAAGCGGTGTTACCCCTGTATTTCGCCAGGCAGATGATGTTACATGGGTATGGGCGGACAGGAAATTGTTGTCAAGGGTGATACAGAATCTGATTTCTAACGGTATAAAGTATGCAGCGGGGAAGTTGGAGTTTGTGATTGTAAAAGGGGAAAAAGTATCAATTACTATTTCCAGTCCCGTTTCTAAAGCAGTGGATACGGAAAAGATATTTGAAAAATATTACAGGGCGGATACTTCCGGCCGCAGCGAGGGAGCAGGATTGGGTCTGTATATCTGCCGGAAACTGATGAGGGATATGAACGGAGATATCTCGGCATATAGTGATGGAAAGGTGCTGGAGATAAAAATGGAAATGCCGGAGTCTGACAAGAATGAGATAGTATGAAGATTACAAATGGGATAACTGCAGCGAGGGATATTATGGACAAAACGCTTATTTATGAAATACTTTCTATAGTGGAGGAAATTCCGAAGGGGCGTGTTGCGACTTATGGACAGATTGCAATGCTGATCGGGAGGGATAAAAATGCGCGTCTTGTGGGAAAAGTCCTCAGTATGGCGGAATATTATGGCACATATCCCTGCCACAGGGTTGTCAACCATGTGGGGCGTCTGGTTCCGGGATGGCGGGAACAGGAATATCTGCTCCGGCAGGAGGGGGTTCCGTTGAAGGATAAAAACCATGTGGATTTGAAACGTTGTCAGTGGGATTGTGAAAATGGCAAATAATATGTAACAGTTCAGCCATGCCATTCATAAGTTGCCGGAATGTACATCTTCACCAACAATTATGTAGTATCGCCGGCAACTTATTTCATGTCGGGCGTCCGTCCTATGGAAACGATTGTACAATTTGTCTTTTGTGAGCAAGCTCCCACAGACAAATTGTACAATCATTTCCGCATGGCTGAACTGTTACCAAATAATATGTCCGCAAGTATAAATAATCGTTGCCCATGGCCTTATCTTGTGGTATTCTTAAAAGGTATTTGATGATAGCTGGTAAAAAAGGGTGGCATTTCCACAGGAGAGTATTATGACGCAGAAGAAATTTTCATTGTTTCCTTATTTATTACAGTATAAATGGCATTATCTGGCAGGGATTCTTATTTTGATGCTGGTGGATCTGGCCAATTTGTATGTCCCACAGTTTACGGGGGAATTGATTGACGGGCTGACGGAGGGAATCATTGGACAGGAGGGGGTCTGGCCTCTGCTGGGCAGGATCTTCGCGGCAGGTGTAGTGATGATGCTGGGGCGGTTTGGATGGAGATATTGTATCTTCGGCGCGGCAAGGGGGATAGAATACCGTCTCAGAAATGATATGTTCGGGCATTTGGAGACGCTTTCCGCCCGTTATTTCAACAGTCATAAGACAGGAGATTTGATGGCACATTTTACCAATGACCTGCAGGCGCTGCGCATGGCAGTGGGTCCGGCGGTGGTGACGGCTTTCGATGCCATTGTTATGACCATTATGGTATTGGTAAAAATGATATTTTATGTGGATTTTCAGCTGACATTGCTGGCGTTTGTGCCCTTGATACTGGTAGCGGTGGGATGTTATTATTATGGCATTGAGGCGAAGAAGCGCCAGACCAGGCGGCAGAAGGCATTCTCGGATCTGTCAGATAAGGTGCAGGAAAGTCTTGCGGGCGTGAGGGTGTTGAAGGCTTTTGTACAGGAGGACGCGGATTTCCGGGCGTTTGAGGAGGCCAGCAGAAACAGTATGGAGAAGAACCTTTCGGTGGTAAAGCTTCGTGCGGTCTTCGGCCCTGCCCTGGATCTGGTAACGGGTATCAGTCTGCTGCTGACCTTGTTGTTCGGCGGACGTATGGTATTGGCCGGGCAGGTGTCCATCGGTAAATTCGTGGCGTTTAACTCCTATATCGGTATGCTGGTGTGGCCCATGATAGCCTGCGGCGACTGTATCAACAGTTTCAGCCAGGCAGCGGCGGCATTTCAGCGGATTGCCTGTATTTTCAGAGAAGAGCCGGATATTGTGGATATGTCGGCAGGAGAGGATGTACATATCAAAGGCGATATTGCCTTGAAGGATTTGACATTTACGTATCCTGACGGGGAAGAACCGGTGCTGAAGCATGTAAATCTCCATGTGAAGGCCGGGGAGATGCTGGGGGTTCTGGGCAGAACCGGCAGCGGCAAGTCCAGCCTGGCGGATCTGCTTCTGCGTGTTTATGATTGTAAGGAGGGGACGCTGCTGGTGGATGGCAGACCTATCACGGAGTTTCCGCTGGCAGTGCTGCACCGGGATATGGCATATGTGCCTCAGGAGAGCTTTCTGTTCTCGGATACTTTGGAAGAGAATATAGCATTCGGCCTGGAAGAACGTATCAGCGAACACCCGGAAATGCATGAAAGCATTCAGGAGGCGGCCAGGGCTGCCTGTATCCATGATAACATTATGGAATTCCCTGACAAGTATCAGACACTTGTGGGAGAACGGGGCGTTACTCTCTCCGGCGGACAGAAGCAGCGCAGTTCCATTGCAAGGGCTCTGCTGATGGATGCTTCGGTTTTGATTTTGGACGATTCTCTCTCCGCGGTGGATACGGATACAGAAGAGCAGATATTGGAGAACTTGATGCAGCAGCGGAAGGGGAAGACCACCATTGTGGTTGCACACCGTATATCCACGCTTCAGAAGGCGGATCACATTGCAGTGCTGACCGAGGGAGAACTGACGGAGTACGGTACTCATGATGAACTGCTTGCCCTTGGAGGCTTTTACGCGCATATATATGAAAAACAGCAATTGGAGCAGGAACTGGTGGGGATACAGTAGGAATGTGGTTGCTGAATGGGTGCTTGTGGAACTGGAATATAAAAAACAGTCTCGGAACGGAAGCCCCCGGGAGAATTTTCAGATGCGTCCTTTGCAGCTGAAAATTTCTC
>CAJUAP010000060.1 GCA_910584435.1 uncultured Acetatifactor sp.
TCAGGGAAATCCAGAAAGTGACGAAGCAGAGAGAAATCCCCGGCAGATACCGCTACGGACTGCGGTATGAGGAATTCATTGCGCCGACGATTAAATTTTGCCAGATGCTACAGGATCAAATGAATACTCTAAAAGCTGAGAACCAGGAATTGAAGGACAGGCTGGCCAGGGTTGAGAAGATGCTTGGAGTTTAAAAGGCAGTGGAACACCAGCAAGAGGAATGATAAAATGCTAATCAGAGCCAGACCCGGAAGTGATGAAAAAGCAACCTATAACCCCTGTGCAGGGAAGAATCCATTCTACTGCACAGGGGGTTTTATATCCGCAAAAAGGAGGTGATGACCGTGAAAGAGATATTCATGCAGACATATACCGTGGCTTTGCCAATAGCACTTGGCTACATTGTCTGGCTGCTGAAACAGAGGAAGAAAAGCGAGGATGCCAACAGCAGGGGGACCATGCTGCTGCTCCGGGTGCAGCTGATTGAATACCACGACAGATACATGGCACTGGGGCATATCCCGTCCTATGCCTATGAGAATTTCGTGGAAATGTATGAAGCGTACCACAGCTTGGGGGGTAACGGGATGGTGACGCATATGTATGAGGAAGTAAAAAAGCTTGAAATAAGGAAGGAGAACAATCAATGAAGAAAAGAGACTGGATGGAATGGGCGAAAAGAGCAGGAGTAAGGGCGGTTAAGACTGTTGCACAGGCGGCAATAGCCGGAATCGGCACAGCTGCAGCCATGGGGCAGGTGGACTGGAAGTATGTGGCATCAGCATCCCTGCTGGCAGGAATATTGTCCATGCTGACCTCTGTAGTAGGTATTCCGGAAGTAGATGAGAAGGGAGAAAAAGGATGAATAAAAATATCATAAAAAAAGGCCCGGACATATCCGTATACCAGGGGATTGTCAACATGAAGCAGGTAAGGGAATCAGGATGCGGAACCGTCTGGCTCAGGGCAGGATACGGGAAGAATAATGTGGACCAGAAATACATCCCCAATGCCCAGGCGTGCTATAACCTGGGCATTCCGGCAGGAATATACTGGTTTTCTTACGCCTATACTCAGGAAATGGCAGAAAAAGAGGCGGAATATGCCATTGCCCAGGCGGAAAAGTTCTGGACAAGCTGCCCCATTGCCTATGATTTTGAGTATGATTCCACTAACTATGCCAGGAAAAACGGTGTAAACGTCACCAGGAAACTGGCAACAGATTTGGCTATAGCATTCCTGAAACGGGTGAAAGGGGCAGGTTATATCCCCATCCTCTATACCAACAACGATTATACAAAGAACTATTTTGACATCAGCCGGATACGTTCTGAGGTGGGGGACATCTACATCTGGTACGCCCGTTATGCCGCAGCAATATCCTCCGGGGAGATGCAGCTGGCGGATGCCTGGCAGCATAGCTCCACGGCATCTGTTCCCGGCATTGTTGGTAATGTGGACATGAACAATTTCTATGTGGACTTTCCATGCCGGCCCATAGCACGGCCAGAGGGAGAAGGAACAGGAGGGGCGCAGACAGCAAAATGTAATATCAATATCTTGGACTTCCAGAAAGCTGCCAATGCAGACGGCTGGAAAGACATGAACGGAAACAGGCTGGCAGAGGACGGCATGGACGGTCCTAAGACCCAGTATGTCCGCCGGAAGATATTCCTGAAGGCCCAGAGGACGCTGTTCTCCTATAAAGCAGGCTCCACAGGTGCCGTTGTGAAATGGTGGCAGCGCCGTTGTAATGAAATTCTCGGCCATAATCAGAAAGTGGATGGAATGTACGGGAAGATTTCCAGGAGCGAGACGATTGCAGTTCAGCAGAAGCTGGGGCTTGCCGTGGATGGGATTGCCGGATATAACAGTATACAGGCAGCATTTTACAATTGAATTGATCATCCATAGTATAGAGGATATATCTTGGAAGCTTTATACATTGTACGGCGAGCTGCTTTAAGAGGATAAAAAGTGGCAGTTCCAATGTTCGTGGAACTGCCACTTTTAAAGTATTTATTGGTGTGTTTTTATAATTAGATTTTTATATTATGTTCTATTTGCATTGATTTCTGCCCCAAAACTATATTAATATGAATAGGTAGACTATAATGTTGATTTGCTGCTAATTCTTTCTTAGGCGGTTCGATAGCCTTTAATCCGTCTACAATCATATTATAGGCTTCTTGATTTATATTTCTTCCGCTCTCTCGGCTATATATTTCCAACGCTTTTTTTATTCCAAGCGGATAGAGATAATCCATACATTCATCAGGTCCATAGTCAAAACCGTATTCTTTCTTAAATTCCTCTATATTGACCGTTGTATACCATGCCCAACCGTTATAATCAAGACCGCCTTGCAATCTATCTGGTCTTTTCCATGCCGTATAGTTTCCACTGATTTCAACGCCAGTTAATGATTTGAAGTCACGAAACAGCATGATATATTGCCCTCTGAATTTGTGGATAAACCATGGCAATTCCGGCTCATTCTCTTTCTGTGAAAGAATGTCCTGCATTTCGTGAAAGCGGTTTATGTATCTTGCTGTAAAGATGGTTCCCTTTGTTCCAGTCAGCTTGTGGGCGATAAATTCGCAACCTTTCTTGGTTATACGGTAGCAAGGAAGTTCTTTATTCTGTCCTGTTTTGTAGGTGGCTTCTTTGAAGAAATCGGTAAAGCCAATTTTGGCCTCTCCAAATTGTCCTATATATCTGCGAATATCTTTTAATAATTTACTATGCTCTTTATCTACCATTTCTGCTACTTCTCGGCTGTCTAATGTCTGCTCTATTGTCTGCATATCATCACACCTTTCTACTTGAATTTCCCTAAAGGTATGATATAATGAATTTATCATTTTCCTTTTGGGAGTGATAACGTTTAGGGGTTGCAAACTTTGGTCGGGGAGCAACCTCTATTTTTGTTCTTCTACTTCCTTTTCCACCATTCCGATACCTTTCATAATGGTATCTGTCCTAGTCATATTCAGCTTATCAGCACAAATTTGGATTCTCTCGGATTCCTCCTTTGTTATTCTAATATTCAAGTTGATGTTTCTAGGATTTTCTTTAGGCGGTCTGCCAGTTCTAGGGCTCATATTATCACCCCACTTTCTGCCCTTGCAATAAATATATTATAGCACGTGCAAAAAGTCAATAGGAAAAATGATAATTTTTCGTACAAACTTTAAAAAGCTGTTCTGCTATATTTAGCTTTCAACGAATGTGCAATTTCCGATTAACCTTAACTAAACAAGATAATTCTTTAACTGAATGACATTGCATATCCCTTTATATGTTTTCCATTCACTCCTGTTCTTCCGTCCAATTTTCTAAGCAACTGCCAGTGCTCTATATCCAGCATATCCGCAACTTCCAACGTACTTAATAAACATTCAAGTTCTGCCATAATAATAAAACCTCCTTCAAAAATGTTCTTGAAAGAGATTTCCCTTTATGTTAGAATATTTCATAGAGAGAAATCTCGAGTTGGAGTGTTGCGGTTGATTGGTAGTCGGTGCAACACTCCTATTTTTTTTCTTTCAAAAGTAGTAGATGAACACCTTTTCTAATTGCTTCGCCTTTTGTGATTCCATGCTCTATACAATATTGATTTAGCTTGTCATCAGTTTCTTTATCAAGGCGGACGCTTGTTCTTATATTTATCGGATTGTCTACTTTTGGTCTGCCTGTGCGTGAACTCATTTCATCACCTCACTTTTGAGCACACATAAATTATAATAAATGCACGCTCAAAAGTCAAGTATGTTTAACCATATCAATCTTGATTTGGTCTTTCTCTACCATTTCCGCCACTTCTCGGCTGTCAAGAGTTTGTTCAAGTTCTGCCATAATATCACTCTCCTCGTACTTGAATTTCCACAAGAAAAATGATAGTAACATAAAATGGTGTAGTAATATATATCTTACTGTAGAGTTTGAGCCGCATGCCACTGCTCTGGAGCAGAAGGGCGAGGGGTATGTGGTGGCATCCCTGGGCGAGGATTCCGGTTATGTGCCTTACACATCTTTCTGTGCGAAAAAGAGCTACCTGGATAAGAACAAGGATGTGGTGCAGGCATTCACGGATGCACTGCAGAAAGGGATGGACTACGTGCAGAACCATACACCGGAGGAAATAGCCAATGTCATATCCCCACAATTTCCGGAGACGGATATGGAGACCCTTACCACGATTGTAGATCGGTATTATCAACAGGATACCTGGAGAGGGGATCTGGTATTTAAGGAAGAAGCCTTCTCATTGCTCCAGAATATATTGAAGGATTCCGGCGTGTTGAAAGAAAACGTATCCTATGAGGATCTGGTTACAACAGAATTTGCCGAAAAAGCTGCAAAATAATAAAGGATTCCGTGAAAATCGGAATAAAAGACAGCAGAGTCCACACGGCACACAAAAAGCCGGACCTCCGAAAGTATTCTCAGTACTTTCCGGGGTTCGGTTTTCTGCTGTACCTTCAAATAAAATCATGAATGCGGATATATAAATTCTCGTAAATTCCAACCTGAATCGTATCATCAAAGGAAAATTGTTTAGAATCTCCGGAATCATTGAAAATGTAAACCTGGACGGTCTGTTTCATGGGATTTACAATCCAATATTCCCTGACCCCGGCGATTCTGTATCTGAATAATTTAACAAAATAGTCCATGCGCTGGGTGGCAGGCGAGGTGACTTCTATGATCCAGTCCGGGGCGTCATGGCAGCCCTGGTCGGAAAGTTTTGTTTTATCACATACAACGGAAATATCCGGGTCGACATAACTGTCTGTGTCAATGAAGACAGCGAAAGGAGCTGGGTACACTTTATCGGAACCGTTGCGGGAGTCGATGAAATCTGCAATTTTCCGTGAGAGGGAAAAGCAGATTTCCTGGTGGAGGCGGTTTGGCAGTTCCTTGCCGCAGAGCGCTCCATCCTTCAGCTCGCCAAGTGTTTTCTGAGAGTTATTCAGCGTCACGTTCCGATACGAAGTACTGCACAAGCCTCTCTACATCTTCCAGACAGGCTCCGCAGACGGTGCTGGCACCCGTGGCCGACTGTACTTCTTCCAAAGTACTGGCGCCGGCATCTACGGCATCTTTGATCATACCGCTTGTGACACTCATACAATTACAGACAATTTTATCCAGATTCATATTGCACCTTCCTTTCAGGAATAGGATGGACAATATGAGAAAGTTTATACATGTTTCTTGAGAAAAGCGGTTGAGAGAATTGGAAAAGTTTGATAGAATAATTAGGTATCGAAAAATGAACCGGAGGAGAAGCATATGGGATTAATAAAAGCTGCAAAAGATGCCATCCAGTCAATGCTGGCTGATCAATGGAGAGAATATTTCTACTGTGATGCACTGTCTGATGACAATTTGGTGATGAAGGGCAAAAAGCGTGTTACCAACGGACGCAATAACAAGGGATCTGACAATATTATTTCAAATGGTTCCATAGTGGCTGTCAATGAGGGGCAGTGCATGATGATTGTGGAGCAGGGAGAAATTGTGGATCTATGTGCGGAGGCTGGGGAATTTGTATATGACAATTCTTCCGAACCCAGTTTATTTTATGGAAATCTTGGAGACAGTGTCAAGAATACCTTTCAGGCTATTGGCAGACGTTTTACTTTTGGAGGCGGTACAGGGAAGGATCAAAGGGTATATTTCTTTAATACAAAAGAGATTATGAATAATCTGTATGGTACGGCTACCCCGATTCCGTTCCGGTATATAGACGATAATATCGGATTGGATATGGATGTGAGCATACGCTGCAACGGTTCTTATTCCTTCCAGATCACGGATCCGCTGCTGTTTTATAAAAATGTATGCGGCAATGTGGCGGATACCTATCAGCGGAACCAGATACAGAATCAGATGAAGGCAGAGTTAATGACGGCTATGCAGCCGGCGCTTGGCAGGATCAGCCGATTGCGCGTGCGCGTATCCGATATTCCGAATCATGTGACGGAGCTTGTAGATGCAGTCAATGCAGAGCTGTCGGAAAAATGGGAGAGACTCCGGGGGATTGTGATTGTCAGTATGACCATGAATCCGCCATCCATGCCGGAAGACACGGCTAAGAAGATCAGTGAACTGCAGACTACAGCGGTTTTGCGTAATGCCGATTTGGCGGCAGCCGCTCTGGTAGGCGCTCAGGCGGATGCTATGAAGGCGGCAGCGTCTAATACGGCAGCAGGACCCATGATGGCCTTTGCAGGTATGAATATGGCGGCCGGAGCAGGCGGGGCGGATGCCTCTTCCCTGTTTGCCATGGGAGCGGCACAGAATCAGGCACAGCGAAATCAGGCCATGCAGAATCAGACAGCGGGGAGTCAGACGCAGCAGAATCCTAATATGCAGGGCAGAGGGCAGTCAGGCATGCATTCTCAACCGGCGGGCGGAACGCCTGTTTTGGGATGGACCTGTAAATGCGGCCATGCCGACAACAGGGGAAAATTCTGCATGGAGTGCGGAAGCCCGAAACCTTCCGATGCAGGCTGGACTTGTGGATGCGGAGCGGTGAACCAGGGAAAATTCTGTACGGAATGCGGTGCGAAGAAACCGGCAGGGGCACCGGTTTACAAATGTGATAAATGCGGCTGGATACCGGAAGATCCCGCACATCCCCCTAAATTCTGCCCGGAATGCGGCGATATATTTGACGAGAATGACAGAATGTAGGGCGGAATGACCGGAAGTGTGAACGGAATGAAAGGGCAGCATTCTTCCGGGCAAGAACAGAGTTCACGAAAAACGGATGTCGGAATAGAATTCTGCAGCGGGGAATTTTGCAGGCCGGAATCCCACAGATGAAAATGGGAGTTATTATGAGTATATATGATACTTTGAACAGAGAACAGAAGGAGGCCGTACAGCAGACGGAAGGGCCGGTTCTTCTGCTTGCAGGGGCCGGAAGCGGGAAAACGCGTGTGCTTACGCACCGCATTGCCTATTTGATAGATGAGATGGGGATAAGGCCCTGGAACATTTTGGCAATTACCTTTACCAATAAGGCGGCGGGAGAGATGCGGGAGAGGGTAAACCAGCTGGTAGAGTATGGTGCGGATCAGGTATGGGTATCCACATTCCATTCTGCCTGTATCCGTATTCTGCGCCGTCATATCGGCAGACTGGGATTCAACAATGGATTTTCCGTATATGATACGGATGATCAAAAGGTCGTAATAAAAAGTGTTATGAAGCAGATGAACCTGGATGCAAAGGTGTATAAGGAATATGATCTTCTGAGGGCCATTTCGTCAGCCAAGGATGAGCTTATCTCGGTGGAGCAGTATGAGGCGGATGCCAGGGGAGATGAAGAGAAGTCTGTTTATGCAAATGTATACAGAAGGTACCAGGAGGCATTGAAGCAGAATCAGGCGCTTGACTTTGACGATATTATTGTCAGGACAGTAGAGCTGTTTCAAATCTGTCCGGAGGTGTTGGATTCTTATCAGGAACGTTTTCAATACATTATGGTAGATGAATATCAGGATACCAATACGGCACAGTTTGAGCTGGTGCGGCTTCTGGCGCAGAAATACCGGAACTTATGCGTGGTCGGGGATGATGATCAGTCCATTTACAAATTCCGGGGAGCCAATATCAGAAATATTCTGGATTTTGAGACATATTTCCCGGAGGCGGTATCCATCAAATTAGAGCAGAATTACCGCTCCACGCAGAATATTCTGGATGCTGCCAATGGGGTGATTCAGTATAATACGGGACGTATGGGAAAGTCCTTATGGACGGACAGGGGTGAGGGCAGTAAAGTACGGTTCTGCCAGTTTGGAACTGCCTATGAGGAAGCAGAATATATTGCCGACAGCGTGGCGCGTCTTGTGAAAAGGGGCGATGGGGCATACAGGGATTGTGCGGTGCTGTTCCGTACCAATGCCCAGGCACGTCTGATCGAAGAGCGTATGATTATGGAAGGTGTGCCATATAATGTGGTAGGAGGTACAAATTTCTATTCCAGAATGGAAATCAAGGACATTCTGGCATATCTGAAAACCATAGATAACGGACGGGACGAGGTGGCTCTGCGGCGTATTGTCAATATACCAAAGAGGGGAATCGGCAGTGCTACCATGGAGAAACTGGATGAATATGCACAGATGCGCGGCATCGGTCTTTTTGAAGCCATGGAACAGGCGGATGATATTATGAGTCTGGGTAAGACGGCGGCTAAATTGAAGCCATTTGTGCATCTGATTCAGACGCTGCGGGGTAAGATTTCTTCTTCACGGATAACCGTAGGGGAATTGATTAAGGAACTTGAAAAGCAGATAAAGTATAAAGATTATCTGCAGGATTACGAAGAGGAAACAGCAGATGACCGATTGGCCAATGTGGATGAATTGATTACAAAGGCAGTCAATTATACGGATTCCCATGAATCGCCCACATTGACGGAATTCCTGGGCGAGGTTGCTTTGGTCGCAGAGATTGACAATGTGGACAGGGATGATGACAGAGTGCTGTTGATGACGCTTCATTCTGCAAAAGGGCTGGAATTTCGGCATGTGTACCTGTCCGGTATGGAGGATGGTATTTTCCCCGGCTACAGGGCAGTAAATTCTCCTGATTCTTCCGAAATGGAAGAGGAACGGCGTTTGGCCTATGTGGGTATTACAAGGGCAATGGATGAGCTGACATTGACCTGTGCCAGCACACGTATGATCCGGGGCGAGACACAGTATTATCCCGTGAGCCGTTTTGTAAAGGAGATACCATCCCATTTATTGACAGGCGGAACAGCATCGGCAGATGCAGGTATTCGGACAGCCGCCCGTAATGGGCTTTCAGGAAGGGACGATTGGAGCCATAGTGCCGATGAGGAAGCGGAGGCTGGCAGCAATGCACACCAGCAGGTAAGACAGGATTTCCGCCCTAAGGCTTTGGTACGGCCGACGGCAGTGATAAAGCCGGAAAAACCCTATATTGCGAAAAATATGCGCAATTTGAATCAGCTGGCCGGGATTACCAAGGGGATGCCGCATCAAGCGCCGGAAGAACTCTCCTACCAGGTGGGAGACAGAGTTTCTCATATTAAATACGGAGAAGGAGAAGTCATACAGATTGACAGGGAGCCAAAGGACTACAAGGTGACAATTATATTTGATAAGGCGGGACAGAAAATTATGTATGCATCCTTTGCAAAATTGAAAAGAGTGTAGTATTTTTCTATCAGATGTGTTATAATATCCAGGAAAGCAATCAGTGGTAATGTGCGCTATGCGCATGGAAATGCGGTATAATGCTGACACAGAAGTTCATTGTGTCAACTACTGATTCCATATGCGCAAGAGGGGGTGTAAACATCCCTCTTTAAGCGCATGAATTTATGGTATGGTAATACCATATTCAAGGCAGGAGACGGCCGAATGGCCATCCATACCATGATTGAACTGAAATCATGGTATAATATTATAAAAAGCAGGGTAATCTGCACATAAGGAGGTAGCTTATGAACAAGCTGGAGAATTTGGTGGAGATGGCAAAATTGAACGAGCTTCTTGGCAAGAAGGAAGAGAAGAAGGAGTGCAGCGAGTGCAAGGTAATCGTATGGGTGCTGGCAGTGGTGGGTGCCATTGCGGCAGTGGCTGCTATTGCATATGCGGTGTATCGTTATATGAATCCTCGCTATCTGGATGACTTTGAAGACGAATTTGAAGATGAATTTGAGGACGAAGAAGCAGAAGATGATGAAGATGACTTCTTCGTAGATGAGGGAGAGAACTAGGAGGATGAAAAAAGGTCAGGTATTTGAAGCGATTGTGGATAGAGTGGATTTTCCGGGGAAAGGTATTGTTACTGTGGGAGATGAAACTGTTATCATCAAGAATTGCCTGCCTGGTCAGAAGATAAAATTCCGTGTCAGCAAAGCGAGAAATGGGAAGGCGGAAGGCCGGCTTCTGGAGGTAATACAGCCATCACCTCTGGAGACAGGCCGACCGTGTTCTCGTTTTGGCGTGTGTGGAGGCTGTATTTATCTGTCACTGCCATACAGCGAGCAGTTGAAGATGAAGGAAGAGCAGATGAAACGTCTGCTGGATACCTGTCTGAGCAGACAACAGGAAAACTGGTGTTGGGAAGGCATCAAGGGAAGTCCTGCGGAGTACGAATACCGCAACAAAATGGAATTTTCTTTTGGAGATGAGGTAAAAGACGGCCCCCTTGCGCTGGGCATGCACAGGCGGGGCAGCTTTTATGATGTGGTTACGGTAGAAGACTGCCGGATTGTGGATGCGGATTATCGTTTGATTCTGCGGACAGTGAGGGAGTATTTTGCCGCAGCAGGGCTGCGGGAGCAGGAGAAGATGCCTGAGGGCAGGAGCCATGGAGAAGAGCAGGAGAAGATGCCTGAGGGCAGCAGCCATGGAGAAGAGCAGGAGAAGATACCTGAATGCAGGAGCCATGGAGAAGAGCAGGAGAAGATGCCTGAATGCAGGAGCCATGGAGAAGAGCTTCCGGAGGGAGAAACAAGAGTGCGGTATTTCCACAGGATGCGTCATGAGGGATATTTGCGGCATCTGCTGGTGCGGAAGGCATCACGGACAGGAGAAATTCTTGCGGCGCTTGTGACCACATCCCAGGATCCATGGGGAAGGCAGAGAAAGCCCTGTGCCGAAGCCGGAAGCGTTGATGAGACAGAGGATATGACAGAGCAGAGGCTTCTGGAAGGTTTCCGGGATGGTCTTCTTGCATTGGAGGAAAGCAACAGGCTGCAGGGGCGTTTTGCAGGAATTCTCCATATTGTCAATGATTCTCTTGCCGATGTTGTGCAGAATGACAGGACGGATGTGCTCTATGGGCAGGAATATTTTTATGAGGAGCTTCTGGGACTTCGGTTTAAGGTGTCAACGTTCTCCTTTTTCCAGACCAACTCTCTGGGCGCAGAGGTATTGTATGAGACTGTGAGAAAATATATCGGTGATTTGGGGAGCAGTGATTGTCATCAGAAACCTGGCAAGGTAGTGTTTGACCTGTACAGCGGGACGGGCACCATTGCACAGTTGATGGCGCCGGCGGCAGGTAAGGTCATAGGGGTGGAAATTGTGGAAGAAGCTGTAGAGGCGGCCAGGCGTAACGCAGAAGAAAACGGGCTGGAAAATTGTGAATTTATTGCCGGGGATGTGCTGAAGGTTCTGGACACCATAGAGGATAAGCCGGATTTGATTATTCTGGATCCCCCCAGAGACGGCATTCATCCTAAGGCGCTGCCGAAGATCATTGCCTATGGCGTGAAACATATTATCTACATATCATGTAAGCCGACCAGTCTTGCGAGGGATCTGGAAGTATTTATGAATGCTGATTACAGCGTGGAAAAAGCGGCTGCCGTAGATCAGTTTCCCTGGACGGCGAATTGTGAGCTGATAGCACTGTTGACCAAAAGAGAGCAGAAACCAAAGTAGGAGAACAAAATGCAAAGCAGGATATTGGTGGCAGACGATGCGGAGATCAACCGCGAACTCCTGTGTAATATGCTGAAAGACGAATATGTGATTGAAATGGCAGAAGACGGGGAACAGGCGCTGGTAAAGCTGGAAAAATATCAAAATGAGACAGCAGCACTTCTTCTGGATCTGCAGATGCCGAAAATGAACGGGTATGACGTGCTGGCAGAGATGAAGAAGAAGGGGTGGGTGAAGCAGATTCCTGTGCTTATCATCAGCGGTGAGGAAGCGGTGGAGGCTGAGAAGCAGTGCTTTGAGCTGGGAGTGCTGGACTTTATAAGAAAGCCTTTTAATGCATCGGTTGTGAAGACCAGAATTAGAAATACAGTGGAGTTGTTTGCGTATAAGAATCTACTGGAACAGGAGGTTGAAAGGCAGACCCAGACTTTGAAAAAGCAGGAACAGATCATCGAGATACAGGCGGAACAGCTTAAGAAAGAGAACTCTTTTAACAATCTGATGATGCAGTATCGCTGTGCGATCATGGAAGTAGAGACGAAATTAAAGGTATTGAATGAAGAGTTTTCCCAGGAATATAATAGAAATCCTTTTGAATCCATATCCAGCAGATTAAAATCACCGGAGAGTATCTTTGAGAAGCTGATTAGAAAAGGATTTCCTATTACAGTCAAAAATGTGGAGAAACATCTGGCGGATGTGGCAGGCGTCCGGGTGATTTGTTCTTTTCCGGATGATATATACCGCCTGGCGGAATTAATCTGCGGACAGGATGATATTGTGGTGCTGGAGGAAAAGGACTATATCAAATATCCAAAGGACAATGGGTACAGAAGTCTGCATTTAATATTGGATATCCCGATTTTCCTGTCAAATGAGAAGAAATATATGAAGGTGGAGGTGCAGTTCCGCACCATTGCCATGGATTTCTGGGCAAGCCTGGAGCACAAGCTGAAGTATAAGAAGGACGTGGAAAATACGGAGGAAATTGTGGCAAAGTTAAAGGCATGTGCGGATTCCATAGGACTTTTGGATTATCAGATGCAGGAGATACGGGATCAGATTGACAACGACAAGGCTGAACATAAAAGATAGAAAAGAATCCGGGATCTGAAAAACGGAATTCAGAAAACGGAATTCAGTAATAAATAGAAATAAGCAGAAAGAAGTATAGAGAAAGAGAAAAAGGTATGAAGGAGGGAGGGGGCAGATTGCAGTATCAGGAGAAGGCGCGTGAGGTGGTGGAACAGGTCAGCAGGGTGATTCTGGGGAAGAAGAGGGAAGTGGAAGAGGCGCTGCTGGTATTTCTGGCGGGCGGACATATTCTGCTGGAAGATATTCCCGGTGTGGGAAAGACAACCATGGCGCTGGCGTTTTCTAAGGCTATGCGGTTAGAGTACAAGAGAGTGCAGTTTACACCGGATGTCATGCCTTCCGATCTGACCGGTTTCTCCATTTACCGCAGGGAGGAAGAGAAATTCGTGTACCAGCCGGGCAGTGTCTTCTGTAATCTGCTGCTGGCAGATGAGATTAACCGGACTTCGCCCAAGACACAGTCGGCTTTGCTGGAGGTAATGGAAGAACGCAGATGTACGGTGGAAGGTATTACGAGGCAGGTGCCGGATCCTTTTCTGGTGATTGCAACCCAGAATCCTCTTGGCAGTGTGGGAACGCAATACCTTCCCGAAGCGCAGATGGATCGATTTATGGTAACGATGACATTGGGATACCCCGATTTTGACAGTGAACTTTTCATGGCAATGTCTGTTGGAAGAGCGGACAGGCTGGATCAGGTGCAGCCTGTTCTGGAATGCAGGGAATTGCTGGTGCTGCAGGAGCTGATACATACGGTTGCCATGAAAGAAGAGGTGTATCGTTATATTCTGCAGCTGGTGACGGCTACAAGGAATCATCCATATCTGGAACGGGGAGCCAGCCCCAGGGCCACCATTGCACTGGTAAAAATGGCAAAAGCATATGCCTGGCTTTCCGGAAGGGAATACGTGACGCCCGGTGATGTGAGAGTTCAGTTCCCCTATGTGGCAGCACATCGTATTCTCTTAAACGGGGCGGCCAGAATGGAGCATAGAACAAGACAGCAGATTCTTACGGAAATTGCAGAGCAGGTAAGACGGCCGGCTATGGGGGAATAGGGGAATGAAAAAGTTAAACTATTTGTTTGTATGCCTTGTTACCCTTTACGTGGCGGGAATGTACCGCTATCTGCCGCTGATGGCTCTGGCTGTTTTGGGGTTAGTTTTTCTGGCAGTTTCCTGTGGAATGTCACATTATTTTCGCAGGAATCTGTCAGTCAGGGCAATGCGGCATAGTGATTCGGTGCAGGTTATGACCCCGTTGTGCTGCAGCGTGGAGGTCCGTAACAGGGGAAAGCTGCCCATAAACCTTTTCAGAATCAGAGTTTTATCCGATTACGGGCCGGGGACGGGTCAGGAGAAAAAGTACATCTACAGTGACAGTGAATGCGGTGAGGATATGCTCATATTTGAACTGAAGGGGGATTTCTGCGGGATGATGCATTTGTATATGGATCGTCTGCAGGTATATGATTATATGTCATTGTTTTCCGCATCAAAGAAATTAAGGGAGGAAGTGAAGATAGCAGTCTTCCCCCAGGAGAGGGCGCTTCATATTGAGCTGCCCTCTCTTTGCTGTCAGGCATACGAATATCCCAGGGAGGTTGTGCCGGCAGACGGAGCAGAAGCACATAGCGAGGTCAGGCAGCTGCGTGAATATCATGCAGAAGATTCAAAACGCCATATTCACTGGAACCAAAGCGCCAGGATGGAACGGCTTATGGTGAAGGAGTATGAGAAGGAATCGGACATGAGGGTTTCGCTGCACCTGGAACTGGACGGCATGGGAACGGCAGAGGTTGGAAGAAAGAGCAGATTTTATGAACTCCTGTCTGCATTGGTGCTGGGGCTGCTGCAAAAGGCTGCAGTGGTCAATGTATTCTGGTATGACGGACAGCAGAAATGCCCGGTGGGAAAAGAGGTATCCGATGGGGAGCAGTGCAGGGATGTGCTGTCTGCACTGTACAAAATGGAAGAGAATCCAGGAAACAGAATACCTGCTCTTGAAATTTATGAGCCGGGAAAAGATTTGTGCGGATATTTTAAACTGGATCTGGAATTAAAATGGTATTGGGAGGATGTTCTGATCTACCAGTTTTCTTCCGGGAAAACCTTGTATGACGAAATTATGTATAAAACGTTTGTGGTCTGATGTATGAAGAAAATTCCATGCAGAAGGGAGGTGGTGGGGATATGAATGGCATTCATATCGGACTGAAGTCTGCGGAAGCGGAGGACAGCACAAGGCATCCGGTAACGGAGTATGTGTTTCTGGCGGCGGGCGTATTCGGATTCCTGCTGTTTTTTCAATCCATAGAAGGAATTACTTTTTCATCATGGGCGGTATATCCTCTGGCTGCCGTTATGTGCGGCATTGCCTGGATTCTGTCCTGTAGAAGAAGGAAAGCTTTTTTTCTGTTTGCATCTGCCTGTATTGCGGTTTGCATTGTGGCTGTCTTCCGGATGGAGGATGTGTTCCGAAGGCAGATTGGATATATTATAAACTGTGTCACGGAGGGGAGCGCTGCGGAGACTATACCGGTTACGGAGACGGCGCTTCTGGCTGCAATGCTCCTTGTCCTTTTTATTGTATTGTCAGAGATTCTGCTGAAGAGCCATGAAGTATTGTTTGTACTGATAATGCTTCTTATTCTGGCATCGCCTGTCATGGGAATCAAAGCAGGATTTGGTGCAATCCTGCTGCTTGCTTTGTTTCTGTTTACTTTTGGTGTGATACAGGAGGATTTGCCTTTTGGGGTGAAAGAAAAATCCGAGGCAATCAAAAAAGGACATCTGCAGGCCAGGAGCGGTACCATCGTGGGAGTGATTCTGCTGGGTCTCATTCCGGTGATAGTCCCGATGCTCCTGGTCTGTTCCGAAGGGGCTTATCATTGTGTCTATACCATAGAAGGACAGGTGCACATATCATTTCGGCAGTTACTCGGCCGGGCGGCGGAACCGGTAACCGGAGGAAGAATCAGCAGGGGGAATAATTATCCCACGGGGACGGTGCATTTGAGGCTGGAGGCAAGCGAGAAGCCCGGTGAAACATTGTATCTTCGCGGATTTTCGGGAGGCGAATATGTCGGAGGCGGCTGGAGGAGCGCCGATGACGATATACTGCTGACGGATATTATGATACAGCAGAGCTGGGAAGACATGGCGGATGTGATGGATACCAGATTCAAAGGAATGTATTTTATCATGAATGCCAATATGCAGACAGAGCATCCTCCTCACGCTATTTCTCTGAAACTGTGGCATTCCGGAGGGGAGTATAATAATATGTATGTTCCTTATTACAGCCAGCGCTCCAGGATTTATTATCATGAACAGCTTGAGGATATATGGCATGATTATGGGTTTGGCAATACCAGAGAAGGGTATCTTTATCAGTACTATGAGCAGTCTGATATGAATATCGACTGGGACAATGTAGCTACCACTTTCTGGTTTGAGCGCGATTGGTTCATGGAAATGCAGGAGGCATATATGAAGGAAATCCAAACCGTCTACACCAGAGTTCCAACGGGAATACTGCCCCGCCTGACAGAGATGTGCAGGGCTCATCCCATGGAGGGGCTGGATGAGATCACTTCTTTTATTCTTCATACCCTGGACAGTAATGCCGTTTATACCTTGACGCCCGGATGGGCGCCGCAGAATGAAGATATTGTGGAGTATTTCCTGTTCAAAGGAGGAAGAGGATATTGTGAGCATTTTGCCGCTGCGGCAACCCTGATGTACCGCCTCTATGGCATTCCTGCCAGATATGCTGCGGGATACATGGTATTGCCGGAGGATTTTACGGAGCAGGAACAGGGGGTCTGGACGGCATCTGTAACTGATGAGGACGCACATGCATGGACGGAGATTTTCCTGGCCGATTACGGTTGGACGCCTGTGGAAGTGACGCTTGCCGGGGGCGGGGAAATCAGCGCCGTCTATCCGGGGTTTGACACGGAAGCTTTGGTACAGAGAGGATATTATGACTGGGAGGCAGAGGAAGCCGGTATACCGGAAGAAGCCGGGCATAAGGCACAGGGCAGCAGATCTTACTGGTGGGAGGATCTGGATTTTGAGTTTGTGTCTGAAGAAAATAGGCAGTGGTTTTATGCACTTGGGATATGTGTGCTCTACTCGCTGTGTATGCTGCCGTTTTTCTTTGATTACAGGAGGCTTAGAAGGATCAGGAAGCTGGAACAGGCGGGATGCAGAAGTGTGTTTTCCAGGCTGCTGCAGATGCTGCAGTTTGGAGGGATTCTGAAGGAATATGACGGTACAGAAGAAGATTTTGCCGCTGCACTGGGGCAGGCGCTTCCGGTGCCGATGGAGGACATTGCAAGGATGCAGGCCATTGTAAGCCAGGCAGCATTCGGCATCAAGGAAACGGAGCAGCAGGAAGAAGAATATGTGAGAAGCATGTATCTGCGGCTGGCGAGAGCAGTATACGGAACCTTAAAAGGGCATAAGAAGATTATTTTCCGATATTGGAAGGCATTTTATTAGGAGGGTGTATGAGTGTGGATGGAAAGCCGGGCGGTGCTGTGAAAGGAAGAGAAGAACCATATTTTGAAAATGATTTGTGTGTGGGGAATGGAAAGCGGGCAGTGTGGGCAACCTTTCTTAAGGAACTATTACAAAAATTGCGAAATAACTTCTGAATCTTTCGGTTTTCGGAGCATTGCAATCCACGGGTTATTTCGGCACAGTTTCTGAGAAGATTGAGAAAAGAGGTGATTACATTGAACAGATTTGAATATATTGTTGTGGAGATTGACGGTGATTATGCACATCTAAAACGCACAGATGAAGAGTCGGAGGAATTGAAGCTGGTGGCCAGGGCGCTGCTTCCGCCTGAGATTGCCGAGGGGACAAAGTTGCTTTATGAGTGGATGAGTTACAGTGTGTTGGAGTGAGAAATGGTAGAGATACTTTTGTGCGGGAACAGGAAAGTATTTGACGGGGCCTTAACCCAGTTGATCTCTATGGCCAACAGGACGGAGGAAGTTCTTCATGTACATTTGATGACAATGGATTTGAGCGGACTGAATCCCGATTATGTCTGTATGACCGGGGAACAGATCTCGCTTTTGAATCAGGTGGTTCGGAAGAAGAATCCTGACAGCCGGGTGGAGCGGCTGGATGTGACAGAATGGTACGAGAGGGAATTCGGGGGATGCATCAATGAAGGAACTTATTGTACGCCTTATACATTGCTTCGGCTTCTGGCGGACAGAATACCCCAGGTGCCCGATAAATTACTTTATCTGGATATCGACATCATGATTGCGGATGACATCAGGAAGCTTTATGACATTGACATCTCGGATTATGAATATGCGGCGGTGAAGGAGAAATACGGGTGCTGGCTGATACGGCCGGATTATTTCAACGCGGGAATGCTGTTGTTTAATATGGTGGAAATTCGGAAAACGGGCCTGCTTGTAAGGGCCAGGGAGCTGATACGCAAAAAGAAGCTGTTGTTTGCCGACCAGTCGGCACTCTATCAGTGCAGTGCCAGGAAGCTGCTGCTTCCAAGAAGATATAATGAACAGTCAAGATTTGACAGGAAGGATACGGTAGTGTGCCATTTTTGTAAAAGGCTGATGTTCCGGCCTTATCCCCATACGGAGAATTACAAGCAATGGCAGGTGGAAGAAATCCATAGGCACCTTCATTGTCATGCTTTTGACCGGGATCTGGAGGAATATCGGATTTGGAAGCAGGAGATGGGGAAAAACAGAATCCCAGTGTAAAGGAGAGGCTTGGGTATGAATGTGGAGAAGGGAAAGGAGATTCCTGTTTTCTTTGCGGTAGATGATAGTTATTGTCCTTTTCTGGCGGTGGCATTACAGTCGCTGACAGATAATGCATCGGAAGAGAACATGTACGCCATCAGGGTGTTGTACACTGATATTTCTATGGATAATCAGAGACAGCTCCTGCAGTATGAGAAAAGTAATGTGAGAATTACGTTTGATAATTTGAGCAGTCATATTGAGAAGATAGAAGATAAACTGTTTACAAGAGATTATTATTCCAAGACAACATATTTCAGGTTGTTTATTCCCGATTTGTATCCTCAGTACGATAAGGCGCTGTACCTTGACAGCGATATTGTAATATTGGATGATATTGCCGAATTATATGGGATAAATCTGGGGAATGCTCTGGTGGGAGCAGCGCCTGATGATGTGATTCAGCGCAATGAAGCATTTCGGGAATATGCGGAAAAGGTAGTAGGGGTCTCCGATTACCGCGGATATTTTAATGCGGGGATTCTCCTGATGAATCTAAAAGAACTGCGCAGATTTCAATTTGAAGAGAAATTTCTTCATGCCCTGGAGCAAGTCCGTTTTAAGGTGGCGCAGGATCAGGATTATCTGAACAGGCTGTGCAGGGGAAGAGTTAAAATGTTTGGCCGCGTGTGGAACAGAATGCCCATTCCTGATTCTGGTATCAGAAATGAGGATGTAAAATTAGTCCATTATAATCTTGCCTTCAAGCCGTGGCATTTTGAGAATATTTTGTATCAGGATTTCTTCTGGAGGTATGCCAGGAGAACAAAATATTTTGATAAGATACGGAAAATCAGGGAAGACTATACGGAGACAGAACGTTTCAGGGACAATCAGAGACATGAAATGCTGATTCGGCTGGCGAAGGCAGAAGCGGATGAAGTGTAACAGTCTGATGACCTGTCTGAACTGTTATGATGAAGCATCGGTATGACCGGTAACAGGCCATGATAAGGATTGAAGTTATTCTAAGACAGACCGGAATAGACTGAAATAGATGGAATAGTTAGAAATAGGTAAGTGGAATATGAGGGGAAGACTATGGGAAAAACAGGGGCGGGGAGCGGCTGGTATGTGGTACGGCAGGGAGGAAATGAGGCGGAGGAACTTACGGTAAAACAGGGAAAAGATGAGGCAGAGGAATTTACGGCAAAGCGGGAAGAAAAGAATTCTGTGCGGAAAAGGTCCATGAGGCAGCAGACAGAGAGGAATTCAGGGCAGGATAAGCGTATGGCGCGGCAGCCGGTTCAGGATTCGGAACGTTTGGAAGTGCTTCGGCGTATTTGTCTGTTGGAACAGGAGGGGAAATTTGACATAGATGCAGAGGATGATCCTCCCACAATTCCTCTTCGTCCTGATAAAATTGACTACTTGCGGACAAAGCCTATAAGTCGTCTCAAGTCGAAAGCAGCTTATACGGCAGCCGATTGGTTTGTGCATTCCCTGATCAGGCAGAAGAAACTGGTCATCAGGCAGGTATTGGGCATGGAGAACCTGAATGCTGTGGAAAGCGGCGCTGTGCTTACATGCAATCACTTTCATCCTTATGATTGTCTTACTGTGGAATATCTCTTCCGGCATTCGGCACATAGAAGGAACAAGCAGCTTTTTAAGGTGATCAGAGAGGGAAATTATACGAATTTTCCGGGATTTTACGGTCTGCTCTTCCGAAATTGCAATACACTTCCTTTGAGTCAGACAAAGGAGACTATGTGCCGGTTCCTGAAGGCGGTGGATACCATACTCACAAGAGGGGATTTTATCTTAATATATCCGGAACAGAGTATGTGGTGGAATTACAGGAAGCCCAAGCCATTGAAAAACGGCGCATATAAATTTGCGGTCAAAAATCATGTGCCTGTGGTACCTCTTTTTATTGCCATGGAAGATAGCGGCAGAATTGGAGAGGACGGCTTCCCTGTTCAGGAGTATACCGTATTTATCAAAGAGCCGATTTATCCTCCGGCGGATCTTGCTGTGCGTGAACAGGTGCAGGCTATGAAAGATAAAAATGCCGGAATATGGAAACAGATTTATGAGGAATTTTACAGGCGTCCTCTGGTCTATTCTGTTTCACGGGACTATGTGTAAGAGAATCAGCATAACAGTTCAGACTGATCACTGAACTGTTATGTGGATGCACATAAAATGTAACAGCATGCGTTTTGGCGCATGCAAAACTGCAAGGCAGCACACCGGTTTTGGATTGCAATTTTGACTTCGCAGCAGGGGCTGTCTGAACTGTTGCGAATCAACGGCAAATGGTATGAAAAATGATTCTTTGAGAATGGCACAGGGAGGAAGAACGCATCAGACTTCATAGAGAAGAGAATAAGAAAATAGTGTATTATACGGACGAGCGCAATGATGAATTTTCCAGGGCAAAGATTGTGCCAAGGGTGATTGATGGAAGTTATGTGTATTTTCATGGACGCATATGGGATCTGCTGTCCCTTCTGGTGCAGAATGTATTGAGTATGCCGGTAAAACTGTTATATTCTCATATGAAATTCCGGATCAGGTATATAGGAAGGGAGAAGCTGCGGCTCTGTAAGGACATGGGATATTTCATGTATGTGAATCATACCCAGCCCTTTGGAGATACTTTGATTCCCAGTCTTGCCAATTATCCTAAGCGTAATTTCTTCATTGTCAGTCCGGAGAATGTGTCAATGCCGGGACTTGGCAGCCTTGTGAGATTACTGGGAGCAATACCTGTTCCCTGTGATTTCTGTGGAATGAAGCATTTTATGCAGCTGATAGAACGGATAATACAAAGCAATCATTCCATTACCATTTATCCTGAGGCTCATATCTGGCCCTACGATACCCATATCCGTCCTTTTGGGGCGGTTTCTTTCCGGTATCCGGTTATGTTTTCCAAGCCGGCGTATGTACTGACCAATACTTATCATCGGCGGGGATGGCGGGGAGAAAAAGTAAAAATGATCACTTATATTGATGGTCCTTTTTATCCGGATGAGGCTCTGAAGTTCAAAGACAGGCAGCAGGATTTAAGAGATAAAGTATATGAGTGTATGCGGAATAGGAGTCTGGAGAATAGTTTTTCTTATATTGAGTATAGAAAGAGATGATTTGCCCATGTGAACAGTGAAAGCCCAATATTTGAGAAGAGTACCCCAGATAGAAAATCAGAATCTTAAAATTCTGTCATTTTTGCGTACTTTCGCTTACCCAAAGAGTCCGCTGCCGACATCATAACAACCTTTTTCCGGCATTGCGGATGTTGTTCTTTCAGCTGCCGGTTCGGAACATGCGGCGCCGGCGGTCTGTCTCTTGTTTTCGTTTTCCTGCTTCTATACCATGTATGAGTATTTGGGCAGGAAACCATATGTCCTGCCGGATCTGCAGCTTTCTTTGATTTGCTTCATAAACGATTTCTATTTTTCTGCATATAATTTATCATAGTAAATTCATCATTATTCAATATGAATGAGGTGGATATAAGTGAATAATTTTAATCCAATGTGGATGTTCAGCCCGCCGAATTTGTTCAATACAGGATGGGCTCCTGGCAGAAATTATAATCAAAACAATAATCAAAACAATAATCAAAATAATGATCAAAACAATAATCAACGCCGTAATCAAAACTTGAATCATCAAAATACTAATCATCAAAATACTAATCATCAAAATACTAATCATCTGCATGACGGCAGTTTGAATTCTAATAATCAGAATAATGTTAATCAGAATGCCTGTAATCAAAATGCTGATCATCAAGATAATAGTCATAATATACCACAATCCCCTCCAAATGGAGACGATGAGCTGAACATGGCAGTATCAGAAGAGTCTCGGTACACCGGTACTGTGGAATCGAAGAATTATTGTCCTGCCTGTCGTAGTGAATCTGCCGCCATGAATGATCCGGGCTGTTCTGGCGGAGGCGGAATAATTGTCCTGCCCGACGGTTCTGGAGAACCAGGATCTGCGGAGCCTGGAAGAGAACCTGTACCGCCTGGCTGTTCTGTGGAATGTGGAGAATACGAACCGCCTGACTGTTCCGGGGGGAGAGGAGAACCTGGTCCTATGGGCCCAAGAGGAGAACCCGGATCGCCCGGCTGTCCAGGGGAACGGGGAGAACCCGGCCCCATGGGCCCAAGAGGAGAACCCGGACCGCCCGGCTGTCCTGGGGAACAGGGAGAGCCGGGACCGCAGGGTGTTACGGGACCTCAGGGACCGCAGGGCGCTACCGGTCCCATGGGGCCGAGAGGAGAACAGGGGGCGCGTGGTCCGGCAGGGCCTCCGGGCTATCCGCAGAACAGCGTATTTGCATCGTTTTCAGGTCAAGGGATTATTCTGCCGGAAAGTGCCAATCTTCCGCTTAAAAATAATATACCGGATACCACTGGTAATATATCTCTCTGTAATAATTGCTCTGTTATGCTTACCCCAGGTTACTATGCCGTCTATTATTATATATCCACAATGATGAAAAGGCAGGGCTTCATTAAGCTTGCGCCGGTCTATAACAATTGTGAGCAGACGGGATATACAGTGTATGCGCAGACGGCAAGACGGATGGAAACGCTTACAATATCAAGATATTTTATAATCGAAATACCAAGCGAATCCACATTGTTTTTCACATGGCATTCTTCGGCCTGCAAGTCTAAAGTCAATATGAATTTGAGTATCGAGAAGCTTTGCAGATAATAATCAAGGAGAGGTAGAGCAGAATATGGCGACAATAAGTTTGTGTATCATTGTCAAAAATGAGGAAATGTGTATTGCACGTTGTCTTGACAGTGCAGCGGAACTTGTGGATGAAATAATTGTTGTAGATACAGGCTCAACAGATCGAACCGTAGAAATCGTGTCCAATTATACATCCAAGGTCTATTCATATCCGTGGAAGGATGATTTTTCCGATGCCAGAAATTATTCTTTTTCCAAGGCATCTATGGACTATTGTATGTGGATGGATGCTGATGACATTCTTGAAGACACACAAAAAGAGAAATTTCTCCAGTTAAAAGAGTCTTTGACGCCTGAAACGGATATTGTAATGATGAAATACAATACTTCATTTGATGAAGCCGGTATGCCGTCTTTTTCCTATTACAGGGAAAGGTGGATCAGAAATAATGCGGGGTATCATTGGGTTGGCGCGGTTCATGAGGTGATTCCGCCCAAAGGCAGTATACTATATTCAGATATTGCAATCAGCCACAGAAAAATGAAGGCCGGGGACACGGATCGGAATTTGAGAATATATCAAAAGATGCTTGCAGAGGGTAAGTCCTTGGAACCGCGACAGCAGTATTATTACGGGAGGGAGTTATATTATCACAAACAATACAAAGAAGCTGTCTCTGTGCTTGAACAGTTTCTGCTCTCCCCGGAAGGGTGGGTTGAAAATAAAATAGAAGCATGTTCTATCTGTGCAGACTGCTATTTCCGGCTGGGGCAGGAACAGTCCGCGCTGCTCACGCTTTTACGCAGTATGAGCTTTGACTTGCCGAGAGCAGAATTATGCTGTGAAATCGGGAAGTATTTTTTGGAACACGGAAACTACCATAATGCCGTCTACTGGTATGAAAATGCTTTGCATATACCAAAAAATGAATATTCAGGAGGATTCGTTCTGCCGGATTGTTATGATTATGTACCTCTTTTGCAGTTATGTGTATGTTATGACAAAATGGGAGACCAGCAGAAGGCGAGGGAATACAATGAGAGAGCCGGTGCCTGTAAGCCCTACTCCAAGGCATATCTTTATAATAAACAGTATTTTGACAGTCTGCAAATTTCTTAAAAAAAGAGCGTGTTTTAAACACGCTCTTTTTTCTGTAAAAAGGAACAATTGTATGCAATTTACATAGAATATTTGTAGAAAAGATATTTTTTTGTCGAATCAATAAAGTGTCTTTGAGAAAATTTATCAAAGGAGCTTCCTGTATAATTCAAGTATAGGGAATTCCAAGAAAGAAGGTTGAG
>CAJUAP010000061.1 GCA_910584435.1 uncultured Acetatifactor sp.
TTATGGGAGTGCGGTTTATCGCGGTAAATGACCATTACGACAGCCGCGACCATGCAGGAAGCACTACCCCGATTGACACAGCTTTCCAGACACTTTTGTATGATTTATACAGCAAAGATATATCCGTAAAGGTCAAAACTTCGGTTGAAAATAAATGCGCCAACGGGGAATATGTTTTCGGACAGGTTCCCTTCGGATATGAAAAAGATAAGGAACTGAAAAATACGGTTGTAGTGAATGAAAAGGAAGCGGAGATTGTGCGCCGCATCTTTGCCCTTGCCCTTGATGGGAACGGCAGCACACAGATCGCAAGGATTCTCAATGAAAAGGGGATACCGACCAAAACACAGATGCGCCATCCTGAGAGGGCAGAAAAAGGCGGTAGAGTGCAGGCATGGGATAACGTTTCTGTCCGGGCTGTCCTGAATAACCGTTTTTACTTAGGTGAGATGGCCTATGGGAAGTCGAAGCGGAAGTATGTGGGCAGTAAAGGCGGTATTGCTGTGCCGGCGGAGGACTGGAAAGTGATACCAGACCACCATGAGCCGCTTGTTTCGCTGGAAGATTACGAAAAGGTGTGCCTGTTTCATAAAGGTGCGGACACTGCCAGAAAAGGGGAGAAAAATCCCCTTGTAGGGAAACTGTTCTGCGGTGGGTGCGGTTATTCAATGACGTATAAACCCATACGGGGAAAGAATAAATACCGCAGGTTTGAGTGCCGGAAACACGCTGTTTTGCAGATATCGGAGTGCTGTACCTATTTTTCCGCCGACTTGTTGGAGGAAGCCGTGCTGACTATGTTGAACAGGGAACTGATGGTGCGCGGTAATGCCGCAAAGGAGAACCGGAGCCTTGTTTCTTTCCAGAAGTCTTGTATTACAAGGCTGGAAAAGAAGATAGCAGAGTGCCGGGGTAGGAAAAAGCAGCTCCAGGCAGAGGCGGATGCCTTATATGAAAGCTATGCGTTTGGTTCGGTTCAGGCCATATCCTACAGACAGAAGGCGGACGGCATAAAAGAGCAGACCGCTTCCTTATCAGCAGAGGAAGAAAAATATGGGAAAGAACTGGAACAGCTTCAGGAAGAATACCGCAGGACAGAGGAAGATATGAAGCAGGTCATACGGTATTCCCATTTAGAAGTGTTGACACAGGAAGTGGTTGATATATTTATTAAGAAAATATACGTTTACAAAGACAAAAGAGTTGAAATTGTGTGGAACTTCCGTGAAAATGGAAAGGAGACAGAATGAAAGCAGTAATATACATGAGGGTGGGCAATCCGGATCAGGTGGCAGTCCAGCATCGGAAAGAGAAACTGCCGGGGCAGATTCAGGGTACGGTTGGAGGCAGTTTAAAGAGAGATGGTTTTGTTGGTAATAATATTCCCAGCCTACAAGAATTTTTACAGGAAATCAGGGGATATGACAGACACAACAACTTGACACTAATTCACCGTCAATTTTGCCCTAACTTAGCATTAGCGAACCGTACGCCCTACGAAGTTATGCGGGTTTCAGCGATTTTCACCCAAAAAAAGTGAAAAAAGTTTGTGACATTAACTTGACATACGCGGGTTACGGACGTCTGAATATGGTGGGGACGTTTGACGCATTGATTGGGGTGTAATAGATCGATAGTTTGTAAAAACTGAAAAACACTCATTTTGTATTATAAAATGGTAAACGGTAAAACGTTTGCATAAAATGGGTGTTTTTTGTGTGAAAAGATTTTTATTGTAATGATTGCTGCAATCAGCTATACTAAGGTCATATGAGATTGTGTAAGGATGAAGACAATTGCCGGAACTGTGCGGAATATATTTTCAGGCCATGTGTCTACAACAGTAAAGATTTTGAGTATAGGCAAGTTCCAATTGCATATGGTTAAGAAAGGAAGGGATGTTTATGGGTATGTTTTTAAATAGCAGGATACCATTTGAATCTTATCGGCTGGTTAAGAGGGATGCATATTTTGTTGACAAATCTTCTCTTATTGATGAGTTATTCCCTTTTCTGGAGGTTGAAAAGAGGTTTATTTGTATTACAAGGCCCCGCCGGTTTGGAAAAAGTGTTATGGCAAACATGGTTGGCGCTTTTTTTGGAAAAGCGGTAGATGCAGGAGCTTTGTTTGATACGCTGAAGATTGCTTCGTCTGAAAGATACAGGACGCATCTGAATCGACACTGTGTGGTATATATCGACTTCAGCCGTATGCCTCAGGATTGCGGCACTTATGCTGCGTATATTGGGCGTATTTCCGATGGACTTAAGAGGGATTTGGAGGAAGAATACTCAGATATAGATTTTGGTTTTGGCAGGGATTTGTGGGATATGTTTCAGACTGTTTTTGATAAGACAGGGCAGAATTTTATATTTGTGATGGATGAATGGGACGCAATTTTTCATAAAGATTTTATATTAGAGAAAGACAGGCGGGATTACCTTGAATTCCTCAGGAATCTGCTGAAAGGCCAGGCATATGTGGAGCTTGCCTATATGACAGGAATTCTTCCGATTGCAAAGTATTCAGGAGGATCTGAACTAAATATGTTCGTGGAGTACGATATGGCGACCAAGGTAAAATTTGGTGAATATTTTGGGTTTTTAGACGGAGAAGTTGACCAGCTTTATGAAACATATATCAGCAAGACATTGAATCCACAGATTACACGGGAAGAATTGGCCTTTTGGTATGATGGATACCATACCGCGGCTGGAGACAGGATGTACAACCCCCGATCGGTAGTGTGTGCCCTGGCGGACAACCAGATTAGTAACTATTGGACTGGTTCGGGGCCGTATGATGAGATTTTCTACTATATCCGCAATAATATAGAGGAAGTCCGGGATGAGTTGGTTATGATGATTTCAGGAGAACATATTGATATCAAGCTTCAGGGGTATGCGGCAACAGATATGGAGTTATATACGAAAGACCAGATTTATTCTGCTATGGTGGTGTATGGTCTATTGACCTACGAGAATGGCGCGGTATCTGTTCCAAACAGGGAATTGATGGATAAGTTTGATGAATTGCTGCTTTCCAATCATAGCCTTGGATATATATATAACCTTGCAAAAGAGTCCGAGAAAATGTTGAAGGCTACTTTGGCAGGTGATACCAGGACAATGTGTAGGATATTGAAATTTGCGCATGATACAGAATCTCCCATCTTTTCTTATAATAGTGAAATAGAGTTATCTGCTGTGGTTAATCTGGTTTATCTTGCTGCCCGGGACAAGTACCGGGTAGAACGAGAAGACAAAGCAGGTGAAGGATTTGTGGATTTTATTTTTTCTCCGGACCGAAAGGGCGCAGATGCGTTTATTTTGGAACTGAAAGTAGATAGTACGCCGGAGGAAGCAATTCAGCAGATTAAGGATAAAAAATACGCATTACGTTTTGCGGGAAAAATTGGTGAGGCGCCTAAATATACAGGGAGGATTCTGGCTGTGGGGATTAGCTACAAAAGAAAGACAAAGGAGCATTCTTGTAAAATTGAAGAGCTGCATATTAATGGGTGATTTGAAGACTTGACACTAATTTAACATCAATTTCCCTCCAACATGACACTAACTTAACATACTCCCAACGAAGTTATGCGGTTTTCGGGACTTTTGGCTCAAAAAACTTCAAAAAGTTCGTGACAATAACTTGACATAAGAGGGTTACGGACGGCTGAACATGGTTGGTACCTTTGACGCGCTGATTGGAGTGTAAAGAAGGGATAATGACAATAAAATCCTATATGTCTATTTTGAAAGAGCTGTCGGGCTAAGCAATCATCGTACAGCTCTTTTGTAGTTTTTAGACATATATATTTACATTAGAAAATACATATGATACAATGACGATAAAACAAAGAATTTATCGAATGAAGATGGTATAGATATAGATGAATCAAACATTAAAGCAGGCATTAGATAATTATTATATGACAATAAAAGAAAATCGTCCAAATTACAGAACATGTTATAATAGTTTGCTGGAGTATTGCGATTTAAATTATTCGCAGTATTCATTAAATGAAATGTTTGAAAAACATATTAATATATGGGACATAGAACAAGCCTGCAAGCTTTACGTTGAATCAAGCAAAAAAGCTACTTCGATAGAAGCGGTGCAGAGATTTTTGACGGCAGTGGATTATTTCTGCAAGTATCTCAAAGAAAATAATATCCGATGTGAAAAACTGGAAGGGGGATGCAGAAAGAAAAAAACAGTGCATGATATTTGCGTAAGTTTGAATAATGAATTAGAGCAAAAAATATATCTTCCCTTTGACGGAGAAGAGGAATTGAAGATAGTAGAAGCACAGATTGCTCTTTTAAATAGACAAAATTTCTATCAGCTTGGACAATCAATTATATATCGGCTTCTAACTACTTATGGATTCAAAGAAAAAGTTGTCATAAATTTTAAATTAAGAGATTTTGATGACCAGACAGGGAAATTAATGGTATGCTGTAATGAAGAAAACAGCATTAATATTGACTTGCCCGAGGAAATTTATCGAGACCTGGTAATATATTGCACTTTAAACAAATATCAGGAAAGAGAGCATTTGTTTACGAAAAGTAACGGTACATGTCTGACTCCCGACAGTATGTTCGGCACTTTAAAAACCAGAATGAAAAAAATGGATGTTGCCAATTTTACACCAACTTCAGTAGCTTTATATGGGGTAGCCAATTTGGTTGAAGAGGGCTTGACATTAGCCGAAATAAAGTTATTAACCGGTTTTGAAACTCAGAAGATAGACGATGTTGCGCAATACTTGCTGACGGATGAAGATGCGGAAGAATTAATCAATAGGAAAATAAGGGGAGGTGTCAAATGGCAAGGACAGTAGGAATAGGAATACAGGATTTTGGGAAAATCATCCGAAACAATTGTTTTTATGTGGATAAAACAGCATTCATTATAGAATGGTGGGAAAATCAGGACGATGTGACCTTGATTACCCGTCCCAGGCGATTTGGCAAGACACTGGCCATGAGTATGCTGGAGCATTTCTTTTCCGTGGAACATGCAGATAAAGGCGCCTTATTTGAAGGACTCGACATATGGAAAGAAGAGAAGTATCGCAGTCTCCAGGGCAGCTATCCGGTAATTTTCTTAAGCTTTGCAGATGTGAAGGAAACATCCTTTGGAAATGCAAGGGATAAGATCTGCCGCATCATCAAAAGCCTGTATGACAGATATTCAGCTTTACAGGACAAGGAGCCGAACCCCAAAAAGCTCCCAGACATTTTCGATGAAATATCTCCTACAATGGGTGATCCTGTAGCTTCTTATTCCTTGAAGGCCTTATCGGAATTTCTTGCTGATCATTATGGGAAAAAAGTCATCATTTTGTTGGATGAATATGACACTCCTATGCAGGAAGCTTATGTATACGGGTATTGGGAGGAAATGGCGGCATTCATTCGAAACCTGTTTAATTCTACCTTCAAGACGAACCCGTATATGGAGAGGGCAGTCATGACAGGTATTACACGAATAAGCAAAGAGTCTATTTTTTCCGACTTAAACCATCTGGAGGTAATCACTTCTACCTCATGTAAATATGAGGCTTCTTTCGGTTTTACGGAAATGGAAGTGTTTGCCGCAATGGATGAATTCGGACTCACGGAAAAGGAAGAAGTCTGTGCCTGGTACGATGGTTTTACCTTTGGAAATACAAGGGATATTTATAATCCGTGGTCCATCATCAACTATCTTGACAAACGTAGGTTTGCCGCCTACTGGGCGAACGCCAGTTCAAACAGTCTTGTGGGAAAGCTGATTCAGGAGGGGGCTGCGGAGATAAAGATTGTTGTGGAAGATTTGCTGCAGGGAAAATCCTTTCACGCTTCATTTGATGAACAGATTGTATTCAGTCAGCTGGATCATAATATCCATGCTATCTGGAGTCTGCTCCTGGCCTGCGGTTATCTGAAAGTGGAGACTTATACTATAGATGGGAATTATGGTGAATGCGATTATACACTGTCTTTAACAAATAAGGAAGTGCGGTTGATGTTCCGGCATATGATAGATGGTTGGTTTGCCGATTATACGCCTGCTTATAACACATTTATCAAGGCATTGCTGCAGGAAGACAAAAAGGCCATGAATGTATATATGAATCAGACTGCATTGGCAACTTTCAGTTCTTTTGATACCGGTAACAAGCCGTCAGAAACTGCGGAACCGGAACGCTTTTATCACGGCTTTGTGTTGGGGCTTATAGTGGATTTGGCGGACAGGTACCGTATCACTTCCAACAGGGAAAGCGGTTTTGGGCGATATGACGTGATGCTGGAGCCCCTTAGGGATGGCAATCCGGCTTTCGTGTTGGAATTCAAGGTGCATGATTCTGAGGAAGAGGAGACACTGGCGGATACCGTGGCAGCGGCACTTCGGCAGATAGAGGAGAAAGCCTATGATACGGAGCTGACAGCGCGTGGAATCTCCAGAGAACGGATTCGGCATTACGGGTTTGCCTTTGCGGGGAAGACAGTACTGATAGGATGATGCCGGTATCTTTTGGTATGCTGATATAGCGGTAGAAAAGAACAGTATGTATGCTGTATACGGTATCTGTTTGCGGGCTGCCCACAGGAAGTCATACCGGAGCATTCTCGTATCGATATCTGGGAATGGAGCCGTTTCCGAAACTTACCAGACAGTCCGCTATGGTCTGCGTCTTCAGGTGACGGGATTGGGCGGACATATGAAGAAGTGATGGAGACAGCTCATGAAATGGCTGGGGAGAAGTCATATGAGTTGCCGGAAAAGATGAAAGAGGAATTTGACCGTACATTTCCGGCTGTCCGTGGGCAGTATCCCCGGATAGTGATGACCATGGTGCCGTTGGATACGGAGGAAGATTATGTCCTGCCGGGGGTGTCGGGAGTGTTGGTGAAATATGAAGTACAGTTTGAGAAAAGACCTGAGTGGCAAGTGAAAGATCAAAAATATGTAGTGGAAGGGCATGTCAAAGAAGAGGAAGATACTCTGTATGTGTCGCTGGATAGTATATGTGTAAATTAAAATAATAACAAAATTACCAGGATTGCTCCTGCGATTATAATGCTATACTTCTTTTCCGTTGCACATCTGGATTACTCTGTCAGCAAATGCCGCTTCTTCTTCACGGTGGGTAGTGTAAATAACGGTAGCCTTGCTGCTTCTGATATAGTTCATTAATCTTTCGGCGTGTTCCCTGTCCAGGGACGCTGTGGGCTCGTCAAGAAGAATAAGTTTCGCATTGCTGTTGGATAGGGCTCTGGCGGCATTCACTCTCTGCTGTTCCCCTCCTGAAAGCTGGGATACGGAAGAAATTTCGCGGTCTGAAAAATCAGAGACCCCTGTGGCATTTTTTATTTTTTCCAGGTTTATCTCACTAAAACTGCCCATTGAAATATTTTCGTCAATGGTAGTTTCATAAAGCTGGGAAGCGGAGGGCATATATGAGAAAATACCGTTTTCTCTAAAATATTCAGTATCATCTGCCGGGGATTTGCCAAACAGCGTTATACTGCCGGATGTGGGAGAATACATTCCCATAATACAGCGAAGCAATGTAGATTTTCCGCTGCCGTTTTCACCCATTACTGCAATATGCTCCCCTTCCTTTATACTTAAATTGATGTCCGACAGAATTATTCTGCCCTCTGTTTCAAAACATAACCTGTGAATTGCCAGGGCGCAGTTACTGCCATAATTTTGAGATTTTTGGGAATGTATTTCTTCCCGAGAATGTCTTTTTTCTCTGGAATGCCCTTCTTCCCTGGAAGAAATACATTCCCTGGTAAGGCTGAAGAGCTCCCTGCCATTGTCAATTGGTACGGTATTATATGGGATATATGCTGCCATCTCTTGGATATTTTGCGCTTGATTTCCTGATTCTTCCATAATACTTTTAACGGAAGCCAGATTTCCTCCTGCTATTTTTACACTGCCGGGCAGAAATCCTAAAACAGGATAAATAAATCCGCTTACCAGTTCGCTGATTACTTTTTGAAGGGAAATATAGAGATTATTCTTTTTAAGCTGTTCCGTTTGAACATGGAAAATATCCTTTCTGGTTTGGTCAAAACGGCTTTTTATTATGCTTTGCAGGTTGTTCATATTAATAAAATCTGCCTTATACATAAGTTCTTCGATATTTTCATTTTTTACAGCTTCAAAACCCTGGAGTTGGGAGGCATATGTTTCGGATATGCCATGGATCTTTTTTCCGGCAATAACCGTGATACCTATATGAGCGAGAATAAAAAATGAAGCTGTAAAATGAACATGAATCGATAATATCAACAGAACGCCTATTACGATCACACTGATTACACATCTGATAATCATAACCCATAATGAGAGAGCGGAGTCGGTAAATGCGGTAATATTCTGAAGCAAATCTTCATCCTTGTATTTTGCTTCCCTTTCACCGTAGGGCAGCGCAAACAGATCCTTGTACAAATCCGCTGATCCTCTGTAAATAAGGTTTGCGCACAATACATTTCCATATACATTTATCATGTAATCCAGTGTAAGCATGAGGAAAGCTGCCATAATTATCAGAAAAATCATCAAAGGAGTCACACTCATGCCGCTTTCTATTCTGCCGATAATAAATTGTATCATGAAGGGTGCAGCTAAAGGCAGTGCAAAGAATGTGATAGAAAATATTATCAGCAAAGCAGCAAATTTCAGCTTATGATTTTTTAAAATTATGGCTGTGGATTTCAGTCTGTTTAACATTTTCATGCATCTATTCCTCCCATATTGATAATTTTTACAGAATCTTGGGAATGAAAATCAAAATCCGTGTGTGAGGACATGATAAGTATCTGGGATTTTTCTTTGATTTGTGCAAGGAGTTTTCCCAATATCTCCCTGCGTGAATCAGGGTCTATTGCGGAGAAACTTTCATCGGAAATGATTACATCATAATCTCCGTAAAAGGCTCTGGCAAGACATATTCTCTGCTGTTCTCCTGAAGACAGATTAAGCGTGGATATATGGGTGTCTATACCATTTTGAAATTTGGGAATCAGATTGTTTAATCCTGTCTGCTCCAATGCATCATTGAGCTTCACTTCATCAGCATCTTGAAACATTGTGATGTTTTCTTTCAGAGTGCCTGAAATAAGCTGCGGCTCCTGGCTCAAATATAAAATTCTATCCCAGAAGGAGTTTTCTTTCATATTTTTCAGATTTTTACCGTTGCAGATGATATTTCCTTGATAGCTTTTTAAAATATCTGCAAAAATTTTCAGCAGAGTGGATTTACCGCAGCCTGATGCTCCCTGTAAAATCAAACATTCTCCTGATTGTAAGTTCAAATTTATATTTTCAAAGAGATTTTTTCCCTGAAATGCTTTACTTTCATGGAATGTTTTACTTTCATGGAATGCTTCGTTTCCATGGAATGCCTCGTTTCCATTTTCATAGGCAAAGCTTACATTTTGTACTGAAATTGAAGTGATTTTTGCCGTATCTTCAAATCCATCCAAAGCTTCGGCCTGCGGGGTCAGCAAAGTATTTATTCTGCTGTCCATACCCTTAAGCTGCTGATAATCTGAGATACAGGCGGGAATTTGATACAGAGTATTGGTCAAAGATCCCACAGCTGCCAAAAGCACAATGAAATCGCTGATTTCAATGCTGCCCCTGGAAACTCCGTATCCCCCGATCATCAGTACAACGCAGGTATTCAAAATTGTGTTTGCCGTACCTAAAATTCTCTGCATTGTCATTGTGCTTAAAATTTTACCCTGATCCATTTTATAATCTTCAATTTCTTTTTGATAGGGTTTTATCACCCTTTCACCGTTGAGGACATAGGCAGCTTCACGATTTCGGACCAGCTCCGCATTGTGGTTATAAATTGCGCCCATATGAAAATAAAGTTTTTCATTCTGTTCCGGCAGTTTTCTTCCCCTGCAGGCGCTGATTGAAATTGCCGCCAGGGATAGGAAAAGGGTCAGAGCCAAAAGCCAGGGCTGAATCCTAAGGACATAGATACTTGTCAGAATTACTGAGACAGCAGTTCCTGTTATTTTCAGCAGAAATTCTGAAAGCTGTCCGGAATATGTAAAAATATCATTTCGCATAATGGGCAGCATTTTTTCGGTATTTTCACTGTTTTTATAATTTGAATTAAGCCAAATGTCCACAGCATTCTGCTCCAGTGATTCTATCAGCCGCTGCTTTATTGTCAGAGCCTTGCTGTTTTGAACGCAGAGAAGCAGCGCCGATATCATTACGCTTACTGAAAATACTGCAAATACGCCCCATATTCTGCTCACATTTTTTGTTAAAACGCTGTCTGCCAAAAGCCTTATGCATTCCAGATAAATGATACTCAGACCTGAGCCCAGACAGACGGCAAGTCCCGCTGTAAACAAGCTGCCGGAAGATTTTTTCAGTATGTTTTTGGATGCGGTATTCATTTTTGTTCTTCCCTTTCCTGGTATAATAAAATGCCTGCCTTTACTAAAAATTTATCATAAAACGCAATAGGATGCAACTATGAAAATCTCCATCGTCAAGGGTTGTTATTATTCACTCCGTTTAAAGCAGCGAATATTCTGAAGCGACAGCGGATTATTTGTGTGAAGCGTGCTTTCTTTCACGAAACGCCTCGCGATACCACAGAGGCAGATTACAGGACTTTCACAGTAAACCTCCATGCATCCCGTCCGCGCCGCTATGCATGAAAGTAAGGCAATATGCTTTCACAGTACACAATTGCAATGTCTGCTGGTATGGCTGCAAAAGACAGTTGCCATTTTGAGAAAATATTAGTATCATGAAGAAAAAAACAGGACGAAAGGCAGGACGAGGAGGAAGCGTATGAAATATCACAACGGCTGCTGGCTGCTTAAGGAAGGTTATGGAAGCTTTTCCCCACAGCAGGTTTATGAGGTGACAAAGAAGGATACGGAGGTCATATTGTGTGCGCCCACATCGCGTATTTCTCATAAGGGAGATACCCTGGGCGGAATTAATCTCACACTGCGCATCACGGCGCCTTTACCGGAGGTAATACGGGTACAGGTATATCATCACAAGGGTGTGCGGAAAAAGGGACCGGAATTTGAACTGAATCTGTCCGGCGGCAGGAAGCTGGAGGTTTCGGAGGAAGGCGGAATCCTGACGGTGGTAAACGGGCATGTGAGTCTGAAGGTTGATATGGAACATTGGTCCATGCGCTATGAGAGAGACGGGAAGCTGCTGACAAAGAGTACGGGCAGGGATCTGGCTTATCTGAAAGAAAACTGGACGGGAGCGGCTTACGACAGACAGGGGAATGCCTATATGTGCCAGCATCTGGGGCTTTCCGTGGATGAACTGATTTACGGCCTGGGGGAGCGGTTTACGCCTTTCGTGAAAAACGGCCAGTCCGTGTCCATCTGGAATGAGGATGGGGGGACCAGTACAGAGCAGTCCTACAAAAATATACCATTTTATCTTTCCAACCGGGGATATGGCGTGTTCGTGAATCATCCGGAGAAGGTGGAGTTTGAGGTGGCCACGGAACAGGTCAGCAAGGTGGGATTTTCCGTCAGGGGGGAGTGCCTTGATTATTTTCTGATCAACGGGCCTGCCATGAAGGAGGTATTGGAGCGCTATACGGATCTGACAGGAAAGCCTTCCCTGCCTCCGCAGTGGACTTTCGGCCTGTGGCTCTCCACATCCTTTACCACGAATTATGATGAAGACACTGTTATGAGCTTTATTGATGGTATGCAGGAGAGAGGGATTCCGCTTTCCGTATTCCATTTTGACTGCTTCTGGATGAAGGAGTTTCACTGGACGGATTTTGTATGGGATGAGAGGGTATTTCCCGACCCGGAGGGAATGCTGAAGCGCATTAAGGCAAAGGGCATAAGGGTCTGCGTCTGGATTAATTCCTATGTGGGACAGGAGTCTGTGCTGTTTGACGAGGGTATGGAAAAGGGATATTTCCTGAAGCGTGAAAACGGTGATGTATGGCAGTGGGATATGTGGCAGCCGGGACTGGCAATTGTGGATTTCACCAATCCCGAAGCCTGCAGATGGTATCAGGAGAAATTGGAGCATCTGCTGGATATGGGGGTTGACTGTTTTAAGACCGATTTCGGCGAGCGGATTCCTGTGGATGCGGTGTATTACAATGGCGCAGATCCGGTGAAGATGCATAATTTCTACACATATCTCTATAACAAAGCGGTCTATGAGGTATTGGAGAAGAAGCGGGGGAAGCAGGAGGCGGTGCTTTTTGTGCGTTCCGCTACGGCAGGAGGCCAGAAGTTTCCCGTACATTGGGGAGGAGACTGCTGGTCGGATTATGAATCCATGGAAGAGAGTCTTCGGGGCGGTCTGTCACTGGTCAGCAGCGGTTTTGGATTTTGGAGCCATGATATCGGAGGCTTTGAGCAGACTTCCACACCAGATGTTTATAAAAGGTGGGCGGCATTCGGGCTGTTGTCAACCCACAGCAGGCTGCATGGAAGCCATTCTTACCGGGTTCCCTGGGTCTATGATGAAGAGGCGGTGGATGTGCTGCGTTTTTTCACGAGGCTGAAGCTGGAACTGATGCCATATCTCTACAGCTGTGCCGTAGTTACTTCCAGAACGGGGATTCCCATGATGCGCAGCATGGCGCTGGAATTTGAGGATGACTATAACTGCCGTTACCTGGACAAACAATATATGCAGGGGGATAGTCTGCTGGCAGCACCGATTTTTAATGAGGAAGGCATGGCACGTTATTATCTTCCCGAAGGAATCTGGGTCAATTATCTGACAGGTGAGGCAGCCCGGGGCGGTGTATGGAGGGAGGAACACCATGGATATCTGTCCGTACCGCTTTGGGTGAGAGAGAATAGTATTATTGCTACAGGGATGTCCTTTGAAAATGCGGATTATGATTTCCGGGGGAATATGGAGTTTAAGGTATTTGCCCTGGGGACAAAAGCCAAAGCTGTTGTGTACCAGGGAGATAAAAAAGCGGCGGAAATCGAGCTGATGAAAGCGGAAGGCAGGATCAGCGGGCATGTGGCCGGAGGGGCAGGATGCAGAGTGCGTCTGGTCAACTGTGTGGTATCAGAAGCGGCAGGCGTTTCCATGGAAGTACAGGGACAGGATACGCTGCTTACGGTTCTGGAAGATGACGCGGCATTTGAGTGCAGACTGTAGCTGAAGATACGGACTTTTGTAATCTGCAGTCCATGGAAAATACGGGCTTCCGTAATTTGCAGTCTGCGGAAAGGTATGGTTAAACATTGAACATTGAACATATTGAAGGAAAACGAAATCAGGCAGAAGGCGGAGGCGCTTGCAGTTAAGCTGACACTGGAAGAGAAAATCGGAATGATACACGGCGTGAGCATGCCTGGAATCTGTAGACGGGGCCGGGGAAAGTTTTTTGATAATTGCTTCTTGAACTCACTTGTGCTATGATGAAGAGGAATTCTGGCATGGAGGAAAAGGAGGGCAATCAATGATGACATTAAAGAAACCGCCCATGGGCTGGAACAGCTGGGACTGTTACGGTGCTGCCGTCAATGAGACGCAGGTGAGAGAAAATGCAGAATATATGGCGAAGCATTTAAGAAAATACGGATGGGAGTACATTGTTGTCGATATACAATGGTATGAACCTAATGCCGTAAGCCATGAATACAATAAGGATGCGGCGCTGGTGATGGATGAATTCGGGAGGCTGCTGCCGGCCGTGAACCGCTTCCCGTCAGCAGCAGAAGGGAAAGGTTTTGGGCCGCTGGCGGAATTCGTTCATTCGCTGGGGTTGAAATTCGGCATCCATATTTTAAGGGGAATTCCCAGACAGGCGGTACGTGAGAACACAAGGATTCAGGGGACGGATTTCCATGCCGCAGAAATTGCGGATTTCGGAAGTGTGTGTCAGTGGAATGGCGACATGTGCGGTGTTGATATGACCCGGAATGGAGCACAGGCGTACTATGATTCCATATTCCGTCTATATGCCCAGTGGGGGGTGGATTATATAAAGGTTGACGATATTGCCCGTCCATATCACAAGGCGGAGATTGAAGCTGTTGCCAGGGCCATAGAGAACAGCGGAAGAGATATGGTGCTGAGTTTGTCTCCGGGCGCCGCGCCCATAGGGGAGGCGGAGCATCTGTCAAAATGGGCCAATATGTGGCGTATGACAGATGATTTCTGGGATAATTGGGAGCTGCTTAAGAAAATGTTTGATTATTGCCGGGAATGGTTTCCTTATGTGGGTGAAAATCATTTTCCGGATTGCGATATGCTTCCCCTGGGACGTATCAGGCTGTGCAATCATTTCCAGGGAGAAAACACCAAATTTACCATGGATGAACAGAAGCTTTTGATGTCGCTGTGGGCAATGTTCCGTTCTCCGCTGATGTTCGGCGGCGACATGACAAGGAATGATGCATTTACTTTGTCGCTGATGCAGAATCGGGAGATCATTCATATCAACCAGAATTCCTGCGGCGGCAGGGAGGTTTACCGCAAAGGGGATGAAATTGTCTGGGCTGCATACGGCGAGGGAGATACCATATACCTGGCTCATTTTAATGTGGGCGACAAGGAGATTGCGGTGGAATTCAATCCTGATTTTATCGGCAGAAAGGAGAAGATAAATGCATACGAAATATGGAGCGGGGAAACGCAGAAGGGAGTTCCTGGCATAAAATCAGTGATTCCGCCCCATGGCGTTAAGCTGTATCAATTGAGCTGACATCAAAAGCAGTCAGCATCCTGCCATGAGAACAGGTATTATTATGGTTTAACTAATATCAAACGAGGCTTTAGGGAAAGTCTCGTTTGATTTGCATACAGGAGAATGGATTTGGCCCGCACAATGCGCATTTCATGCGGCAGGCAGGGAAACTGACATTTACAATGGAATAAAAAAGGAGACAATATGCAGAAAATAATGATTATAGAGGATGAACCCTCTGTCCGGGAGGAACTGGCATCCCTGTTGGAACATGAGGGTTACGAGCCTGTGGTGGTGAAGGAGTTTGCCGATATCAGGAGGCAGGTCATGGAAACGGCTCCCAATCTTATTCTGCTGGATATGGGGCTGCCGGGGCGTGATGGGCTGGCAGTCTGTGCAGAGCTCCGCCGGGACAGCAATATTCCGATTATTTTTGTTACCTGTCGTGACTCCGTGGGAGATGAACTTCAGGCATTTGCTTTGGGCGGCGATGATTACATCACAAAGCCTTATAATATTCCGCTGCTGCTGGCCCGGATAAAAGGGGTTCTGCGGCGGAGCAGCGGAAGGAAAGAGGCGGATGTTCTGGAATTGGACGGGATGAAACTGCATCTTTCCAGGGGCATTGTATCGGTGGGCGGGAACAGGGCAGAGCTGACCCGGAACGAGCTGCAGATTCTGATGCATCTTATGACCCACGCAGGAGAAATTGTTTCCCGTCCGGATTTGATTGATGCGTTGTGGGACAGTAAGATTTATATTGATGACAATACTCTCAGCGTCAATATGACCCGGCTCCGCGGCAAACTGGCAGCTTTGGGACTGCCTGATTGTATTAAGACGAGACGGGGAATGGGGTATCAGTTATGACAGTGTGTGCATTCTTATCAGATCGATTGCGGCAGATTGCGGCGCGGATGTTTTTCGCTGCTGCTGCCTGTTTTTTTCTCTGTCTTACGGGGACACAGACAGGAATTGTTGTACTTTTGGGAAGTATCTGGGGATTGGTATTTCTGGGGGGACAGGTGATTGATTATCTGCGAATCCGTTCACGGCTGCAGGAGCTGGAAAGCATTATGGACGGCCTGGATAAAAAATATCTGTTTGCCGAGTGCGTACCCGGAGGACGTGATGCTTATGAGCGGTGTCTGCTGGAGTTATCCCGCAGGGCAGGAAGAGCAATGATTGCTGCAGTATCCGATGCCGAAGCAGCCCGGAAAGCATATCGGGAATATGTGGAGAGCTGGGTTCATGAGATGAAAACACCCATTACGGCGGCAGGGCTGATCTGCCGTAATATAGATGCAGGAAACAGGCGTAAGCTCTCCGGAGAACTGGCGCAGATTGAGGCTCATGTGGAACGGGCTTTGTTCTATGCCAGGGCGGAAAGCCCGGAAAAAGATTTTATGATCTGCCAGGTGAACCTGGAAGAACTGGCGGCGCAGGCCATTGGACAGTATCGTGCATTGTTGATTCAAAGCGGTATCCGGGTGGAAACGAGAGATTTGGAGCAGACTGTCTATACCGACAGCAAGTGGACGGTGTTCATCTTGGGACAGTTGCTGCAGAATGCGGCGCGTTACAGGTCAGAAGAGCCGGTTGTTACGGTCTGGGCCAGGAAGCTTGGAACACAGGTACAGCTGGCGGTTCAGGATAATGGTATCGGTATTGCAGAACACGAACTGCCTCGTGTCTTTGAACGGGGATACACCGGCAGTAACGGGCGAATCAGGGGCGGCTCTACCGGGATGGGGCTGTATCTGTGCAGGAAACTGACGGAGAGGCTGGGAATGGATCTGCGGATTGCTTCGGAATCAGGCTGTGGAACAACGGTTACAATTACATTTCCTGCAAAAGGAAATCTTACGTAACAGTTCCGTGAACTGTCTGAACTGTTGCAATCTTACACAAATGTAAGGTAAATCCATAGCCATTCGATACCATGTATTCTGCGGTTGTTGTATGATGTCTCTATAAAAATGAGGTTATGCTTCCGGTGCTGTCTGTCTATGATAAGCGGTAACGGAGCAAACCGGGATAGGAGGAGACGATATGCTGCAGGTCAAAAATATTGAGAAATTTTATGGCAGCAGAAATAATGTCACGAAAGCGCTGGATCGAGTGAGCTTTGAGGTGGCAGACGGGGAATTTATTGCCATTATGGGAGCATCGGGCAGCGGTAAGACTACATTGCTGAATTGCATTTCTACGATTGATACGGTGAGCGCAGGAGCGATTCTGCTGGATGGTGAGAATATTGCGGAACTGTCTGCAGGCAAGCTGGCACAATTCCGCCGGGAACGGCTGGGGTTCGTTTTCCAGGACTTTAACCTGCTGGATACGCTGACCATCGAAGAAAATATAGGGCTGGCGCTTTCGCTGAATCATGCTGATCCAGGTAATGTGGAGCGGCAGGTAGGCGAGGTGGCGGGAAAACTGGGGATTACTGATATCCTGAAGAAATTCCCGTATCAGGTGTCAGGAGGGCAGAAACAGAGGGCAGCCTGTGCAAGGGCCATGGTGGCAGGGCAGTCGCTGCTGCTGGCGGACGAACCCACAGGGGCGCTGGATTCCAGGGCATCGAAAAATCTTCTGGAGATTATGACACATATGAACAGGGGAATGGGTGCCACCATACTTATGGTGACTCATGATGCTTACAGTGCAAGTTATGCCGGACGTGTGCTGTTTTTGAAGGATGGACGTATTTTTAACGAGTTATACCGTGGGGAACGGAACCGCTCCATATTCTATCATGAAATCCTGGATGTGTTAGCAGTGCTGGGAGGTGATGTCAGTGACGTTATCTAAACTGTCTTTACGCAACGCAAAACGGCAGACGGAGGATTACCTGGTTTATTTTGCCACCATTATCATGGCAGCAGCTCTTCTCTATGCATTTAACGGGATGATATTTTCGCGGGAAATCAAGGAGTTGTCCAGCGGCTTGTCCATGCTTACGCCTATGATTGTTCTGGCCAGTATGGCAGTGGTATGTATTTTCGGCTGGCTGGTTTCTTACGCCGCCAATTTCATGCTTACGCGGCGCAGCAGGGAGCTGGGGCTCTACATCCTGATCGGATTGGAGAATCAGCAGGTGGCCAGGCTGTTTTTCCTGGAAAATCTGGCGGTTGGCGGTGTTGCTTCCGGTTTGGGGATTCTGCTGGGAAATCTGTTGTTTCAGATGCTGAGAGCCATTATTCTGGCATTGTTCGGGCAGATGTATCATTTTGAATTTACCTTTTCCATAAAGGCTGTGGGGCTGACTGTGGTTTACTTTGTCATGCTGTATCTGTTTGCCCTTTGGAGGAGCAGGAAGAAAATCCGAACCATGAAAATATACGATCTGATTTATTTTGACAGACAGAATGAAGGGGAGGTGATTAAGACAGGCCGTAGACGGCGGTGGATTTTCACCGTATCCGTAGTGTTTGGGGCAGTGGGGACGGTTCTGCTTATGGCGAGAGATCTGCTTACAGGTGTCATTGGCGCTTTCTGTGTGATTCTGTTTCTATTTGGATTCTTCTTAAGCTTTGCTTCCGGTGTTCCGGCATTCTTCGATAAAAGGCCCCGGCGGAAATACAGGGGGGAGAATCTGCTTGTATTCCGCACACTGACTGCAAAGCTGGGAACCATGGGCGTTACCATGGCCGCCATTTCCCTGCTGTTTACCGCAACGCTTATGGCGGAGGGAACAGGGCTGGTCATGCGCGGAATTCTGGAGGGCAGGGCGGCGGAAGGCGGATGTTTTGACTTGTATATTGCAACGGATGAGGATACTCCGATTGCGGAGGAATATCTGGAGTGTATTGCCGAAAATATTCCTGTGGAGGCATCTGTGGCGTATAATGTATATCTGGATGAGTCGGCCCGGATTATGGACTATATCTATGAAAATACTGTCTATTATAATTATAGCTATGATCAGGATGCGCTGATGCGCTATAGTGATTATAATGCTCTGAGGGAAGCAGCAGGCTATGGAACAGTGGAGCTGGTGCCGGGGCAGTATATTCTTCACTGCACCATTTATCTGGAAATGGTTCTGGAAGATCATCTGCCGCCTGTCATTGTGGGAGATGCCAAGCTGGTTCCGGGAGGAATCTATACGGAACACTTTCTGCAGAATTCCTGGAGCGGCAATGGACCGGGGTATATTCTGGTGGTGCCGGATGAGGCGGTAGAAAATTGTTCCATTCACCACAGAAGTTATGCTGCCAGAACCGTTATGCCGGTAAGTGAAGAGCAGTTTAAAATGTTAAATCAAGTAAAATATAATTTGTACGAAGCCGGCGGAAACGATGAACGTATTGTTGCCAAATCCATGGAAGAGGCGGAAGCGGCATCTATGACAGCAATTACCGTATTTCCGCTTTATTATCTGGCGCTGGCGCTTATTATGACTGCGGCAACCATCCTGACCATTCAGCAGCTCAGTGAGTCGGAGCGGTACAGAACCCAGTTCGGGCTGCTTCATAAGCTGGGCATGGACATACGCCGCATGCGCAGGGCGCTGAGGCGGCAGTGTGCAATCTATTATGCCATGCCGGTTCTGCCGTCAGTGCTGATCAGCGTACCCTTTATACGGAATCTGGCCGGGAGTCCCGAACCTGGGATTATGGTGGGAGCCAGCAGTCCGGCGGTCATTATATTCATTGTGCTGGCATTGTTCTTCCTGATGTATGGGGTCTATATTTTGATTGCTTATACCAGTCTGAAACGGAATGTGCTGCAGGAAGCATCCCGGTAAGCATCCTGGCAATAAATGGGCCGGAATCAGATAGGAAACAGGACTGTGGGTAGAGGAGGTATTCTATGAAACTTGACCGGATGATTGGCATTTTATCAATTCTGCTGCAGCAGGAGAAGGTGACGGCGCCCTATCTTGCCGAGAAGTTTGAAGTTTCCCGCCGCACGATTCAGCGGGATATTGAAGCGCTCTGCATGGCAGGGATTCCGCTGGTAACGGAACCGGGGCCCAATGGCGGCGTATCCATTATGGAGGGCTATAAAATTGACCGTATACTGCTCAGTACATCGGATATGCAGGCAATCTTAACCGGACTACGCAGCCTGGACAGTGTAAGCGGTACCAGCCGCTATGCACAGTTGATGGAGAAGCTGTCCGCAGGCGCGGCAAATCTGCTTGCAGGAGATACGCATATACTGATTGACCTATCCTCCTGGCACAAAGAGTCTCTGTCACAGAAAATGGAAATGCTGCACAATGCAATTTTATCCGGAAGGAAGGTTTCTTTTACGTATTTTGCTCCCAGGGGAGAATCAGAACGTGTGGTAGAACCGTATTATCTGATTTTTCAGTGGTCCGGCTGGTATCTATGGGGATGGTGTGAATTCAGAGAGGATTTCCGTCTGTTTAAGCTGGGACGGATGGCGCAGCTGCAGACAGGAGAAAATTTCGTGAAGCGCTCTGCACCGTTTCCGAATCTCACAGCGGAGCATGTATTCCCCCATCGATATCAGGTGAAGGCAAGAATACAGCCGGAATATAAATGGCGTCTGGCAGAGGAATACGGCGTGGATAGTTTTCATGTCCAGACCGACGGAACACTGCTTTTTTCCGCCGGTTTCACGGAGAAAAGGAAGATTGTGGAGTGGATTGCTTCTTTTGGAGAGGGGGCGGAGCTGCTGGAACCGGAAGAATTCCGGCAGGATGTTCTGGCATTCGCAGAGGGAATTAGAAGAAAATATCTTTATCAATGAAAAATCTTAGATAAAAATCTTAAATAAAAAATCTTTAACCATGACATACAGATGTCACGATTATTTTGATAGAATAGTATCATCACAAGAAAGGATGGTCAATTTATGGAGAAAGAAGTACATATGGATGAAGGACAGGCAGAAGAGAGCAGGAGTGCGGCTGCATCGAGATGCGGTATTTTATGCGGTGAATGCACCTACAGGGAGCAGACGGGCTGTGTGGGCTGCGTACATATGCAGAAGCCCTTCTGGGGAGACAGCTGCCCTGTGAAGGACTGCTGTGAGGCAAAGCAGCAGGAGCATTGCGGCCAATGTGAGATGTTTCCCTGTGAGCTGCTGAAGCAGTTTGCTTATGATGAAAAGCAGGGGGATGGAGGGAAACGAATCGAGCAATGCAGATGTTGGAGGAATCAATAAATTATGGCATCCAAGATGGAATTTGTGGAATATGTTGCGGATCAGCTGCGGGAGGTGGGAAACATTACCTACAGGAAAATGTTTGGGGAATACGGACTTTACTGCAATGGTAAAATCTTTGCAGTCATCTGTAAGGATCAGTTTTATGTCAAGGTGACCCAGGCAGGAAGAAAGCTTTGTCCCGACCTGCCGGAGGCACCTCCCTATGAGGGAGCGAAAAATTATTTCCTCGTGGAAGATGTAGAAAATCGTGAAATATTGACGGAACTGGTGACGGCAACCTGTGGAGAGCTTCCGGAACCAAAACCGAAGAAGCGCAGAGCATAACAGCATTCATTATTGACAGAATACCTCTCAGGCAGACAATGGAAATATCCGGAATCTGCCTGGGAGGTATTTTTGATGGATGATTAGTTTATGCGTTTTAGATATTAGATTATGCGTCCTCTGTTGCGGAATTTCTGACATGAGATATGATATTGCCAAGAGCGTTTCATGGAGGGAAGGATTATGTCTATATTAAACACATTACATTTGAAAAAATATTATGGCAGAGAGGAAAGCCTGGTAAAGGCTTTGGATGATGTAACCATATCTGTGGAAGAGGGGCAGTTTGCAGCGGTTATCGGCACTTCGGGAAGCGGGAAATCCACTCTGCTGAACATGCTGGGCGGCCTGGATACGCCTACTTCCGGCAGTGTGCAGGTGGAGAATCAAAGTATTGAACAGCTGACGGAAGAACAGCTTACAGTATTCCGCAGACAGAGAATCGGTTTTATCTTTCAAAACTATAATCTTATTCCATATCTTACGGCTTATGAGAACATTGTGCTGCCGGTCCGTCTGGACGGCAGGACCGAAGACGAAAAGTTTCTGAGGGAAATCGTACAATTTCTGGAGCTTGACAGCAGACTTTCCAATTATCCCAGCCATCTGTCCGGAGGCCGGCAGCAGCATTACTTTTACGTTCTATGACGGAAATACGGAAACCTTTCTTGTGTCGGGGATTCTAAAAGGCGATGATACGGAAAAACAGTTCTCTGTGTTCTTTTCTGAATATTATGCCGAAAACGGCAGCCAATTAAAAGATATGCCCTATGAGGTATATGCGAAGCTGCATCATGCCGCTGATATGTCTGCCGGAGACTGCAGAGATGCGATGTATTTCATTGGCAGCGATGCAGGGGTGGAAAGGAAATATGTGGTTCCGTCCAAAGCTTTTCTGGATTCCCTGTCCATAGATGTACAATCGGTAATGCTGTATGGACTCATAGGAGGGGTGATTCTGCTTGCCTGCATTCTCGTTATCTACGGGGTGTTCTATTTATCTGTCATAGGAAGAATCCACCAGTTTGGACAGCTCCGCACCATCGGCATGACCAAAAAGCAGATAAGCAGGTTTGTCGCCAGAGAGGGAGGTATACTGTTCTTGTATTCCGCACCCATTGGTATTCTCCTAGGGGGAATTGCGGGATATTTTATCATACCGGATGGTTTTCGTATGCTGAATACATTAATGATAATTCTGGCCGTGTTTACGGTTATCTATATCATTACAATGATTTCCGTTCACAAGCCTGCCCGTCTGGCTGCTGCGGTTTCCCCCATGGAAGCCCTGCGCTATGTGCCGCAGGAATCCATGAAAAAGTCTGCAGGCAGGAAAATGTGCCGAAATCTGACGCCTGTGGGATTAGGCTTGATGAATTTCTCCAGGAACAGAAAGAAAGCTGCCGTCACCATGCTGTCCCTGGCTTTGGGTGGTGTCCTCTTTATGACGGCGGCAGCCTATATATCCTCTTTTGACAAAGCAAGGTTTCCAAGGCAGGGATTTTTTACGGATGCGGAGTTTCATATTGCATATTCCCAATCGGCTGTCAGCCTGAATGAAAACGGTATGAGCGGGCTGCAGGCGCAGCTGCCTCTCCATGAGGAAATCATACGGCAGATTTCTGCGTTGGACGGCGTGGAAGAAGTGGAGGAAATAAAAGAGTTCGGCATCAAATATGACCATGTACAAAGAGATGAATACAACCAAAATGATGTTGTCTATCCCTTGACAGAGGAAGAAACAAAAGGGATAGAAAAATATCTGGAAGAAGGTTCTGCAGACTACGAAAAGCTTATGAGCGGAGACTATATTCTTGTAGCGGACAACAAGAATGCGGAAGAAGTGTTCGGATGGAAATTTGCTGTGGGAGATACCATTGTGCTGCGCTATTTTGACGGCAGCACAACAGCCGAAAAGGAAGTTGCCATACTCGGCATTTTAAGCGGGCAGTTCAATCTTGATCACAAGGGGATGGAAGGATGGTTCTTAATGCCGGAACAGGCAATTATGGAGATGGTGTCCTTTGACAGTTTAAACGCGCATCTGCTTGTCAAAACGGAGGCAGAAAAGGAAGAGGCAGTTGGGGAAATCCTTGAGGAAATCATTGCGGAAAGAGCAGAGCTGACTATGGAAACCCTTGCAGAGCGCAGAGTCAGCTATGAGCATAATGCAGACCAGATGTTTGGCGCCATCAGCGGGCTTTCTGCTTTCATTATGATGTTCAGCATTTTAAGTATGATGAATACGCTGATCACAAATATTGTCACCCGTAAACAGGAGCTTGCGATGCTGGAATCCATCGGCATGAGCAGAGGGCAGGTTCGGAAAATGCTCCTTGGAGAGAGTTTATTGCTGGCAGCTGCCGCCGTAGGGGTGACAATGACCATCGGCACATTCTGCGGTTATATGCTGAGTAGCATACTTTACAAGATGGGCGCGTTTTATATGGAATTCAGATTTCCAACAGCCTTTGTCCTTGCCTATGGGGGCATATTAATTGCCGTTCCGCTGTTGATTGCCTTCGTATCCATGCACAGCTTTTCAAAAGAGTCTCTGGTGGAACGGCTGAGAGGCACAGAATGCTGAAGATCCATTCCTGTCGCCGGATGTATTTTTAATATCGCCGGAAATACAGGACTGGATAAATGGTTTTCGCATTGCCGGTTTCTTGTGGGTGTGTGGATGCGGCGTTTTAATTGAAATCCTGTGGGGAAAGGTCACAGAGACAGAGTATGCTTCTGCCATTATCCGGTTATATGATTACTTCTGGAGATTTGATTCGTTTCATATGGGTAAATCCCAAATGGTCATTTAATGATACTGGAAGCATTACAGCAAAGGCTGTCACCACATAAGGAGATAATTTGAAAACATAATTGGAATACAGCTTA
>CAJUAP010000062.1 GCA_910584435.1 uncultured Acetatifactor sp.
TAATCGCAGACTTTTCAGGCATTTAACAAGTTTGAGTTTCACGGATTAAGGTATTAATTATAACTGTTTTGCAGCTTGCATGACAGTGCCTTCCTCTTTATAATCATCTTAAAAATAAGAACTCATGTGAAAAGAAACAGAAATGAAAGATATTATAATTAGATGAGAGCCCATGTGAAAAGAAACAGAAATGAAAGATATTATAATTAGGCAAGAGCTCAAGTGAAAGGAGACAAAATGAAAGATATTACAACAATACAATTTAGTGTACTGGCGGACTGCGGAAAAATCTATCAGTTTATGCTGGATATTTATGAGCGTGACTGGAGAAACGGTGTGGCTGCCCCGTTTTTTGAATATGCTTTTTCCTCCTTTTCCTATTGGATGGATATCACATATTCTTATAAAAATCGCATTTGGGAGGATAACGGTAAGATTGTTGCGTTTTGCTTTTATGAATCGCCAGTGACGGATATTTATTTCAGCTTGAAACCCGGATATGAAGAGTTGGCATCAGAAATGATTGCATATGCGGATGTCAACATGCCCATAAAAAACGGAAATGTACAGCTGATTCTGTTTGGAGGACAGGATGCATTGGCAAATGCTGCAAGAAAGGCAGGATATCATCAAATATCAGAAAGCTGGGATATGCAGTTTGATTTTGAAGATACACTGGATTATCCCTTGCCGGAGGGATTTCATTTTGTAAGCCCTGACGGGTTGGATATGGATAAAATCAGCAAGTGCTGCTGGAAAGGATTTGATCATGAGCAAAATGAGGGCTTATGGAATCACCAATTTGAGCAGAATAATTATTTACTGAAGGCAGCGCCCCATGCAACGATGAATCTGTCCGCTGCCATTGCCGATGAACAGGGGGAGTATGCATGTTACGCAGGAATGTGGTGGACTCCAGGGAATAAACTGGCTTATATGGAACCGCTTTGCACAATTCCGGAATATCGCCGTAGAGGACTGGCTTCCGCGGCGCTGTCCGAATTGTACCGGAGAACAAAAGCATTGGGGGCAACGCATATGACAGGCGGATTTCATGGATTTTATAAAGCAATCGGTTATATGCCTGCAGTGAAATGGACATATTGGAAGAAACAACCATAATAGTTCCGGCAATCCGAAAAAATCTGGAAAACATGATAGAATTCTATTGACTCTGACGTAACGTCATAGATTAAAATGAAGTTACATGGGAGGGATGAACGATGAAAACAGTAAAGGAAGTCAGTAATATCACAGGTGTCAGTGTGCGCACACTGCATCATTATGACGCAATCGGACTTTTGAAACCTGCAAAAGTAACCGAAGCAGGCTATCGAATGTATGACGATACAGCACTTAGCCGTTTGCAGACTATTTTATTGTTTCGTGAATTACAGTTTCCCTTAAAAGAGATCAAAGTGATTCTTGACAGCCCTGATTTCGACTTATCAGAAGCGGTTGCGCAGCAGATTGCGCTGCTGGAATTACAATATAAGCACATAGGGGAACTGATTGCCTTTGCCCGTGAAATGCAGAGGAAAGGAGTGGCAGCAATGAATTTTGATGTTTTCGACAAGGAAGAAATTGAAAAGTATAAGGCGGAGGTCAAAGCAAAATGGGGCAGTACGAAAGCGTATCAAGAGTATGAACAAAAGGATATTGCACAAAATGAGGGCAGTTATCAAAGGATTGCGGACGAAATGATGGCAATATTTTCAGAATTAGGCGGATTAAAGCATTTAACACCTGAATCCGAAGAAGTACAGCGGAAAATCTCAGCATTGCAGAAATTTATTACCGATCACTACTATGTATGTACAAATGAAATCCTGAGTGGATTGGGTGAAATGTATCTGTGCGATGAACGCTTTCAGAAAAATATTGACAGGGCAGGCGGAGACGGTACTGCTGCATTTGTCAGCCGGGCTGTTTCTGTGTATTGCTCCAAGTAAGCGTTTCGTATCACAGGATGGATAATCAGTTTTTATGCAGTTTTAAGCAGGGAAACCGAGGGCTTTCCAGGGAAAACCGGGAAGCCCTCAGTAAAGCCGTTATGCCGGATACAGTTATACTCCATTCCAATGTTGATACAGTTATACGCCATAATAATGTTGAATGGCATGTGCGACATACTCACAACAGCCTTTCCCATACTGGCTGTCAGTGGCTTCTGCGAGTTTTCCGTTCTGGAGATATTCTTTTGCCAGATCCAGCAGTATATTTCTTGCATTATCAAGGGCAAACATTTTTTTATAATTTTCTGCGAGCATTTCCACAGCGGAATGTGCCATGTCCATATCGTCCGCTTCTTTGGCAGCCATAAACTGTCTATAGATTTCGGCATTTTCTGCCTGTTCCTGCTTCAGTTCTTCGGTATTTCCGTCTGCCTGCATGACTGCGTCAATTGCCTTTTCCTTGCTGCCATACCATTTCAGTAAGTCTGCCACAACCTGTTCATTGGCAAAGCCGGACACCAGGTACTCTTTGTACTGCTCCATACTTCCGTATGTTTGCACCTGCTTCTCAAGGCTTTCCTTTGACATGCATTCTAACGTATGGTTTACTATTTTCTGTACTTCTTCGTTGCTGAATGCTCCAAAACTCATAGTATTAACTCCCTTCATTACATCTGTGATTAACTCAATAATCCCGTTCAGCCGATTTTGTTTCTGCTCCAATAGAGATTTTTGAGTGAATAGAACCTGTTCTTTATCATAATCAGGGTTATCCATGATTTTTTTGATGTCCATCAATGGAATTTCCAATTCTCTAAAGAACATAATTTCCTGCAGCTTTTCTAATGCTTTGTTGTCGTAAAGCCGATAACCGGCTTCTGTGTATTCTGTTGGCTTCAGAAGACCGATTTCATCATAATACCGCAGTGTCCTTATACTTACTCCGGTTATCTCTGACATGTCCTTTACGGTTTTCATGATTTCCTCCTTTCGGTTCCATCGTAAACCGTTACGCTGCGAGAGAGTCAATACCAATTTTGAAATGTTTATGTGATTCTTTTGGGAGAAAACCAATTATGCTTTCCCTATTGACAGTGATTGTAATAGTTCTAACTGCATCTGTTTTCCGTGCAAAAGCTTATCCCGCGGCAAATCAATTGCATCTGCAATATCATATATAAGCCACTCAAAAGAGCATTGGCTTCCTCTGACAAGTTCCAAAAAATATTGTATAGATTGTTCTTTTGAGTAATTAAATTTTTTTACGATTGTTTCCATACAGCCTCGGACAAATAAATAGGAAGAAATGTATGACAATCTAAAAGAGCATGATGCGTTTGGTAAAATTGTATCTGATCCATAAGTGTTATTTTTTTCAGTATTTAATATTTCCTGAGCGCTGAGGATTTTATCTTCACTTAAATTAATGATTGTATTTCTGTGTTTATCAAATGCTTTCTCAAGATTTAAGGCATACAATGGCAGTGCTTCGGCAAAACCTTCACAAATGATTTGGTTCTTGTAGAAAAATTGACTATGCACCATATGTGCTAATTCATGAATTTCATTTTCAATTTTGAAAATATTGGTTTCTTCAAGCGGATTATTCTCCAGCATGTTCTGGCTTAACCCGTATGCCGAGGTGAATCCATCTAAATCATAGCAATGTACCGGTTTGCCTCCGCCATTACCGTTGTCGAAAATTTTTGGAATATTTAATAATCTGCAACTATCATCTGGAACGATGTAGACATAAAATACCGGATGGGCATTGCCGGGGTATTGTATGTTTAATGTATCTATCATTTGAATATATTTATCCATATTATTTAAATAATTAAAGTAGCAGCCATTATCATATTTCATTGCCAGCTTTTGTGACAATCTGACTTTTATTCTATTGTTAAAAACTCTTAGTTCTGAATTTTTAATATATTCTCTCATGGGATTTTTTTCATATACATTATTCTCATACATGGTATACTCCATTCCGCCGCCAGGTCGGCGGCAAATATTTTATTCGCATTAATTTATGCATGAAGCAGCATGGCCAGCGGCTTTATCCAATCAGGGATGACAATATTCTGAGAGTGTAATTTCTCGCCGTACTTTCTGGTTTGCCGCTTCTTTAACAAGAATCATTATGTGAGTATGATATCATAGATTTGTCCTTAAGTCATCTGGAATTGAGACGCGGCACTCTTCTGTTTTTTATAGTGGTAAACTGGGAATGAAAATGATATAATCAAAGCCATAAGCGGAAGCATCATCAGAGGGAGGGTGAGGGAAATGAGTTCTTTACTGGAATCCACAAGGAACACGCGTGTACTGCCCACGGGTACAATGCGGTACATCAGAAGTGATGTGCCGGAGCACTTAACGGATCAAGAAATCCGGTGGCTGCTGGACAATCATATTACTACAATTGTGGACCTGCGTTCAGAGGAAGAGGCTGAGAAAAAGCCATGCTGTCTTAAAGAGCAGGAGGGATTTCAATATTATCATCTTCCGGTTACGGGCGGCGGAGATACACCAAAATCACTGGCGCATCTGTATACTGTATACCGGCAGATGATAGATGAAAAAATGGAAAAGATTATAGATATTATCATGAACGCAGAATCCAATGTAATGTATTTTTGTACAGCAGGTAAAGACCGTACAGGTGTAGTGTCGGCGGTTATTTTAAAACGGCTTGGGTTCAGTGATGAAGTAATTATTGAGGATTATATGAAATCTAAAGACAATTTAATGGAAATGCTTACAGCATATGTGGGCGCTCATCCTGAAGTAGATATAGAAATCATTATTCCCCACAGGGAGAATATGGAACGGCTGCTTAAGCAGATATCAACAGACGTTACAGGAGTGCGGTTATGAATGGTTTTCAGTTAGTTTGTAAAGTCATTGATAAATATCAGGGAAAAGCCAGGGCGTTAAGGAAATATATGTTTGAAAAGTAAATCAAAATCGACGCCAGTGAAAGAAGCGATGACATTGAATCAAAAGAGGCAGGGAAATGGCAGCAAAAGAAATTATTTTACTAATGTTTATGGGACAGAGCAACATGGCGGGACGCGGTAATGCACAAGAGGCGCCTGCGCTGCTTCAGGGGGCAGGATATGAGTATCGTGCAGTAACCGCACCGGATTGTTTATCTGTGCTAAAGGAGCCTTTTGGAGAGAAAGAGAATCATGAAAAAGGGGTGACGGAACCGGGGATGAAGACAGGTTCTATGGTCACTGCATTTGTGAATGCCTGCTATGTGGAGACAGGCATTCCGATTGTGGGCGTCTCCTGTGCAAAAGGCGGTTCCTCGATTGCAGAGTGGATGCCGGGCACAGCATATTATGCAGATGCGGCGGAACGGCAGAAACGCTGCCAAAAGTGGCTTCTGGAGCACGATTACCGCATAAGGTACAAGGGAATGGTCTGGTGCCAGGGGTGTACGGATGGAGACTTACACACTCCGGCAGATATCTATAAAGCTTCCACATTGCAATTTATTTCTTCCTATTGCCGGGAGTGTGGTATTGAGAAATGCTTCCTGATCCAGATAGGGAATCATCGGGATGACAGGGCGCTGTATGTGCCTGTCCAGAAGGCCCAGGAGGAATTGGCGGCGGAAAACAGGGATATTGTTCTGGTGAGCAGACAGCTGAAGACTTTTGCGGACCGTGGGCTGATGAAGGATGAATATCATTATCTGCAGAAAGGATATAACCTGGTAGGGGAAGACGCCGGAAAGAATACAGGGAAGTATATAAATGATGATATAAAAAATGAAATGCAGCAGAAACCGGCAAAGTGACTGGCAAATCGGCAAAGTGACTGGCAAATATAGATTGTAAATGGCAGACAGGTAGTATATAATAAAAGTTATCAGTGGAAATCCGGTACTATAATGATTCATGACTGAAATACAATCATCCGGGATTGGGGGATGCCAAATCATTATGTTTGATAAATGTTCGTTGATTCAACAACTTCAGGAACTTCCTTTTCCTGAAAAGGAGTATTGGGCAGTTGCCGGTGCTGCTATGGTTTTACATGGATTTCGTACTCAGACACATGACATTGACCTGGGATGCAGTACATCTCTGGCAGATATACTGGAGCAGCAGGGTTATGCGGTTTCACGATGTGAAGATGGAACCAGGAAAATTAAGTATTCTGAAAGTGTTGAGATTTTTGAAAACTGGATGGAGGGAGCGGTAGAAATCATCAGCGGTGTCCCTGTTGTGGGTGTCGACGGACTGATACGGATGAAAAAGAAACTTGGCAGAGAAAAAGACCTGGCTGATATTGCGCTGATAGAAAACTGTCGGAGAAAAAGACCTGGCTGATATTGCGCTGATAGAAAACTGTCGGAGAAAAAAATCTGGCTGATATTGTATTTATAGAAATACTGAGAGAAAACGGCCGACGGGCGGAAAGGGCATAGAGTATGAAACATTGCGGAACGCAGTTGTTGGAAACAGAAAGGTTAATTTTAAGAAGGTATGAGCTGAAGGATGCCGGGGCGCTGTATAGAAATTGGGCTTCAGATAAGGAAGTGACCAAATATTTAACATGGCCGACGCATACAAGCCAGGCGGTCAGTCAACATGTCATGGAAGATTGGGTGAGTCAATATTCCAAAGAAGACTGTTATCATTGGGCGATTGTATGGAAAGGCAATGGGGATGAGCCGATTGGGGATATTGCCGTAGTTGACATGAAAGAAAAAACAGCAATGGCGCACATTGGCTACTGCATTGGAAGACCATGGTGGCATAAAGGAATTACGGCGGAAGCGTTAAAGGCTGTGATGGACTTTTTGTTTGATGTGGTGGAAGTGAGACGGATTGAGGCAAGGCATGATCCAAGAAATCCTGATTCCGGTAAGGTCATGGAAAAATGCGGTATGAAGTATGAGGGAACCTTACATAGCGCTGACTGGAATAACCAGGGGATTTGCGATGCCTGCTATTATGCATTGTTGAAATCTGAGCGGTAACGGTAAATAATGTTGAATGCCCTGGCTGCGCGTATTGGAGGTAGTAGAAACCAATTTTGTTTCCTATGAAGGTATGGATGACCTTGTGCGGCTGAAGCAGCTGTGCTGCCGGATGGATTAAAAATGGTGGAATAGTATGGGAATCAGGAGAATTTGAAAGGTGTTGTTATACAAGGGGCCGTGAAGGGAGTATGAGTATTTCTATGGGAGAGTACACTTTAAAAACGGATTTCGCGTCATTGGAGGAGCCGCAGGGAAATGAATATCTTATGGATTTCAGAGAGATTATCAGGAAGGCGTTTGAACACAGTGATAACCGTCTGCGCCTGCTGGGGACCTGCTGATTCTGGAGCGCTATTGCAATACGGTGCAGCAGGGGCTGGCGGTGGATGATGCACAGCTTTCTGTGTGCTTCCGATATGCGCAGGGACTTCTCTGGGATTATCTGGGCGGACGTGTCACGGCGGCAGATTTTCAGGATTTTGCAAATGATTATTATGCATGGCTGTTAGAAAATAACGTTGGAGATTCAGAGTGGACACCCGAAGGCTCTTATGCAGAATATTTTGCGGATTCATGCCCGGAGGCTTATGAATGGTTTGCCGTTGAGTGGAGCGCCGGGCTGTTGATGCAGTTGGTTTCCATAGAGGGAGAACGTGTGGATCACGATGATTTTGAGGGGTATACAGAGCTGGATTTTTATGGGCCGCTGTATATGATTGACATGCTGGGGGATATCTGTATTGAGCTTACCGATACAGCGCTTGTATCAAATAGGGGAGATGATCTGGAAAAGGCGATGACGCAGGTGCGCAAAACTTCATTATTTCAGGAAATTGTCGTGCATGTTCAGAACGACCTGCAGACGGCGCTTTTGGCTTCATCAGCGGAGTATGAGGCGCTGCGGAAGGAATATGGGCAATATACGATTATTCCGGAGCAGTATGCCGCGCGGCTGCTGGAGTATTAAAAACTATTTTCCTATGGCATCATGCGTCGGCATGACGGGAAGTGTGGAATAAAGTATGCGGTAAGGGATAAATTCCTGCAGAAAGGGAAATTGAAAGGGAAAAACAGGACGGGGCGGAGCCGGAACAGGAGGCTTGCATGGCAGAAGAATATACGGGCGAAAAGCTTCAGGGGATAAGGTATTCCGGGAAAACGGTATGTAAGGGTATTGCCATGGGGAAGGTAGTGGTGCTGCCCAGGGTTCAGGAGCAAATCCGAAAAATGGAAATTGCGCATCCGGAGCAGGAGATAGAGAGGCTGGGAAGGGCAGTTAAGGCATCCGGACAGCAGCTTGCAGCCCTTTATGACAGGGCTATGGAGGAAGTGGGAGAATCCGGCGCTGCTGTTTTCAAGGCACATCAGATGATGCTGGAGGATGAAGCGTATCAAAATGCCATCTGCCGTATGATTCGCACCCAAAGGGTAAATGCGGAGTATGCAGCGGCAGCAGCCGGAGACGATTTTGCAGAGATGTTTTCCGGTATGGCGGACGAATATATGCGGGCCAGGGGGGCGGATGTGAAGGATGTTTCCGCGCGTCTGGTGAGGAACCTGTCATGCATGGAGGGGGAGCCGGAAGGAGGCGTTGAGGGAGCTTTCGCGCGTTTTGAGGGGAACCTGCTGTGCATGGAGGGAGAGCCGGAAGGAGGCGTTGAGGGAGCTTTCGCGTATTCGGAGAAGAACCTGCCATGCCGGGATGAAATGGATTTCTCCGCAATGGAGCCTTCTATTATTGCTGCGGAGGATTTGAAGCCAAGTGAGATAGTGCAGATGGGGAAGAAGATACTGGCTTTTGTGACGGTACACGGTTCTGCCAATTCTCACACGGCAATCCTTGCTCGCATGATGAACATTCCTGCATTGATGGGCGTGCCTGTGGACTTAGATGAAATCCATACAGGGATGACGGCAATTGTGGATGGGGCAGCAGGGGAGGTTATTTTCGAGCCGACAGAAGCTCAGTGCAGTGAGGCAGAGCAGAAGATTGCGCATGAGATGGAAGAGCTTGGACGGCTGCATGGGTTAAAGGGCAGGAAGAGTGAGACAGGGGACGGCAGGACAATCAGTATCTGCGCGAATATCGGCAGCGTCGATGATGCAGCATATGTGCTGGAAAACGATGCCGATGGCATTGGGCTGTTCCGCAGTGAGTTCCTGTACCTGGGGCGTGATACATTCCCGTCGGAAGAAGAACAGTTTCAGGCGTATAGACAGGTTGTGCAGATGATGGGACAGAAGAAAGTGATTATCAGGACATTGGACATTGGTGCGGATAAGCAGCCGGATTATTTCCAGCGAGCGGATGATTTCCAGCGTGTTGATGATTTCCAGAGAGCTGATTATTTACAGCTTGGTAAGGAAAACAATCCGGCCATGGGCTGCAGGGCAATTCGTATCTGCCTGAAACGGCCTGAAATTTTCAAGGCACAGCTTCGTGCGCTTCTGCGTGCAGCTGTGTACGGGAACCTGGCCATTATGTATCCTATGATTATTTCGGCGGAAGAGGTGGAACGGATTCATGCCCTTGTGGAGGAAGCAGCGGAAGAGCTGAAACGGGCAGGGACAGAGTACCGGATTCCTGAGCAGGGGATTATGATTGAGACACCGGCGGCAGTGATAATGAGCGATGAACTGGCGGAGCTGGTGGATTTCTTCAGCATTGGTACAAACGATCTGACACAGTTTACATTTGCCATTGACAGACAGAATGAGCAGCTCGAAGAGTTTTATCCGCCCCATCATAAGGCAATCCTGCGCATGATTCAAATGGTGGTTGACAATGCGCATAAGTGTGGGAAATGGGCAGGAATCTGTGGAGAATTGGGCGCGGATATGGAGCTTACGCAGACGTTTGTGGATATGGGTGTGGATGAGCTGTCTGTAGCGCCATCCATGGTATTAAAACTGCGGGAAAAGGTACGGGCAATGTGAAAACAGAAGAAACCATAGCTATTGATGGAGAAAACAAATAGGAAGAAATGTATTGATGGAGGAAACAAATAGGAAGAAGTGTATTGGTGAAGGAAATAAATAGGAAGAAATGTATTGATGAAGGAAACAAATAGGAAGAAATGTATGGATGGAGGAAATGGATATGAAGAAATGGTATGACGAGGAATATGAATGGGAAATCGAAGTGATTGGATTCAATAAAGACAATGAGGAAACGGAAAGGTTCTGCCGGAATGGTGAGGAAGTAGGAGATAAATATACCTGCACCTATGGCTGTCCTGTCAATGCACAGGGACAGGGAATCTGCTCCAAAGTCATGATGATGATGTATCCTCTTATGGAGGCTGTCAGAAGCGGTGGAAATCTGGAAAATGTCGGCGGAGACAGTAAGTACAGTAAGGTGCTGATGTGTCCGGACGGATGTGTGTTATTCCGGCTTACAGCGAAACCCTTAGGCAATTAGAATTTTTATGAGGGGAAATTTTTTGATGTGTTGTAATAGGAGCACCCCAAAAAATGAATCTTGACAGACTGTAAAATGATATGATAAGATATAAAAAAAATAAGTGAGGATTTTTATGTTAAGCATTGTTGTAATGGAGAAAATTGTAAAATAAATATTGCAAGGGTGGCTTTAAGCGTCAGGCTTGGAGTCTGCCTGTTTGTTGGCCGCTGATACGGTTGACGTCTCTGCCTTACAATTGCTTAATATTATGGTAATATTTTCAGAAAACATTTAAGCATGGCTGTATGGTCATGCTATTTTTTTGCTTTTTTGAAGATAATAATGAATTGTACGATGCTGTAGTTTGCTGCGCTTTTTTTTGCAGCTCTGCAGACAGATACAAATGGATGGACCATGGTACCTTATGCTGATAGGGCTGCCGTGGCCTTTTTTTGTCTGTATCAGCCAGCATTTAAACCTAAAAACCAAAAACAAAATTTAAGGTAGTGTCAAATGAGCTATGAAAAAACATTGCAAATTTAATCGGTGTGCAGTATAAATTAGAAGGGAGAAAATAGAAATGAATGATGTAGTTATTAATACGGGCAGTTTAGTGAAACAATATCGGAGATATAAGAAAAAGGAGGGCGTGTGGGGAAGCATTGTCAGTCTGTGGAAACGGGACTATGAGACAAAAAACGCCGTAAACCACATAGATTTATCTGTGGAAAAGGGGGAATTTGTAGGGCTGATAGGACCCAATGGCGCAGGGAAAACCACATTGATTAAGATGCTGACGGGTATTATTGCACCTACGGAAGGGAGCATTGATGTTATGGGATACTATCCCAATGATTTAAAGAATGAGTTTAAGAAACAGTATGCCATTGTGATGGGACAAAAAAGCCAATTGTTTTTTGAACTGACAGTCAATGATACATTGCATCTGTTTCAGGCAATATATGAAATTCCGGAGGCAGAGTTTCGGAAGAATAAAAATTATTTTGTGGAGCTTTTCGGTGTGAGGGATTTGATGGATGTGCAGGTGAGAGCATTGTCATTAGGAGAGAGAATGAAAATGGAACTGATAGTTTCGCTGATTCATAATCCTAAGGTACTGTTTTTGGATGAACCCACGATAGGATTGGATGCTGTGGCTTCCAGACAGATACGCAGATTTTTGAAGGAAATCAATGAGAAAAACGGTACAACGATACTTCTGACATCCCACTATATGGAGGATATTAAGGCATTGTGCAAGAGAACTGTTGTCATCAATCACGGCAGTAAGATTTATGATGGCATGACGGAAGGGCTGTTTGAAAAATATCAAAAGAATAAAAGACTTATTGTAACCTTCCGCGAGCCGCAGGCGGATATTACACTGATGACAAAAGATGCAGTTGTGATTGAAAATGACTCCTGCAAAAAGGTGTACGAAGTGCCGAAAGAATCTGCCAGAGATCTGGTGTCGGAAATTATGAGTTATGAGCCGAAGGATATTGCAGTGGAGGACGAAGAAATAGGAGTGATTGTAGAACGGATTTATCAGGAAAGAGGTGAGTGATATGGGCAAATATCTTGAGGTTACCAGAATATATATGAAATCGCAGCTGGCATGGCGGGCAGACGTAGTCTTTAACATGATCTTCACAATCTCTAAAATACTTTTTGCTTATCTTCTGTGGAGCATGGTTTATGAGGGGAAAGAAATGGTGGGTCAGTTGAGTTTTCATGCCATGCTGTCCTACTATATCATTAGTTCCTTTTTGGCTCAACTGGAGAAGTCGGGAGGAATCAGCAGTGAAATCCATGAGCGGATACGGAATGGAACTTTCTCAAAATATATGGTCATACCGGTACAGATACAGAAATATTTTATGGCAATGGAACTGGGGGTTGTATTGTTCTATGCCGCATTTGATTTTATTGCTGCAGTGATATGGATTTTTGTTTTCAGGATTCGTTTTGTATTTGCCGCAGATATACGGCTTGTTGTGTGCGCAGTCATCATGGCAATGTTTGGCATGATATTTATGGTACAATTAAATTATTTTCTGGGGCTGCTTACATTAAAATACCAGGGCATCGGCACATTCCTGATGGTAAAGAATCATCTGGAGGCATTGGTTACAGGCAGCATTGTACCGCTTATGTTGTTTCCTGAGATTATTGTTAAGATGATGCAGCTGCTGCCGTTTTATTATGTAACATATCTTCCGTCCATGCTGTTGATTGGGATGTGCGGGGAAGAAGCGATGACAGGGATTATGGCTATTGCATGCTGGTGCCTGATAATGCAGTTATTGATTCGGGCCGTGGGGCAGAAATATTTTAGAAAGTATGATGGGGTGGGAATATGAGAAATAATGTTCAAAAATATATGCATGTTATCAGAGAATTGTTCTATCTAAGGTTTCATGGGTTTACCGTGTTCCGCTTGGATTTTTTCGCACCTTTTTTGGTGGACGGAAGTTTATTTTTTATTCAACTGTTAGCATTCGGGGCAGTATACTCCCATACGGATACCATTGGCGGATGGGGAAAGGGTGAGATGATTCTATACATAGGTACTTTTTCGCTGCTCAATGCTGTCAATATGACAATTTATTTCTTCGGTGTAAACAGCATACCATATAAAGTCAGATCAGGCCAGATGGATATCTATTTATCAAAGCCTGTAAGTCCGTTATTCCGCCTTACTTTTGAAAATATCAGTCCGGGGTCTATTCCGCTTATCATTATGAGTCTGTGTATCATTTGCTATGGTATCCATATGCTGGGTATGGCGCTGACCTTGCGGGCGGTTATTGCTTATGGGTTCTGGGTTCTTGTTATGACGGTATTATATTATGAGATGGAAGTGATACTGCGTTCCGCTTCATTATATGTGGATTCCATGGCGCGTTTGGAACAGCTGGAAGATTCCTGCATTGAACTGTGCATGAAACTTCCGGGAATTGCTTTTTATGGCGGGTATAAAGTAATTTTCTACCTGATTCTGCCATATGGAATTATGGCTACATTGCCGGTACAAAGGCTTGTAGGTGATATGAACCTGCGGACAGCAGTTTACGGCATAGGGGTTGTGGGGGTATTTACTGCCATAACAGCCGTTCTCTGGAAACAAGGGCTGAAACATTATAATAGTGCAAGTTCGTAAATAGTTATTGGGAGCCTGCTCTTTTTCAACAGCGGTTTCGCGCACAGCTGTCTAAGCAGTTATTCTGACGTAACAGTTCAGACAGCCCCTGCCGTGAAGCCCGAATAGCTCTACAAAGGGGCGTGCCGCCTTGTAATTATTGCGAGACATTCTGACAGCCGGGGATGTTGTGTTTTTCTTAAATTTGTGCTTGACAAATGCTCTCAAGTCTTTTATAGTATGAATAGTTTCATATTCAAGTGATTGATTAAGAAAAGCAATGACAAGAAGAAGTAGCACATGGTAGAACTTACAGAAAGCAGCCGGGTGATGAGAGGCGCAAGAGAAACTTTGTGTGAATACATCTTTGAGCTTCGCACCAAATATCCGTGAGGATTAGTAGGCTGCGACGGTTCCTGCATCCGTTATCGTGCTAGAGTATAACCTGCATAATCTGCAGTTTTGTAATATGCGGACGTACTCGAAGAGGCAGGCAGTGTGAGCTGTCTGTAAACATTAGGTGGTATCGCGAGATTAAGCTCTCGTCCTTTTGGAAGGATGGGGGCTTTTTTGTGTATCGGAAGCAGTGCGTCTGTGGTTTGTTGTATTAATGTCGGTACATGATATGCTTTCCTGCATTCAGTGTTCATTGCGCTTAACGGCTTGTGTGTGGAATAAGAAATTCAATATGATTCAGCCTGATACGCGGCGGAAGGAGAGAAGAATGAAAGTAGAAAATGCAGAACTGGTAAAATCGGAGATGGAGGAACCGGAAAGAGCAGCAGAGCCGGAAAGAGCAGTAACGGAAGAGCAGGAAGACACACAGGCATTGACGCAGCAGGTCCGGCATCAAATGCGTGTCATCAAGCAGGGGGCAGCGGACTTGATTGGCGAGGAGGAATTGGAGCAGAAGATTGCCGGAAGTATCCGCACAGGCAGGCCCCTGAACATTAAGTTCGGCATGGACCCCAGCGCCCCAGACATTCATTTGGGCCATGCGGTGGCATTGAGGAAATTGAAACAGATGCAGGATTTAGGCCATCATATTATCATTGTCATCGGAGACTTTACGGGCAGAATCGGAGACCCTACGGGAAGGAGCAAGGGCAGGAAGGCAATGACGGACAGTGAGGTGCTTCTCAATGCCCGGACCTACCAGGAACAGATATTTCATATTCTTGACAAAGAACGGACGCAGGTGCGCTTTAACGGAGAATGGCTGGGAAAGCTGCATTTAGGTGAAATACTGCAGCTGGCCTCCACCATTACCGTGGCCAGAATGCTGGAGAGGGATGATTTTCAGAGACGTTTCCACACAGGAATTCCCATCGGTCTGCATGAATTCTTCTATCCCTTAATGCAGGCATATGATTCTGTGGAGCTGGAGGCAGACCTGGAATTGGGCGGATCGGACCAGACCTTTAATATTCTCATGGGCAGGAGCCTGCAGAAGGAACGGGGGCAGGAGCCTCAGGCAGCATTGTTCATGCCGCTGTTAGAGGGAATTGACGGTAAGGAGAAAATGAGCAAGAGCCTGCATAATTATATCGGCATTTACGAGGATGCACGTACCATGTTTACAAAAGTGATGCAGGTGCCGGACCACTTGATTGTAAAATATTTTGAGCTTGCCACGGATATTCTGCCAGAAGATTTGGACGAGATCAAAGAGCGCATGGCGGATGGCTGTAATCCCAGGGATTGCAAACTGCTTCTGGCCAAAGAGATTACGCGTTTGTATCATGGCGCTGAGGAAGCGGAAGCGGCAGAACATTTCTTCGTAGATGCATTTACGAAAAAGGAGGTACCGGAGCAGGCGGAAGCGCTGTGTGTGGTATTGGAACGGGGGACATTATTCGACTGTGTCAGGCCGCTGGTTAATGCGGGACTGGTGGGAAGCGGCGGAGAATTCAGAAGGCTGATTGCACAGGGCGGTGTACAGAAAAACGGTGTCCGTGTGGAAGCTTTGGAGGAAACCGTACAGTCCGGGGATATTTTAAGAGTCGGCAGGAGAAAATTTGTGCGTGTGGAAACCTGTTGAATTGTGAATGGGCAGAAGCATTGTCGATTACCGACATCTGCCGTGGCGCTTGACTCATGAGCGGAAGGCACCATGGAATCGGCGGCAGATTTGACCGCTTGTGAGTATATCATGGTATCAAATGAAATAGAAGCAGCCGAAATGATTGTATTCTATTGGCAATGGCTGTATATAGCTGTAATCATGCAGCCATTGCCGTAACTTATCATAATCATTAGCCGAGGGATTAATTTCCCTCGGCCATTTTCAGCTGGGCTGTGACCAGTCCATAGTATATGCCTTTTTTCTCCAGCAATTCATTATGGGTACCAATTTCTGCAACGCCATGTCTGTCAATTACGACCAATCTGTCTGCGTTTCGCAGGGTAGAGAGCCTGTGGGCGATGGCAAAGGTGGTTCTGCCCTTTACCAGCCGGTCAAGGGCCTGCTGGATCAGGAATTCGCTTTCGGTGTCCAGTGCGGAAGTGGCCTCATCCAGTATCAACAGCCTTGGATTGTTTAAAATGGCCCTGGCAATGGCGATTCGCTGCCGCTCCCCGCCGGACAAATTATAGCCATGCTCTCCCACATAAGTGTTATAGCCGTCAGGCGTCTTACAGATAAAATCATGGGCATTGGCCGCTTTGGCCGCCTGGATGACCTCTGCCAGAGAAGCGTCCTGTCTGGCAAAACGGATGTTGGCCAGGATGCTGCCGGAGAACAGAAATGTCTCCTGAAGCACTACGCCGATCTGAGAGTGGAGGCTTTCTGTACCGACTTTACGCAGGTCTGTGCCGTCCAGGGTAATTCTGCCCTGATCCACATCATACAGACGCATGATCAGATTAATCAGCGTGGATTTCCCTGTGCCGGAAGCGCCTACCAGTCCAATCATTTCGCCCGGTTTTACATCGAAATTAATATTTTCCAACACCGGTTCATAGGTATGATAGCCGAAAGAGACATCTTCAAAAGTGAAAGCGCCCTGGATGGGGAAGGATTTGCTGTCTTCATGGTCCGCAATCTGGGGCTGTTCGTCCAAGACATCATAGATGCGGTTCAGGCTTGTAATCATCTGCATCACGGCCCTTGGCAGATGGGTCATCCAGCTTAAGGGGCCGAAGAGATAGCCTGCATAAGTGATAAACTGTACCAGCTGCCCCACGGTCATGGTTCCGTTCAGCACATCAATTCCCCCGAAATACACGGCAATGTAAGTGCCTGCTCCAAGCAGAAAGGTCATAATGGGGAAGAAAATGGCCCAGAAGGTCTCGTTTTTTGAACTGATGGCGGCAAATTCTTCTGTCTTTTTCCTAAAACGGGCGGATTCCCGTTCTTCCTTGCCAAAGGACTTCACCACACGCATACCGGAGATAATATCCTGGAGGCTGCTGGCCAGGTCATCCGCCTTCAGCCATTGCTTGTGGAAAATGGTGTGTATATGGTGCCAGAATGCCTTGATGGCCACGAATACAATCACAATGAATACAAAGGATAACAAGGTCATTTTCCAGCTGATAAGAAGCATCATCACCAGGGACACAATCATGGTCAGCAGAGTGGAAAACATATCTCCGAAGACCTCCTCCATGAAGCCCCGTATCTGATTGGTATCTCTGGCAACACGGTTCATCAGCTCGCCGGGCTTCCGGTTGTTAATGAAGGAAAGGGAAAGTGACTGTATTTTGTAATAAAGCTTGCTCCGCAGTGTCATGCTTAAAGCTGAGCCCAGGGCCACACACTGCCAGTAACGGTACACTTCCAGCAGAATACGGGCAACCAGCAGGAAAAAGCTGATGCCTACAAACAGCCACAAATCTGACCAGCTGCCGGTTCCGGAAGCCAGGGCGTTGTCGATAAAATTGCGCTGTATCATGGGGGAGACCAGATTCACTGCTGCAATCAGCGCCATAAGCAGGGAGATGAGCAGCAGTTTCCCCACATATTCACCGCACAGGGACATGAATTTCCTTAAAATATCCGCTTTTCCCTCACAGTAAGGACATTTGCTTGTACCGGGAAGGGCGCGGCCGCATTTCTCACAGTATTTCTCGTATTCCAGGCTGTGCACTGTTTCGGCATCCTGGGGCGGCTGCCCTTTCTGCAGGGCGGTGATAATGCTCTGAGCACCCCGCGTCACATAGGCCACCCGGACGATGTGTTTCATGGAGAAACGTGCGGCGCATATGGTTTCATGCATGTCTTCAGCGGTATTGCCGTCCATGCTTTCAGGGGAACCGTTTCCGGACGGGATGCTCTGTGTTGATGAGTTCTGTAAGCCTTGGTGGAGGAGATTTTTGGTAACAGTGACAATACCGCTGTTTACCTGATGCTCGCATTTGATTTTCTCGCACTCGGCCAAAAGGAAGGAGGCGGTTATTGCCTTCTCGTCCAGCACCAGGAAACGTGCCGTTGTCACCACAAGCCATACCGTGTCAGCATAAGCCTCTTTTGCCTGTTTTGCGTTATTGTCGTACTGCAGATCCACAGGGACGCAATACCGAAGCTCTTCTCCCCGGTTCAGGGAAAGGGCTTGCATTTGAGCTTCATTTAATGTATATAATAGTTTCATAAATACCTCGCCAGTTCTTTTAATATGTTTGGAAAAACTGCCCCAGGGCTGCGTTGAGGTCAGCAGAGCCTCCGAAGCAGCTCCTTATATGAACAGATCCAGTTTCTTCCGCTCCATAACGCCGAGCTGATAGAAATCAGGAATCTCATAACGGTTTCCGTCAATGTCTGTTACCAGCAGCCTGGAATCGCTGAGATGTATCACGGCGTCTCCGCTCATCTGGGTTGTAAAGCGGCAGCTTCCAAAGGTGGTCGTCACATTCCAGTAGGCATAGCCATATTCATCCTTTATGTCCAGTACTTTGGTGATGACAGGCATAAAATAGCGCAGTTTAATCTGTTCCCGCAGCATTTCCTGCTGATCTTTGGGCAGTGCGGAAAGCTTTTCAATCATGCCGATTTCTTTTGCCTTTTCATCCGCCTCGCGTATGGAAATAAATTCTTCCGGGTTGGTCAGAGGGAAGGTCAGATACACCCCTACACGGGCGTATTCTTTAGAAGGTCTGCCTTCCGTGTCCTTTGTCTTCAGGGAGACAAAACCGCCGTCTGTCCGGCTGAATGCGGCATTTTCGCCATTCAGAAACCGCATCTCCAATAGCTCCGCGGATTCCGCTTTCAATGCTTCCTCGTCAAATTCCTGCAGGTTCAGTAAATCCTGCGTATGATTCTCGTTTCCTTCCATAAGGGCCTCCTATTCCAGTTCCGCATAATTTTTTTATTTTATTCAATTCCGCGCATAGCCAGCGCTTTGGTCTGCAGCTCGCTGAGTTTGTAAAAGGTTCCTTTTTTCGCCAGTAGTTCTTCATGGGTTCCTGATTCCGTCAGTCGTCCATCGTCCAAAACAATCAAATGCGTGGCATTGCGCAGGGTAGAGAGACGATGGGCGATGGAGAGCACAGTCCGTCCTTTTTCCAGCCGCTCCAGAGATTTCTGGATTGCCAGCTCCGTCTCTGTGTCCACTGCAGAAGTGGCTTCGTCCAGTATCAGAATCTTAGGGTCTGCCAGAATTGCTCTTGCAATGGAAATCCGTTGTTTTTCGCCGCCGGAGAGGGATCGGCTGGAGGAACCTAAAAGGGTATCATAGCCTTCCGGCATTTTGCAGATAAAATCATGTGCATTGGCCTGAACCGCCGCCCGGATAATTTCTTCCCTGGTGGCATCCGGCCTGGCATAAGCGATATTTTCCGCCACTGTACCCATAAAGATATAAGTCTCCTGGGAAACCATGGCTACATTTTTGCGCAGTTCATGGAAGCCATATTGTTTTACATTGACGCCATCCACCAATACTTCCCCTTCCTGCGTGTCATAGAGACGGGAAATCAGGTTTACCAAAGTGGATTTCCCTGCGCCCGAACGTCCCACAATGCCGAAGACCTCTCCGGCGTCCACGTGAAAGCTGATATCCTTCAGAATGGGTTTATGAGATTCATAGCCGAAGGTGACGTTTTTCAGCTCGATTTCGCCCCGTAAAGCGTCAGGGCGAAGGGGATTGGGGGATTCCTTTACCTCAGGTACCGCGTCAATGATTTCAAACATGCGCTGGGCCGAGTTCATACAATTAGTATACCATCGTATGATACGGGACATAAATTCCAGCGGCCCTTTCAGTTGTCCCACATATCCGGAAAAAGTCAGCAGAAGTCCCAGCTCAATATTAGAACCGCCAATCATCAGAGCGCCCCCCACGGCCCATACAAGGAAGCTGATGGTATCTTCTACGGTACAATATAAGGCAAAAAATTTATTGTCATATCGGGCAAGATCCATCTCTGCCGTTCTTACCCTGCCGTTGGTCTTGGAAAAGCGTGTTATTTCCTGTTCCTGCTGTCCGAAGGCTTTTACCACTCTGGCGCCGGTGAAGTTCTCGTTCATCTGTCCCTTGAGACGGCGGTTGGCGCGATGGCGTTTGCCGTAGTAATGCCATAGATGGGGCATCATGCGGTAGCTGATGATGACCAATACGGGCATTAAGATAACGGAAACCAGTGCCAGCAGGGGGTTGAGGCAGAACATGATAACTGTGGTGGCCAGGATATTCCCCACATTGATGAAGAAATAAGGAATTCCGTCAATAAAAAAGCTGGATATTTCCTCTGCATCGTCAGAGACACGGGTCATAAGGCCGCCGGTCTGCCGCCTGGAATAAAAGCTGATGGAGAGCCGCCCCATGGAAGTGAACACCTGGCTTTTGAGCTTTGCCACTACTTCCGGTGCAATTTTGGCAGTCAGCACACCCTGCAGGATGCCAAGGCCCTGAATGACGATCTTGGTAACAATCATAGAAAGAACCAGCATTGTCAGTGCGGCCGTGTAACGTCCGGCGGGAAGGTGCAGCAGAGACAGAAATTTGTCGTCTTTTGCCAGTACCCTGTCATAGAGAACGGTACCGCTTAAATAAGGCCATACCAGATTCAGCACTGCTGTGCCCAGATAGCATAGTATCATTACGGCAAGGTACTTTTTGTAGGGCTTAAAATAGGACATGACACGGAGCAGGATGGATTTCTTATCCATACATTTGGGACAGACCTTTCGCTCCTGGTCAGGGTAAATCATGCCGCATTTGGGACAGCATTCTTTCCCTTTCTTTACATCCAGGTCTTCCGCCGTGATTTCTTCGCCCTTTTTCAATTTCTCCTGCAGACGGCAGAGCCGTAGAAAAGATTCCATTTTGGTGTTGGAAAAGTGGCAGAGGTTCTGTTCCAGACCATCGATTTTCACCAGCAGCACACCGGTGGCAACCTGGCGGAGCACCTCCATTTTTTCCACATCTTTTAAGCTGAAAATCTGTATGGCAGGTTCTTCTGACAATGCGGCACGCTCGGATTTTGATGACGCATTTATCTGCCAGCCGCCGTAGCCGCCGAAGTCATATTCCGCTTTCTCCACGTAAGGGTAGGCCGCAAGAATCAGCTTTTCCTTTGTGAGTGCTGCAATGGAATCCGCAAAGCGGTATTCTGCATCAAAGTCTGCGGTTGCTGCAAAAATAATATCTTTTTTTTCAATTCCGTATTTTCGCACAACGCTGACAAAACTGTTCGGTAAATTCATTTCTCCCTCCATTTTTCATTCCTGTAATAGTTCGGTATGCCATATTGCCCGTGCATGAAGGAATTATTACATACTCCCGGATAGCGACAAAAAAGCCATGGCTCCTGATAGAAGTCATGGCTCTATACATCTTTACACCTTTTCACAAAATGTATGCATTCTATAGGATCTGCATAATCATACATTTTAAATGCTTCCTATCTGGCAGAAATCCGCACTGTTCAAAGAGACTTGTGCATATTCGTAAATCATTTGTCCATGCACTGTCCTTTGGTATGTACTGCCTGTCAGATACAGCTAAACGATGTTGATGAATTCAAGTCGCAATATTCCAGGAGACAATTTTGCAATTATTTGATTGTGATGCTCTGTGGGTTTTGGTACGGATTCGATTCAACATCATTTTCATTGTCTCCTTTCTTTCTTATTTATTTACTACGAATCTTTATTTATACTGACGGGCGCTAAAACTTGTCAAATACCCCGACTCACGAGTGAAAGACGCCAAGGTCATCGCAGCAGATTTCATCGCTCGTGAGTATAGTATAAGCATGTTATGAGCGGATGTCAACAGTTTTTTTAGAAATTTTTAATTGGGATTTAGAAAATGTTAATAGGCCGGCAACCGAAAAAAGGACATAAAATAATCCCTCCAAATTCTAAAACAGGTCTGGAGAGTGTCTGTTTAATTTTTTGCACAGCAAAATCGCCCGCCATAATGCTGTTTTTAATATGGCGGGCGTTTGCCTTAATTTTCTGTGTTTATGTTTGTCCGCAGACGTTTTAACAATCTGCACATTTAAAGATATATGGCCTGCAGAATGCTTACCCGTTATTTTTTATTCTCATCATCTTTATTTTCTTTATTCTTAGTCAATCCGCCCGCAATCAGCATAGCACAAACGGATGCCGTTGCACCTGTCGATACCGGATCCAATTCATGTCCATTTATATTGCAGATGACATTGATTACAACTAACACAATCCATATTGCTGCCACTACGGCAGCCCCTTTCATAAAACGCTTCATAGCTTCCTGTTTCCTTTCCAAAATAAATTTATTTCCTGCAAAACAATATACCAGAGAAAACACCAATTCCTGCAAAACAGTCATAAAATGCTCCGATTCATGAATGAGTGCGTTATTCTTTTTACAGAACACGCGCTTATTCGTCATTTTTGCAGGAGAGCGGTTGATATAAAGAATGGTATAATGTATAATTAGGGAAATAAATATCGAAAGAAGGAATATATTGAAATGCTGTTATCTTTTTTCCGGCTTTCCCTTGCTATTCGCAATGTATGGCCTCAGCATATGAATTTCAAAGTGTTTAGTGTACTTTATATACTATTGCTGGCTGCTGGAATGCCTGTAACGTACCTGGCCTGTGTTCCATATGGTCTGTTTGGCATTCTGGCGTCGGTATGTATTTATGGGCTGGCTGCTTGCCGCGACACTGCGCCGCAGAATGTTTTTATGGGCATGATCGGATGTGTGCTTGCTGTTGTGACAGAGAATCTGCTGGCAAATTTTCTTTATATGCTGATTCCCTCGCCTCCCTCAAATCAGTGGTATTTTTTCTTCGGCATCCATTTGATTTATATTTTTCTGTTTTATTGGATTACGCTGTTTTGCGGCAAGCTGCTGAAAAAAGTATTCCTGTCCGGCAAAGGCATTCTGCGCCTTCCGCAGACATGGTATGTGATAGATGCTGCATTACTGCTCCTTATAACCATCTATCTGTTTGATAATTTGATTCCAGGACAAAACGGCTCCATCGGCAGAATGATATATAATAATGTCTTACACATTTCGGGGTATCTGCTTGTGATGTGTTTTTTACTTCTGGCTATGCGCCGCTCCTATCTGGAACAGATACAGACCGAAGCAAAGCAGAAAGCCTTGCAGGACTTACAGGACTACACACGGAATTTGGAAGCTATGTATAACAGTCTACATTCCTTTAAGCATGATTATGTTAATATTCTGCTCTCTCTTTCTGGTTATATTGAAGATGGTGATACGGATAGGTTAAAGGATTTTTTTGAAAGCAAAATCTTCCCGACGAAGAATCTGATTACGCAGGGAGATTACAAGCTGAACCAGCTTGGCAACATCAGTGTGTTGGAGATCAAAAGTCTGCTCTCCGCGAAAATGATTTACGCCCATGAATCGGGGGTTGACGTCATCATTGATATTCCCGACAAAGTGGAAAGTTTTCTGATAGACACGGTAGACCTTGCC
>CAJUAP010000063.1:0-15411 GCA_910584435.1 uncultured Acetatifactor sp.
ACATTGAAAAATACGGCTATTAAAAATGTCGATTTTTAATAGCCGTAGTAATATAAGACGTCTCTCAGCAGTATGTAATAGTACCTTCCGTTCTCTTCTAATGTAAGTCCTTTTCCTTCTCTGATATTCTTAACTGCATTGATAACGGCTTCCTGTATATCCTCTTTTGTATCGGACAGATACAGATACCGAAAAGGCTGCGCTTTATATGCTTCTTTCAAATAGGAGCCATCCTCGGCAACAAAAATGAATTTGCTGCTCCTATGCTCCCTTTTTAACTTCACTGCAGATTGTAATTCATCTTCCACAGCAGCCTTCAGCAGATAAAAAATAATATCCTGTCTCTGTGTTTCCTCCAACAGTTCATATGCATTTTCATAGACTTTGAGCACTCTGGGTATCTTGTGCACTGCAAAGATTGATTCTACATTCTTTTGAAAGAGACCGTTTGCTTTTTCTATTCCATTACATACTGCAACCTTTATTTCCGGGCCGTTCATGAGCATGTCCTCATCACATCGCACATGCCGGCACCTGATAATCTTTTTCGGCTGCATGACAATTCCCCTTTTATTACTCTTAATTATCAATCAGGTTCATCTCTTATGCCAAAGTCTAAAAACAGTTTTAACCTCTATCCATTGACATAAATTCCCTTTTTATTATATACAACATGTTAATACCTGTATAGTACATAGCTGGTAAACGCTCGATTTTTGCGATAAACGACATTTTTTATGATTTTTCGTCAAAAAGCATAATCAAATTTCATCCATGCCATCCAATCAGCACCGGAATTCCATGAGCGAGATGAAGTTATGAAAAAGCCATCGCAGAAAATCTGTTTGTTCGCGATGATAAAAATAGAAATGAATAATCTGATATGCATTATGAATTTATCAGCAGGTTCCGTTACACCATTCGGTGTATTAAGTAATGCGAAAAGATTGTACAAATTGCCCGTGAGAACTTGCTCACTAATGGTAACTTGCACAATCATTTCTATAGGACAAACGCCAGGCAAACACAGCGTCTTCTTATGGAGTTATATGGGAAAACCTTCCGGCAGAAGAAAGCGGAAGCCAGAATGTCTGCTGCCGCCATGCTGCTGGCTGACAAAACCAGAAGTATAACATCCATTGCAGAAGAATTAGGGTATTCCTCTATTGAGCACTTTTCCTCATCCTTTCGGAAATTTTACCGGATAAACCCCAGAGAATGTCGAAAACGTTTGTAGCTGTTCTTCCAATGCAGCAGTCAGCTTTCCACACCCCTTCCTTATAAACCGGCCGTATTGAACATCATACCAGCCGGGGATTTTTAACTGCCGCCTCCCACAATCCGTTCAGATAAGCAGCACCCAGAGCCCTGTCATAAAGCCCGTAACCCGGTCTGCCCGTCTCTCCCCATATCATCCTGCCATGATCCGGCCGGATATAGCCGTCAAAACCATTATCACATAATGCCTTCATAATTCCGTACATATCCAGAGAACCGCAGGAGGAAAGGTGTGCTCTCTCTTCAAATCCCCTGCCGTCCGGAAGCACTCCCACATTTCTCATATGAACAAAATGAATACGCCCCATAGCAGCATACTTACCTGCCATTTTCACCACATCATTATGGCAGCTGCAGCCAAGGGAACCGGTACACAGAGTAATGCCATTGTTCGGCACATCTGCCAGCTTCAGGAATCGATCCAGATTTTTCTCATCCGTAATAATTCTGGGCAGACCAAATATGCTCCAGCAGGGATCATCCTCATGAATCGCCATATTCACACCGCAGACCTGTGCCACCGGAATCACTCTCTCCAGAAAATATGCCAGATTTTCCCACAGCCTGTCCTCCGTCATGGCCTGATACTCTGCCGCCACACTGCAAAGCTCTTCTCTTGTGTAACTTGCATCCCATCCCGGCAGTGTCAGATCGCCATTGCTCTCCAGCGGATTCACCCTGTCTACCTGATCCTGATAATAGGCAAGGGTTGTGGATCCGTCAGGAAGTTCATGGGCAAGCTCTGTCCTGGTCCAGTCAAATACAGGCATAAAATTATAGCAGATACATTTGACCCCCGCTTCAGCCACGCGGCGAATGTTCTCGCAATAATTTTCAATGTATTGATCTCTGGATGCTTTGCCTAATTTGATATCCTCATGAACCGGAATACTTTCCACCACCTCAAAATGCATTCCATGCCCCTCAATCTGCTGTTTCAGCGCCCCTATGCTCTCCCTGCTCCATACCTGTCCCGCAGGCACATCATATACTGCCGTAACAATCGTGTGCATTCCCGGAATCTGCCGTATATATTCCAGCCTTACCTTATCCTCTGCTCCATACCACCGAAAAGAAAGTTTCATTATTATGCCTCTCCACCTCTCAAATTTAACCCTGAATAAATTGAATACCGGATTTGCTATGATACCAAAACATTATTTCCACAATCATCATAAATATGCCCTAAAATGCTTATCCATATTCTTCTTGTCTGAAAACTCATCTGATAGCAACATCTAAAATGATGCCAAAATGATAATAGATACTATTTCAAAAATATGTTATGATAGACTTGTTCCATGGGCATCAGCGAAACCCTGCAGATTACTGCCATAAAGGAATGCATATGCACGAGGCCATGTAAAACGATGCATCAAGAGGTTATATTTCATATCCTCAAAAACTGCTATGGAATAACAATGAGTTATACAGGGAGGTATCTGAAAATGAATAAAGTAAAATTATGGATTGCCGTACTGCTTTCATCAATCACCTTAACATTATCCGCATGCGGACAATCCACCACCGCCGCAGCACCCGGAAATCCCGAAAGGCAGCAGTCTCCTGACGTTATTCTTCCTTCCGGCACACAGTCTCAGCAAATATCTTCCTCTCAGGAAAGTTCATTTTCACTTTCCGCCATTACTCCGTATGCCGGGTCGCCATACATATCCGTCAATGACAATACACCTTATTTTGAAGAAGAAGAACTTGTTACGCAATCCTATGAAACTTACAGCGAATTAGACGATTTGGGTAGATGCCAGACGGCTTATGCCTGTATCGGCATTGACCTCATGCCCACAGAAGAGCGCGACAATATAGGGCAGATAAAACCTACCGGATGGCATTTGGCCAAATACGACACTGTGGAAGGCAGATATCTGTACAACAGATGCCACCTGATTGGATATCAGCTCACCGGTGAAAACGCCAATGAAAAAAATCTGATGACCGGCACAAGATATCTGAATGTCCAGGGAATGCTGCCATTTGAAAATACGGTGGCCGATTATGTAAGAGAATCTGAAAATCATGTTTTATACCGTGTTACACCAATTTTTGAGGGAAACAATCTGCTGGCCTCCGGCGTTTTAATGGAAGCCGAATCTGTTGAAGACAAAGGCGAAAGCATATTATTCTGTGTATATGTGTATAATGTGCAGCCCGGCATTACAATTGATTATGCAACCGGAGAAAGCTTCCTGGATACCAGCGCTCCCGAATCTGTTACGGCAGCGCCCTCAGAATCGGGCGCAGCAGCACCCTCTGCACCAGGCACAACGGCAATGCCTGCTGCGCCTTCCACAGAAACATTAACTCAGCCGCAGTTGCCGCAGGCATCAGAATTCCCGGAAACCACCTACATTTTAAATATCAATACCAAAAAATTTCATTATCCGTCCTGTTCAAGCGTGGAAAAAATGAAAGAATCAAACAAAGAAGAATATACCGGAGACAGAGATACTATCATTTCCCAGGGATATGTCCCCTGTAAGAATTGTAATCCATAACCAATCCAGAAGCTGCTTTTTTCATCAAGCACTTCCAAAAGCAGCTTCTGATAACTTTTGTTCAAATCGATCTTTCCGTATATCGGAAGGAATATCTGTGGGATATACCCCGTCAAAGCATGCGCTGCAGTATCCGCTGTTCCCGATCAGTGCACCAAGCTCTGACACCGGCAGATATCCCAGACTGTCTGCTCCAATCAAATGCGGATTCTCTTCCATATTATAGCGGCATGCAATCAGATTCTCCTCGGAATCAATATCCGTACCATAATAACAGGGATGCAGGAAGGGCGGCGACGAGATTCTCATGTGGATTTCTTTTGCTCCGGCCTCCCTGAGCAGCTTCACAATACGGCCGCTGGTAGTTCCTCTCACAATAGAATCGTCAATCAAAACCACCCGCTTATCCCTGATGCTTTCCTCCACCGCACTTAATTTTATCCTCACCTGATCCAGCCTTGCACTCTGCTCCGGCGCAATAAATGTCCTGCCAATGTATTTATTTTTTATCAATCCGATTCCATAAGGGATTCCTGATTCCATACTGAATCCCAAAGCCGCATCCAATCCGGAATCCGGCACCCCCACTACAATATCGGCATCCACCGGATGCTTTCTGGCAAGGATTCTCCCTGCCCGTACCCTTGCCCCGTGAACCGACACCCCATCAATGACCGAATCCGGCCTTGCAAAATAAATATATTCAAAAATGCATAATTTTTTCTTCTGCCTTCCGCAATGCTCTCTGTGTGAGACAATGTCGCCCTGGCCGAACACAAGAATCTCTCCCGGATCCAGATCGCGGATAAATTCGGCTCCTATGGCTTTCAGCGCACAGCTTTCGGAAGCTGCCACATACATTCCATCCGGTGTCCTTCCGTAGCAGAGCGGCCGAAACCCGTAAGGATCCCTGGCACAGATTAACTTCCTTGCCGACATCAATACCAGCGAGTATGCACCGTCCAAGGTATTCATAGCAGCGCTGAGAGCCTCTTCAATGGACGCTGTCCGCAGACGTTCCCTTGTGACAATATAAGCAATGGTCTCGGTATCACTTGTGGTATGAAAAATCGCCCCTGACAGTTCCAGACGATTGCGCAGCTCTGCCGCATTGCTGAGATTGCCGTTGTGTGCAAGGGCCATTTTACCCTTTTGATGATTCACTTCAATGGGCTGGCAGTTACTGCGTTTGTTCCCGCCTGTGGTTCCGTATCGGACATGCCCCACTGCCATATTCCCCTTCGGCAGGCGGGACAATGTATCTGCAGTAAACACCTCATTCACCAGCCCCAAATCCTTATAAGAAGAAAACACACCATCATCATTAATGACAATGCCGCAGCTCTCCTGCCCTCTGTGCTGCAGCGCATACAAGCCGTAATAGGCAAGCCCTGCCACATCCGTAGTTTCCTGACTGATCATACCGAATACACCGCATTCTTCATGTACACTCATAAGTCTCTCCTTACCGCTGCCCCAATAAATTCCCTGAACAAAGGATGCGGATGATTGGGACGGCTCTTGAACTCAGGATGATACTGGACACCTATATAAAAGGGTCTGTCTGCCAGCTCCACCGTTTCCACCAGCCTGCCGTCCGGTGAGACACCGCTGAATACAAGCCCTTTGTCCTGCAATAGTGCACGATATTCGTTGTTAAACTCATACCGATGCCTGTGCCGCTCACTGATACAACGGGTACCATAACAGCGTTCCATGGCAGTCCCTGCCGCAATAACGCAGGGGTAAGCTCCCAGCCGAAGCGTTCCTCCCTTATTGATATCTCCGCTCTGCCCCGGCATAAAATCAATCACTTTATGGGCGCACTGTTCGTCAAATTCTCCTGAATCCGCATCCTTAATTCCTGCAGCGTTTCTTGCATATTCAATGACAGCAATCTGCATTCCCAGACAGATGCCAAAATAAGAAATCCCCTTTTCCCTGGCATACCTGGCCGCAAGAATCATTCCCTTGATCCCACGGCTGCCGAAACCTCCCGGCACTAGGATGCCGTCGAGTCCTGCCAGCTTCCCTTCATAATTCTCCGCTGTCAGCTCCTCCGAATCAATCCAGTGAATCTCCACATGCACCTGATGATAATATCCCCCATGGCGCAGAGCCTCCGCCACCGACAGATATGCATCATGAAGCCCCACATATTTCCCCACTAACCCGATATGAACCGTCCCGGAACTCTCTTTGCTCCTTTCCACCATCTGCGTCCATTCACGCAGATCCGGTTCCGGGGCCGTTATTCCAAGTTCACGGCAGACAACTGCGGAAAAGCCGGATTTTTCCAGCATCAAAGGCGCCTCATAGAGATTCGGCAAGGTCAGATTCTCAATGACACAGTCCTGTTTCACATTACAGAACAGGGAAATTTTCTTAAATATGGCTTCCTCCAAAGGTTCGTCACACCGCAGTACAATAATGTCGGGATTAATTCCCATTCCCTGCAGTTCCTTCACGGAATGCTGGGTAGGTTTTGATTTATGCTCGTCGGAACCTCTCAGAAACGGCACCAGAGTCACATGTATAAACAAACTGTTTTCCTTGCCTGCCTCAAGGGAAATCTGCCGCACCGCTTCTATAAAAGGCTGGGATTCAATATCCCCGATGGTGCCTCCGATTTCCGTGATAACCACATCCGCATCCGTTTTCTTCCCCACATTGTAGACAAATTCCTTGATTTCATTGGTAATATGAGGAATAACCTGAACCGTTGAGCCAAGGTATTCTCCACGCCGTTCCTTATTTAACACATTCCAGTACACCTTGCCGGTGGTCAGATTGGAATACTGATTGAGGTCTTCATCAATAAAACGCTCATAATGCCCCAGATCCAAATCCGTTTCCGTCCCGTCCTCCGTCACATACACCTCTCCATGCTGATAGGGACTCATGGTGCCCGGATCTACATTAATATAAGGATCCAGTTTCTGTGCGGCTACCTTCAATCCCCTGGCTTTCAGCAGCCTTCCCAGAGAAGCCGCCGTAATTCCCTTTCCCAGACCTGAGACCACGCCTCCTGTAATAAAAATGTATTTTGCCATAAAATCCTCACTTCTATCATAGCTTTTTATGAAACAGTCGTGCGCCAAAATGAACTCCCGGCACATTTTGGCGCATATATTTTCACCCCCTATTTTACTCCAAACAGCAGATCCCCATAGGTCGGGAAAGGCCAGTCGCTCTTGGCGGTCAGGGTTTCCGCTTCGTCACAGGCCAGTCTCAGCTCTCCCATTTTGGGAAGAACATTATCCCGAATCATATCTGCCTCCGCAATAATATCCTCTGCCGTATGTAATGCAGCCACAGCACCCTCCAATTCGCCTACCTTTACTGCAATTCTGTCAACCAGAACAGAAAGCTTTCTGACCAGATCACTCTCATAGCGGCAGATGAGGCCGACATCCAATGCTTTTTTCGCAGCGGCTGTCCGGGCTATCTTCAATGTATAGTTCTCCACTGCAGGCGCAATCTGCGTCCTTGCCATATCCACCATGGTATTGGCCTCAATGAGCACTGCTTTGCAGTAGTTTTCCAGCATAATGTCACATCTGGACTTTAACTCCGCCTCAGAGAATACGCCATGAGAAGTGAGCATTGCAACATTCTTCCTGTCAAGCAGATGAGGCATACAATCCGGCGTGGTACGGTAATTGAGCAGCCCCCGCTTCTTAGTGGCTTCTTCAATCCAGCCATCGTCATAGCCATTGCCGTTAAAAATAATATGCTTATGATCCTTAATGGTTTTGCGGATCATCTCATGAAGCGCCGTTTCAAAGTCTTCGGCTCCCTCCAGCCGGTCCGCATATATTTTCAGGCTCTCTGCAACCGCACTGTTAAGCATAATATTTGCACAGGCAATGCTGTTGGAAGATCCCAGCATACGGAATTCAAACTTATTGCCTGTAAAAGCAAACGGCGAAGTACGATTACGATCCGTAGTATCTCTGTTAAATCTCGGCAGTACATCCACACCAAGCTTCATCTGTGTCTTCTCAGCCCCACTGTATGGTGTACCGGTCTCGATTGCCTCCAATACGGCATTCAGCTCATCTCCCAGGAAAATAGACACAACTGCAGGCGGCGCCTCATTTGCCCCCAGCCTGTGATCGTTACCGGCCGTGGCAACCGACAGACGGAGCAGATCCTGGTAATCATCCACCGCCTTAATCACCGCACACAGGAAAAGGAGGAATTGTGCATTTTCATATGGGGTATCTCCGGGAGACAGAAGATTGACACCTGAATCCGTTGCCAGGGACCAGTTATTGTGCTTACCGCTGCCATTAACCCCTGCAAAAGGCTTCTCATGAAGCAGACACACCAAGCCATGCTTTGCAGCTACTTTCTGCATGATTTCCATGGTCAGCTGGTTATGGTCAGTTGCAATATTAGTTGTAGTATAAATAGGCGCCAGCTCATGCTGTGCAGGTGCTACCTCATTATGTTCCGTCTTGGCAAGGATGCCCAGCTTCCAGAGTTCCTCGTTTAATTCTTCCATGTATGCCGCCACCCTGGGCTTAATCACGCCAAAATAATGGTCATCCATTTCCTGGCCCTTGGGCGACTTGGCTCCGAATAAAGTTCTTCCGGTATATTTCAAATCAGGACGCTGATCGTACATTTCCTTGGTGATGAGAAAATATTCCTGTTCCGGGCCAACGGAAGTACGCACACATTTTACCGAATCATTGCCGAACAGTCTTAAAATGCGCAATGCCTGCTTGTTCAATGCCTCCATGGAGCGCAGCAGCGGGGTCTTCTTATCCAGTGCTTCCCCGCCATAAGAACAGAAGGCTGTGGGAATACATAAAGTCTTGCCTTTGATAAAAGCATACGAGGTTGGATCCCATGCCGTATATCCTCTCGCCTCAAAAGTAGCCCTCAAACCGCCTGAAGGAAAGGAAGAAGCATCCGGCTCACCCTTTATCAGCTCTTTCCCCGAAAATTCCATGATGACGCCCCCATCCGGCGAAGGGGAGATGAAGCTGTCGTGCTTTTCCGCAGTGACACCCGTCAGCGGCTGAAACCAGTGTGTATAGTGTGTCGCACCATGAGCAACCGCCCAATCCTTCATGGCGGCGGCAACCGCATTGGCCACACTGATATCCAGCTGGGCACCCTCATCAATGGTTTTCTTCAGGGATTGATACACCCTTGCAGACAATGTTGCTTTCATCACCCTGTCATCAAATACCATACAACCAAAATAATCAGATACTTTTTCCATAATCACTCCATCCCTTTCCGCAGCCCGCAGAATTGACATTTTTAATCCTGCATGTTGCTCATAACAAAAAGAAAAGACGCCTCCTATGTATCAATACATAAAAGACGCCTTTGCCTTCCGCGATGATTTTATAAAAAGGGTGCTCTCAGGATACAGCCCAAAGACACCCTTGCCCTTTACATTCTGCATTATGCACCTTTCGAGATGATTTGTCAACCCCCATTTTTATTTTCTCCCCTGGTACACTCATCCTTAGTTACTGTTCACTCCATTCACAGTAACTGATGCACACAAAACGCAAGGGCAGCGTTTTGGCGCACAATGTCAAAGCTGTCAGAATGACAGCTTGGGATTCTTCATGCAAAATACGCATGAAAACACCTCGCGGCAGTGACGAGTGAACAATAACCATTCTTCCATAGCTGATAGCTTTTTGACTTTCTTCATGCCATGTTCTATTTTCTGTACTCTGCCCCCACACCTCTTTATTGAACTCTCTTTGCCCCGCTTTTAATGCCGATACTTCAGACTCTATTTTGTCAAGCCTGGTCTCCATGCTGTCAAATCTGGTATCCATATTGTCAAGTCTGGTATGAATAGGCTGCAGCAATGATGCAATCGCCTGCAAGTCTTCATTTGTCAATGCTATTTTATCACCCCCCTTTTGATTTCAGCCATTCCTTTTAGGTTCCCTGATGATCAGCAGTATACCACAATCAAGGCGCAAAGTATATTCTATTATCAAAAATATTATAACAGTTCAAACAGGTCACTGAACTGTTACAAAATATTGCTTTACAAACCTGTAGTTTATATCATAATATTATCTATATAACATTACCGTTCAAGCAGACCTATCCCTCACAGGATATGCTCCTCACAGAACATGTATTCAACTTTCCCCACCAGGCTCCTTACAGAACTAATACTTCAACATCTGTCTCATATATACGCAGAAGCATAAAATTATAAATCAATTATTCTGCAGTGAAAACAGGAGGTGCAGAAATGAATTTGAAAAAGATACCTGCAATTTTATTGTGTACCGCCGTACTCTTCAGCCAGGTCAGCTGCGGCAAGGAAACTGATGGAATAATTAACGAAACCTTGGAAGAAACCTTAAAGGGATCAATCACTGAAACACCTGATAAAATAGTTGAAAATATTCCCGAATCCCAGGAAAACGATTCCACAGACTTTGATACATCAAATGATATTTCTGAGAACTCAGAAGAACCACGTGATGACCAAACTCCTGCCCAGACTGCTTCTTATCCTGATATCAGGCCAAATGCTGAAATGCCGGCGGAACAAGTACAGTCACCTGATTTTCAAATCCAGCAAAACGAAATGCTTAAAAGGGTGAACTATTACAATTCCGAAGGAATGCTTCTATATTATTACAGCTATGCATACTATGATGACGGACGCCTCTGCAGTACCACACTTTATGCAATAGACCATTATTCAGATGACTTCTATTCTGTCTCAAGCAAATATACCCTGCTGTGTCTATATGATAGTAATGGTAATTTGAACGATATTATGCTGGACGCCCTCACAATAAGTTCCTGGTTTAACAGAGAAACAGGTGAAGTCACTCTCGACTATGAGTACGGTGAAAACGGCAGTTCCAGCAAAATCACTATATTTCCAGCCACCGAAAGCATAGCCCAGAAGAAATTCGGAGTTGATCCTGAGAAAACAGAAGAAATATACGGCAAAGCGCCGATCATTATGACAGACTCAGGTCATGAGTGGAGCCGATTCTATCTCGACAATGTATTTTCATCGGAAGCACCCACAGATATGACCACCTGCAGATTCATGTATGTAAATGATGACAGCATTCCGGAGCTTTGGATTGACTACGGATACGGTTATGCCGGTGCCGAAATCTATACTACAAATAACAGCACCGTTCATAGCATTGCTCTTTATCATGGCGGTGCATATTGGATAGAAAATGAGAATATTATGCTTGTCAGCTATGGCCACATGGATAATTATTATGATATCATCTATACAATTGAAGACGGCGCATTTCATGTCATTGCAGAAGGACACTATGGAGCCCTCAATCACGCCGACACTTATGACCGCCAGAATTATCAGTACTACTGGAATGATACGGAAATCACGGAAGAGGAATACAGCCGACTGCTTGCCAGTGCTTTCGATAAAAATAAAGCCGTTGATATTTATCAAAATGTATATACATATGAACAGTGTAAACTGCTGCTGGAAATCCTTGCGAAACAGAAATAGTCCGCTCTGCATCCACAAAAGCCGCAAGCCATTCCCTCTATGGCTGCCATGCACAGGGAAGCCGTTCCCCCGGCTTCCCCGTGAAGCAGCGGACCATTACTGCCAATCTCAGAACCACCGCTCTCGCAGGTATCTAAATTCCTTTATATTAGAGTTCCGTCTCTTCACTCTGGTGCCCTAACCATGGAAGGAGATTTCATCTGCAAAGAGCGCAGCTGAAATTTCCTTCCGGGCACCTCCGTTCCGAGACTGTTTTAACTTTGTTCGCAGAATTCTTACATTCCAATCATGGAAGTAAAATCAGCCATCATCTCAGATATCTTAATCTGCTGCGGACAGACCCGTTCACAGCTCCTGCACCCGATACAGCTGGCCGGCCGTTTTTCCTGCGGCATACTGCCCACTGCCATAGGTGCAATAAAACCGCCTCCCGTAGCCTTATGCTCATTGTACAAAGCAATCAATTCCGGAATCGGAAGTTCTTTCGGACAATGGCTCGTACAATAATGGCAGGCGGTACAGGGCAGTCCTTCCTTTCTGACCTCCGCATCCTTGCACTTCACCAAAGAATCAAATTCTTCCCTGCCAAGAGGTTCATCCGTTTCATATGTAGCAATATTGGCTTTCAACTGCTCCATCGTGGACATACCTGACAGAACCATTGTCACACCCGGAATACTCTGCAGGAAACGGAATGCCCAGCCGGGAACGGTTTCCTCAGGACGCATGGACTGCATCACTGCTGCCAGCTCCCCGGAAGCTTTGGCCAGCTTACCGCCCCGCAGCGGTTCCATGACCCACACCGGAATATCGGCCCGATTCATCAGCTCCACCTTCCCCTGGGCATTCTGAAAATGCCAGTCCATATAGTTGAGCTGGAGCTGACAGAATTCCATATACTGTCCATAAGCATCCAGAAAACGCTTTATCACTTCCACACTGCCATGTGCAGAGAAGCCAAGGTGATGAATACGTCCCCTTTCTTTCTGCTTTAACAGATACTCCAGAATACCATATTTTGGATCGAGATATGCATCCACATTTCCTTCATACACATTGTGGAACAAATAAAAATCAAAATACGGCGTCTGGCACTTTTCAAGCTGCTGCTCAAAGATTTCTTCCACCTTATCCATATTGGATAGATCGTATCCCGGAAATTTACTGGCAAGATAATAACTTTCCCGTGGGTATCTGCTAAGGTACTTCCCTGCAGCCAGTTCCGAATTACCGTTGTGATATCCCCATGCGGTGTCATAATAATTAATTCCGTTATGATATGCATAATCAATCATCTCTGCCGCTGCTGCCTCATCCACCGCACCGTCATCGCCTCCCAGCACAGGCAGACGCATCATACCCAGCCCTAAACCGGAAAGCTGCATATTCTGAAATTTTCTGTAAATCATAATCAAATCCTCCTTCTCTTATTATCCAATTTTTATCCATGCTTTTCGCTTCCTGCAAAGCGTCCCTCATTTTCCATGCTTTTCGCTTCCTGCAAGGCGTCCCTCATTTTCCATGTTTTTTGTTTTCTGCAAGGCAGCATCTCCTCACTCCTGGTTTTCTGTCATATGCTGTGCAGAACAATCGCTGTCCCAGACAAGTTTGCCTGTCGCTATTGCAGCCTCATACCGGGAAATCTTGTATTCAAGGCGTTCGAGCTCCTTCTGTCTTTTTTCAATCTGCTGCAGAATACCTCTTCTGACCTGCTTCAGCAGATCTCGCCGGGCAGCAAAGGTATCATCTCCCTGCTGGCATAATTTCGCATACTCAATCACCATCTCAACAGGAACTCCTGCATTACGCATACATATGACATTTTCCACGCACCCAATATCCTGTTCCGTGTAATCCCTGATACCGCTCTTAGTTCGATTTACCCTTGGTATGGCTCCAACCCGCTCGTAATATCGAAGTGTATCCGGCGAAATATGGTATTTCTCACTTACTTCTTTCATCATCATGTCATTTCCTCCAAATCAGAACAATTTCATTATACAAGTTAGAGTGCACTCCAAGTCAAGCAGTTTCTGCAACAAAAGAAAAGGCAGCTGCCTTAGATGGCAACCACCCTGTTTTTCCCTTCTTTTTTTGCCTTGTAGAGCGCCATGTCCACCCGTGTACACAAGGAATCCAAGGTATCCTCTTCCTGCGCCTGTGTCACGCCAAGGCTGATCGTCTGGGGCCTTGCGGAAGGAAAATGAATATTCGCAAAGCACTGCCTGATCAAATCCGCAATATACGCAGCCGATGACATGTCCGTATTCTGTAGAAGCATCATAAATTCTTCTCCGCCCCACCTTCCCGCGGAGACACTCTGCATATAAACCGATCCTTTGTTCTGCAGCAGACCGGAAAGAGCCATGAGTACATTGTCGCCCTCCTGATGTCCGAATGTATCGTTTACCTGCTTAAAATCATCTATATCCAACATGACAAGAGAAAACTTCTCTTTCTCCACTTTGTCCAAAGCCTTGACAATCTGGGACTGGATCTCCGCACGATTGTAAAGCCCTGTCAATCCGTCAACGATTGCCGCTATCCGCAATTTCTCATTCACAAGCGCCAGCTGCTTATTCATTTCCTCCAATTCCAGCGAGGTCACACTGATAAAGGTTGCCAGCCTCGACACCAATGGCACCCTGGATAGGGAATCTGTCTCTGCCGGTACAACAGGAACCCCGCTGTCCTTTTTCTCCCCCTCCCTCATGGCCGCAATAACCAGGGTAACATTGTGCTGGTTTAAATTGCCGTTTGTGCGAAGAAATTCTCCATGAGAGAAGAATCCGCAGGAAGGCGCAATTTCCTGAAACGGATAAATCTCATAAGTCGGTTCCTTAGAAGTCCAAAACGTCCGTCTCGCAGCACAGGAATAAATCCGAAGCAGATCCGGAACAAACTCCGCAATCCTCCGGCTGTCATGCCGAATGCTTTCAATGATTGTCCCCGGATCACCATAGGAAATCCGTACCACCGAACCAATGTCCATGTCCGATGTCATCTGGATAGAACCATCCTCATTGCTTGCCACCGGTGTGCGCAGAATCGTTGTGCCATTGTGCTCATAAAATAAAGGAAACTCCAACGTGTTATAGAAAAAGTTGTCGTCATTTTTGATATTGAGATACTTTCGGTATACCTCATAGGCAGGAATTCCATCCAGTTCCTGTAAAATAGAGCCGTCTGATTTTGTGACGCGGAACTTTCTTCCGAGGGGTTTCCATCCGGTGACATTGATGGAATCCACATAAAAATTCTCGCCCCCATAGAATACAATCAAAATGGACTTCTCCGAAACTCCGTTTGCTTTGGAAAATACGCACGATGCATCACTTGTAATATCATCACTGCAGGCAACGCCTCCGAATATCTGTATATCTCTCCTGATCCATCTGAGCCCATCACAGAAACGCGTGGTGGATGTCTCTGGAATCGTAAAAAACATCTCTATCGCTTTCACCCATGGATACTGTTTTGTCTCCGCTACAATGGTTTCGGTGATCTGCTCTACAGAGGATTGGGTCAAATCATACTGAAATATCTTAACCTGCGTGGAAGGCAGTTCAAACATCGTACAAACCACAGTAATATTATAAGACAATCGGCAATCCACAATATTACCACTGGTGGAACATCCCATATACGGCACTTCCGGAAATACTTCTTCAATACCTTCACATACCTTATGTATCACATCCCAATCTAAGACTTCCGTAAATATCTGGAACATACTTACATTCATATTGCCGGAATCGCATTGTTCCCTGAAATTAGATAATTCCTGAAGGAACATCTCCTGCTCCTTATACTCAAATTGAAACTGTTTCATCCAATACAATCCACCCTTTCTCCATTGCTATCATCCTTACATGAACATGACACCGTGACCTATTCGGCTGTTTCCTGCCTTACATATGGTCATTCCATTCCAACGATTAAACTTCTTCATGGCATGGATAACCATTCTATCGTTTCCTGTCTTACATATGGTCATACAATACCAATGATTGGAACTTCTTCATGGCATGGATAACCATTCTATCGTTTCCTGCCTTACATATGGTCATACAATACCAATGATTGGAACTTCTTCATGGCATGGATAAC
>CAJUAP010000063.1:15511-22833 GCA_910584435.1 uncultured Acetatifactor sp.
CATTCTATCGCTTTCTGTCTTGTTTATAGTCATATTATACATCATCAGCACAATTTTCTCAATCATTTTAATATACTCCAAGTACACTTCTTCTCTCTTATAATTGCCAGCCCATTCCATTCAGGAAATCAATATACCTGTATAGCCAAATAACTCATTTTCTGCTTGACATAATACCTGAAGAGGTATATAGTGCTAATAAATGAGCAAAGGCGTTCATTTCAGCATATACCATCAAAGGCTGGAATAAATGCTTTTTCTATTTTGGAGAATTGCTGTTTTTACTTTCTGTTATTTTATATTGCACACCAATTAAATTTATAGTATGACCCGACTGCAGACCGCCAGCCAGAAGCATGCCTGATTGGATTACTGTAAGTTCCGGCGGTCTGCAGTATAACTGAAATTGCAACAGACACTTTAAGATTGTAATTATATGTCCGCCGCTTTTGAAATTTAATGCATTCCATCACATGCGGGCGAGGAGGTATCTACATGAAATATTCAAAACAAGAAGTAATGCAATACGTTCAGGAAGAAGATGTGAAATTCATCCGCCTTGCCTTCTGTGATGTGTTTGGCCGGCAGAAGAACATATCCATAATGCCCCAGGAACTGCCCCGCGCTTTTGACTACGGAATTGCTTTCGATGCTTCCTCCGTTGCCGGCTTCGGAGACGAGACACATTCTGACCTGCTGCTCCGCCCGGATACAGAGACATTGATGGTACTTCCCTGGCGGCCGGAACATGGCAAAGTAGTGCGGATGTTCTCCGGCATCACCTATCCTGATGGCAGACCATTTGAATGCGATACCAGAAATCTGTTGAAAAATGCTGTCGCACAGGCGGCAGACGCCGGATACCGCTTTTCTTTTGGCGCGGAACAGGAATTCTACCTTTTCCATCTGGACGAGAACGGCAAACCAACCAAAATCCCCTATGATGATGCCGGCTACATGGATATTGCGCCTGATGACAGAGGCGAAAACATCCGCCGGGAAATCTGCCTAACTCTTGAGCAAATGGGGATTCGTCCGGAAAGTTCCCACCACGAAGAAGGCCCCGGTCAAAATGAAATTGACTTTCGGTACTCCAATGCCGTCACGGCCGCAGACAATGCCATGACCTTCCGCACTGTTGCCAAAACAATTGCACACCGCAACGGACTGATTGCTGATTTCGGCCCCAAACCTCTTGCCGACAAACCCGGAAACGGGTTCCACATCAATGTATCCGTCAATGCGTCTGCCAACGCCGCAGATCCAATGGATGCTCTCCCTCCTATGATTGCCGGCATTCTTGAAAAAACAAGAGAAATGACTATATTTCTGAATCCGTCACAAGATTCTTATCAACGCTTTGGCAGCCAAAAAGCGCCAAAATATATTTCATGGTCCAATGGGAATCGTTCTCAGCTGATAAGAATCCCTGCGGCAGAAGGGGAATATCGTCGTGCAGAGCTTCGTTCTCCCGACCCGACGGCTAATCCCTATGCGGCCTTTGCATTGATTATTTATGCAGGTCTATACGGGATAACGAACAAACTTCCCTTGCCGCCGGCGGCTGACTATAACCTGTATAAAGCTGATGCGGCAAATCTGGCACAATTCAGCCAACTGCCTGCGGATTTACAGGCTGCTCGCAAAGCAGCGTTTGACAGCCCTTTTATCAGAGCGCATATTCCCACTGCCATTCTGGATATCTATTGCGGCAGACAATTACCATAGGCTTGCTGACGATAGTAAATCATGCAGTGCAAAGCCGGAGCTTATGTCATTCGGCTTCAAAAAGGAAACGAAGCATGCTGCTCAAAGCCGGAACCTGCTTCATTTAGCTTCAAAAGGAGACGAAGCATGCCGCTCAAAGCCGGAACCTGCTTCATTCGGCTTCAAAAAGGAAGCGAAGCATGCCGCCTAAAGCCGGAACCTGCTTCATTTAGCTTCAAAACAGAAGCCAAACATACAGCTCCAAAACCGAAGCACACAGTACAGTGCAGAAACGAGGTCTAAAATGAGTTTGGAAGAAAGAGTATACAGTGTCCTTGTTGCTTCGGCATCGGAAAAGATTAATGATGCTTTACTGCCCCTGCTCCCGGTATCCGCCTTTTCACCGGTACACTCTGTTTCCAATGTCAGTGCCGCGCAGCGAATGCTTGCCGAACAGAGCTTTGATTTTGTTATCATCAACTCTCCGCTGCCCGATGATCCCGGTGTGCGTTTTGCCGTTGATGCCTGTACCTCAAAAGGGACTATCGTATTACTGCTGGTCAAATCAGAAATTTATATGGGAATATATGACAAAGTGGTATCGCATGGCGTATTTACACTATCCAAACCCACTTCAAAACAGGCTCTGGCACAGGCGCTCTGCTGGATGACCAGCGCCAGAGAGCGTCTGCGCAGCATGGAGAAAAAGACCTTATCCATCGAAGAGAAAATGGAAGAAATCAAACTTGTCAACCGCGCCAAGTGGCTGTTAATCCATGAGTTGAAAATGGATGAACCCCAGGCGCATCATTATATTGAGAAGCAGGCTATGAACCTATGCCTTACCAAACGAAAGGTGGCCGAAAATATCATCAATACCTATTCCTGAAAATGCCATGGAATATGCTGCCGCCTTCTCTTTCCCCTATTCATAGTCCTCAATTCTCCACTCATCCTGCCAGTCAATAAACACCATGCCGTTGGGATATTCTTCACATGCCTCCACAAAACGCAGCGGCAGCCACACATAATCCGCAATGGATGTATTTGCCCTGGAATCACCCGGATGCCCTTTTTTCAACCTGGCAAGTTCCTCCCGATCCGCATGGGGATCAAACATCATGGAAAACAATTTCTCATAGCGTTCATAGGGAATATCCATATGCCCCGGCTGCCACCTGTCCCCACAGGCAATATATAAATCCTTCTTCCCTTGCACCTTGAACACAGAAGATATCTGAGAATGCCAGGAAGTATTCGTTGCATCCCCCGGATGGGGATTTCCCAGCACTGTGTAAGGCCCATGCCAGGTATCTGCCACCGCTGCCTCCGATGGATTAGGCATATAACCAGTTGTACCGCTGGTCAGAAGGAAATGTTTGTAGTTCCGCACAAAATGAGCTGTTGCCTCACGGACATAGGGCGGATGCGTGTGTGGAAAATGCGTACTGTAATAACCGGTTACATTTGTGTAATCATCTGTGAGGTCTGCACAGATAGTTTCCGAATGTACCCGTTCAAAATAATAGTACGCCTTACCGTCCGGTGCCACTGCCAAGTCAAAATCACCTGCGGACATATTCAGGGGCCGCAGTCCCTCCCGTACTTTGGTATAGGGACCCAGGAAATGATCCGCTGTCAGAATCGTTGCTGTCTGCTCCCCGTTTTTCTGCATGATTTTCAGCCAGGCAACATACTTCTTCGTCCTTTTGTTATAAATAATATGTGGCCTGTCCATCATGGAAGACGGATGCAGAGAAGATTTCTCATCCTCCGGCTCCGGAGGAATAATCAAACCCTTGTCTTCCCAATTATAGAGATCCCGGGATGCATAAGCTCTGACGCCCCAGTGCCAGATGCCGTTTCTGCCATCGGTCTTCTCTTTATTTTCCCCATAGAAATAATACATTCCATCAATATAAATTACAGAACCCCCATGGGCCTGTATCCGCTCCCCCTCCGTATCCAGCCATATCCGGCCGGGTCTGATGCTATTATAAACCATAACGCTGCAGCCTTTCTAAAATTATTTTCCTTGTCCCCACCGGCTTCCTCCTGATTCTCATTTGAGAAAACCTCTGTGCCATCCATGCACCAATTAAAAAATGACCTCAATACTTTTCATCCTCGACACTCCAATCCTGCTTATCAGCTTTACCATGCTGTCTCCTGGCAAATCTGCTCTGTGCCAATGAGACATTTCTTTCCAGAAAAGGCGAAACCGTATTTTCTGATATTTTCCGGTGCAATGCCATCGGCTTCCAGCTTAACTGCATATTGCTTCTCCTGAATCTGGGCAAGTGCATTTGCGACCGTTTCCTCAAGGCTTTTTTCCTTCCTGGGTTTATAAACTTTAAACTCTATAATATAAGCCTTATCGTTCTCCCGATTAACCGGAACCATCATTACGTCATATCGTCCGAAACCGCTTTCCCTGTTGGAAGTAATCGTAAACCGTTCTTCCAGCCCTACCATCAGCCCCAGAACAAAACCATGATAAAAGCGCTCCGGTTCATCCTCCTTGGAGGCGTTCTTTGCAATATCAAAACTCGAAAAACTCTGCAAAGCAATTTTATTCATAAACTCATTCATCGCTTCCACATCGTCCATGAGCAAGGCTTTGATGAAATCGTTATAACTTGTATGCAGTCTTCCCCCGAACCACCCCCGTATCATTTTCGCAAACATTCTGCGCACCTCATGATTTGTCACCGTAAGCTCATATTTTTCTTCCTCAAGGCTATCATGAATATTTATATCATCTATGGAAACCACCCGCAGATATCCGCTTGCAAGCAGCAGGCTCCAGACGGCATTTTCATCATCTGCAAGCTGATGATATACCATCTGCTCATCAACGGGAGTTACAATCGTCCGTCCCTCAAGCAGCTGCTCGAATTTCTGCTTGATATCCGCACTGCCCTCACGTATCAGCCTGCTCACAAGTCCGTTGGAGCTTGTATCCGCCCAATACGGCTTGTATTTTGCACCATTTGCAATAAACGAAACAACGGACCACGGGTTATATATATTCGTAATACTGCCAAAAGTAAAGCCGTCATACCATTTCTTCACCCTCTGCTTTTCCCCGCCCATCCCCATTTCATCAAGCGCATAAAATACTTCCTGTTCTGTGAACCCGAAACATCGAGCATATTTTTCGGATGTAGTAGTCACCACTTCCAGGTTATTAAAATCCGAGAAAATAGATTCTTTTGAAATCCGTGTTATACCTGTAATCAGCCCCCTGTATATATGCTGATTTGTCTTAAAAGTTGCATTGAAAAAGTTTCTGAAAAATCCGGCCGCCCTGTCCCAATATCCTGACAGCCATGCCTCCTGCATGGGAGTATCATATTCATCAAGCAAAACTATGACATTTCTGCCATAATACCGGCTGAGGAAATTTGTCAATATATGAATGGAATCCGCCGCCGCAGCTTCACTCATACCCGGCTTAATGCTGTTAAAATATTCCTTTTCATTATCACTGAGAACATCCCCCTCCAGCAGATATCTGTTTTCCTGATAAATCTCAAAGATAATATTTGCTATGGAATATTTCATTCCCTCATAATCCACTGATTTTACCTTTGCAAAACTCACAAATACCACCGGATAACTTCCCTGCAGTTTTCTGTACTTCTCATCTCCCCATACGGAAAGCCCCTCAAAAAGATCTGCCCCGTCCACATATTGATTGGAAAAAAAGCACTCCACCATATTCAGATTCAATGTTTTTCCAAAACGCCTGGGACGTGTAATCAATGTAACGCTGTCTTCATTTTCCCACCATTCCCGAATGAAATCTGTCTTATCCACATAAAAGATATTTTTACGCCTGATCTCTTCAAAGCTCTGCAGACCAATTGCTGCTTTACCAAGCATAGCATCCATCACCTCCTTATGCTGTGATGTTCTTATTTCAATGTTCTTATTTCAGTGTTCTTATTTCAGTGTTCTTATTTCAGTGTTTTCATTTCAGTGTTTTCATTTCAGTGTTTTTATTTCAATGTTCCTATTTCCTGAAATCCTTTATATCCGGGATTCAGATTATTCCCATTCAAGTACCCTCCATACAATTGTCATATATCATAAATGCCTCTCTAATATGATTCTACTGCCATGAATCAACCGCAAAACAACTCAGATTAATTAAAGTTTATGCCCAAGCCGTCAAAAAGTCAATGCTCTGGGACATAATTCCGATAAACCGTTTCGACAAATATTACTGTTCACTCCGTTCACAGTAACAAGCCTCCGTAGAAGACTTTAGGCACAGAAATCGCAAGTGAACTTGTTCGCTTTGTGAACTTGTTCGCTTTGTGAACTTGTTCGCTTTGTGAACTTATTTGCTTTGAGTGGTGATTCCTCGCACAGCTGTCAAAGCTGTCATTCTGACGGTTTGGGATTATTCATGCAAAATACACACGAAAACACCTCGCAGTAGTGACGAGTGAACAGCAACCGGCAAATCTGCAGCCGTTCAGACAGGCCGCAGAACTGTTGTACAAAACTCCCATGCAGCCGACTGCACCGCAATAAATAAAAATCCGGGGCGATCTTCTAATCTTGTGGACAAGCTCTCCAAAAAATTTCATAATAGTAAAAAATTCATAATAGTAAAAAATGAAGGAGATACTTACATATGAAAAAATTGAACGACTGCATAACCGAATATATTGAATATTGTGAATACCGTAAACGGCTGGATGTCAAAACTCTGAAATCATACCGGATTGATTTAAAACAATACTCGCTTTTCTGTTCCGATTTAACCGACTACACCTCCAGAACAACCGTAGATCATTTCATAACACAACTGCATAAGCAATATAAACCAAAATCTGTCAAACGCAAAATAGCAAGCCTGAAAGCTTTTTTCCACTATTTGGAGTACAGGGAACTCATCTGCGAGAATCCATTTGCGAAACTGGATATCCGCTTCCGTGAAGCCAAACTCCTGCCCAAAACCATACCCTTCCACTCCATCCAGACCTTCCTGTCTACTCTTTATTCGCAAAAAGAACAGGCTGATTCCGAATACCAGCTCCGATGCTGCATTCGGGATATCGCCGTAATTGAATTACTGTTTGCCACCGGAGTACGCATATCAGAACTCTGTTCCTTAAAACCCTCGGATATCGATCTTGAAAGCAACAACATCCTGATCTACGGAAAAGGCTCCAAAGAAAGAATCCTACAGTTAGGCAATCCTGAAGTCCTTGCCGCCCTGAATCTATACCAGGAAACTTTCCAGAAAGATATTGATGCCTGCGGATACTTTTTCGTCAACAGACTGCACCATAAACTCTCTGATCAGTCCGTCCGATTTATGATAAACCGCTATGCAGAGCTTGCCGGAATCAGCCAGCATATCACCCCTCATATGTTCCGGCATTCCTTTGCCACACTTCTGCTTGAACAGGACGTGGATATCCGGTACATCCAGAAGATGCTTGGACACAGCTCCATCAGTACAACAGAGATATACACCCATGTATCGAATACAAAACAGAAGGATATTCTTGTCAACAAACATCCCAGGAACTTGATGGTGGTGAATGAAGGATAATTCCTGATTATCGGGGGGAGGTTATTGGATAACCTCCAGG
>CAJUAP010000064.1 GCA_910584435.1 uncultured Acetatifactor sp.
AAATGGAAGCAAGGGGGCTCGAACCCCTGACCTTTCGCGTGTGAGGCGAACGCTCATCCCGGCTGAGCTATGCTTCCATATCTATTATTTTAACACTGTCAGAAAAAAATGCAAGAGGAAAACCTAAAAAAGTTTGAAAAAATTTTTCCCATATTTTGTCTCTGCATATAAATTAGTTGAGTATATTTGCCGATAACAATATAAAGTAGAACGATATGGATTGTTTGTACTGTCCTAAGAGGTTTGTTTCGCCCCTTTTGGAGGTATGTAAGAGTTAAGAAGTGTGACAGGGTGTGGAATTGAGCGGAGGTAATGAGTATGGCTGTTAATATTCAGGCAAAACAGGATGTGTCCTTTTTGTTTTCCAGTCTGGGAAGCGGAGCTGCCAGTGTGGCAGGAAGTAATTTTCTGGCGGACTATGCAAGTATCAAGAACGGAAGTTATGGCAAGCTGATGAAGGCTTATTATGGCGGTCGCGCCAGCAGTGCCGTGAAATCTGCAGTAAAGAGCAGTACAGCGAAGACAAATTCTTCTAACGGGAAGACTTCGGAAGAGAATAAAGCATACTCAAAGGTACAGTCTTCGGCAGATGGATTGAAGGATGCAGCGGATGCGCTGTATGCTGTCGGCTCCAAGTCCGTGTTTGCGCAGAAGGATATTACCACCAAGGATGAAAACGGTGTGGAGACCACGACGAAGGGGTATGATACGGAGAAGATTTACAAGGCAGTGAATCAATTTGTGAGCAGTTATAATGCTGTCATTAAGGCCACGGACGAGGTGGAAAGCGATGCCGTTGGAAGGCGTACAGGGAATATGATGAATGCCACTGCAAGCAATCTGAAGACATTGCTGGCAGTCGGAATCAGTATTAATAAGGATGGTACGCTGGATCTGGATAAAGATACCTTTATGAAGTCAGAGATGACCACAGTGAAGAGCCTGTTCAGCGGAAATGGATCCTATGGTTATCAGGTTTCTGCACAGGCATCGTTGATCAGTTATGCAGCAGGGCGTGAGACAAATAACGGAAGCTTCTACACCACAAAAGGTACATACAGTACCAATTATAGCAGTGGTAATCTGTTCAGCAGCATGCTGTAGAGGGATATTGTCTCAAAGTGTGGAATTGCAGCAGGGGTAAGGCCGGTCTGGGCTTTGCTCCTGCTTTTTTCAACCCATGCAGCTTTCATAAAACCGCAAGGCGGCACGCCGCCTTGCGGAAGCAAATTCAACTCCGCCAAGGAGTCGGCTGCACTGCTATGAGAATGCACACAAAATGCAGGTCTGCAGTCATTGCAGGGCGGCATGCCGTCTCCGGAGCACAATTATGACTTTGCGGCAGGGCAAGTCTGCACTGTTACTTAATGTTACAGATTTCGTAAAAGTTCAGCCATACTATTCATAAGCCGCCGGAATGTATATTTTCACCAATAATGCCAAGTCCTTGCCGGCGACTTATTTCATGTCGGGCGTCCGCCCTATGGAAATGATTGTATCATTTGTCTTTTGTGAGCAGACTCCCGCAGACTAATTGTACAATCGTTTCCGCATGGCTGGACTGTTACCAGATTTTCGGAAAAATTTGAAAAAAGGTATTGACTTTTTTAGAAAAGTAGTTTATGATATATATTGTTCGCAGGAATGGCGGAATTGGCAGACGCGCACGGTTCAGGTCCGTGTGGTAGCAATACCATGAGAGTTCAAGTCTCTTTTCCTGCATATTCAGGGAGAGTGTTAAGTGGATGACTTAGCACTCTTTTTGCTACTATATAAGAATATTGATTGCGGAGCGTATGCCTATGACCAAGAAAGAGAACAAGGTGAAAACACAGCGTGGGGATTGGTACAAGCTGGATCTGTCTGCCATTGTTTATCCTACGCTGCAGCGGAGAGATTTTTCCTCTGTGTACAGGCTTTCTGTTGTGTTGAAGGAAGAGATAAAACCTGAGGTGCTTCAACAGGCTTTGGATATGACACTGCCCAGGTTCCCCACATATAAGGCGGCAATCCGCAAGGGACTGTTCTGGCGTTATCTGGAACCCAATGACCGTCCGGGGCCGTTTGTACAGGAAGACGTGAGAAATCCCTGCCAGCCCATGTATTTTAAGGCAAATAATCGTTATCTGGTACGGGTTTATTATTATGGAAACAGAATCTCACTGGAGGCGCATCATAGCTTAGGAGACGGAACAGGCGGCATGTGTGTGCTGTTGACTATGACTGCAACTTATTTAAGGCTGCTGGGTGCCGGAGGAATACAGAACGGCGGATTTGTATTGGATATAGACAGCGAACCGGATGAGGAAGAATTGGAAGATGCGTATATGCGTTATGCCAATGCCAAGGTATGTCCCCCGCGGCTGGAAGAGAAGACATACCGGGTTCGTGGGACAGCGGAGCCCTTCTATACTTTGAATATTATAGACGGCATTATGTCTGTGTCGGAAGTGATGGCGGTGGCAAAGGGGTATCATGCTACAATTACGGAGTATTTGAATGCGGTGCTCCTGTATGCGCTTCTGACGAAGCAGCGGGAGGAGCCAAGGGTTTCGCTTCGTCCGGTTAAAATTGCCATGCCGGTGAATCTCCGCCGTTTTTTCCCCTCAATTACGCTTCGGAATTTTATCACTATGATATATCCGGGAGTGGACCCAAGGCTTGGGGAATACACTTTTGAAGAGATTGTGGAGCATGTGCATAACTATATGCGGTACCATTTAAATGAGAAATTTCTGCGGGGGGATATTACCACCAATGCTGCCACACAGCGCAATCCTTTGATCCGGGTGGTTCCTCTGTTTATTAAGGATTATGTGGTGAGGCTTTTCTATACCAGGATTCAAGACAGAAATTCCTCCGCAGGACTGACGAATATGGGTGCATTGAAGGTTCCGGAGGGGATGAGAGACTATATCCAGCGCTTTGACATTTATATGGGGCAGCCTTTTTCACGAAGAACCAATTGTGCCATTATCAGCTTTGGCGATATTTTAACCGTGAATTTTGCCAGCAGCATTATAGAAGCTGATGTGGAGCGGCATTTTTTCCGAAAGCTGGTACAGGACGGCATTCATGTAAAAATTGAGAGCAATCGTTAGAAACAGTATTTCTGCTGTGTGTTGTGGGCGGCAGTCTTTGTTTCGGAAAGGTAAGAGATGTCATATTGTGTAAATTGTGGTGTGGAGCTGGATGCTTCCGCAAGAGAATGTCCCCTTTGCAATACGCCGGTGCTGAATCCTGAAGATTATGGCGGATATGCGGCCCTGGCTGCGAAGCTTTCACGGATTCCAAGGGTTTCGTCCGGAAGTGGCAAGGAGACAGAAACGCCGTTCCCCAAGGAAAAGGGGCAGGTGGAGACGGTTAATCGTAAGGACCTGGGCATTTTGCTTTCCATGGTCGTATTGGCGACCGCCGCTACCTGCGGCATCTTAAATGCACTGGTATTTCGGGGCGTGCTCTGGTCGCTGACGGTGATTGGGGCATGTGTGGTTTTGTGGGTGATTATGATTCCGGCGGTGATCTATAAGGGACAGTCCATTTACGTGTCATTGTTGTATGATGGTGCGGCAGTTTCAATTTATCTGTACATGCTTGCATATCTGACACGCAGCAAAGGCTGGGTCTGGGGGCTGGGAATTCCGATTACGGTGCTGGTGACGGTGAGTTTGGAATTGATAACCCTGTGTATCCGTAAACTGCCCCGTTCCTTTTTGACGGTGGCCTTGTACTTGTTTACCGCCACGGGGCTTTTGTGTATGGGTCTGGAAATACTGATTGATCGTTATCTTGAGCGGGATATAGCGTTAAGCTGGTCTGCAGTGGTGCTGACGGTATGCGCTATTCTGGATATTACGGTAATTACCATGCTTTCCCGCAGACACTTGCGGGAAGAGATGCGCAGACGCCTGCATTTTTGATGAAATGGAGGCGGTTGAATGCCTGGGCCATGAAGGTGCATGGAAAATCTAAGTATTGTATGGAAGAACACGGTTCTTTTGGACGGGCGTGAATGAGGTGTCTGCAGAAACCAGTGTAGTAGAATGGGATCCTGAGCAGGGTTCATTCGGACGGGCGTGAGTGAGGTACTGACAGGGAGAACCGACGTAAATGAAACACAGAATCGTTGAAATAGAGAGTAAGGGATTATAACAAAAATGGAATTGGAATTAGATAGGAAAGCCAGAAAAAATAAAAGAAACCAGGGATTGATGCAGTTAATTAAACGTGCACATGGTCTGGTGGAAAATCCGGATATTGAAAAGCACAGGCAGTCTCAGAATCACCTGGGGGTGATTCTGGGTAATACCAGGGACATCAGATACAAAGAGATAGACATTGACGGTATGTACGGAGAGTGGGTCAGTGTGAACCGGGCGCACATGAAAAAATATGTGATTCTGCATTGCCACGGGGGCGGATACTCCACAGGAAGCAGTCTGTATGCCAGGACACTGACTTCCAAGCTGGCAGCGTCCACTTCCATGGATGTGCTGTGCTTTGACTACCGCCTGGCACCGGAGCATCCTTACCCGGCGGCTGCAGAGGATGCCATGAAGGTGTGGGATCGTTTGATGCTGTTCGGATATGGTGCAAGGGATGTGATACTGACAGGGGATTCCGCGGGAGGGAATCTGGCGCTTTCTCTGACCTTAAAGCTGAAACAGGAAGGCAGACTTCTGCCCAGAGGGATTGTGCTGATGTCTCCATGGACGGATCTGACTTCGTCGGGGGATTCTTTTTTGGAGAAGGCGGAAATGGATCCTGTGCTGAACAGCACATACATCGGTAGAATGGTGGAGGCTTATGCCGGGGAGCAGGAACTGAAGAATCCTTTTATCTCTCCCCTTTACGGAGATTTTGACGGATTTCCGCCTACTTATATTCAGGTAGGTGAAAATGAGATATTGCTCAGTGACTCCATAAGGCTTCACCAGGCATTTGTGGACGCCAATGTTTCGGTGAAGATGGATGTTTTTCCGGGTATGTGGCATGTGTTTCAGATGTCCCCGGTGAAAGCGGCAAGGGACGCCATGAATCAGAATGCGGAGTTTATATATGATATCTGCCGTTAAAAGTGTGAGAAGAATTTCTAAGACGCCAAAGAGGGGGGGTTACACACCCTCTTAGTACGCCGTCTAAGAAATTCTACGGTTTGCGGAGCGGACTTTTCCCACACTGAAAAACGCAGGCGAGCAGACCCGCTTTGCGCGTCCTCTGCGCTTTGTTTGTACCGAGTTCATGTATTGTTTGAGCCGCCGGGAGGCGGATTAAATTGTATCAATTTTTTGTGGTTTTGAAAAAGGAATTTGATATTGTGTGCAGAATATTAAAAATAGGAGAAAGGTTTTGCTTTTGACGTTTCGTCGGAAAAGAGGCATACATGACAATCAGAGAAAGCTTGGAACAATGGGAGAGGAATTATTTAAGTCCTTATGCAGCACATAGTACGGAGTCTAAGGGAAGGCCGAAACCGGAAGAACAGTGTGATATCCGGCCTGTGTTCCAGAGGGATCGGGACAGAATTATACACTGCAGGGCTTTTCGGAGGCTGAAGGATAAGACACAGGTCTTCCTGTCGCCGGAAGGGGATCAATACCGTACCAGATTAACCCACACATTGGAGGTATCTCAGAATGCCCGGACCATTGCAAAGGCCCTGAGGCTCAATGAAGAGCTGGTGGAGGCAATTGCTTTGGGGCATGACCTGGGGCACACTCCTTTCGGCCATGCCGGGGAGAGGGCGCTGAACAGTGTCTGTCCCCTGGGGTTTGAACACCATCATCAGAGTGTGCGGGTGGTAGACCGATTGGAGAAGAATGGCCGGGGACTGAATCTGACCTATGAGGTACGCGACGGTATTCTGAATCATCAGACCACAGGGACGCCTCATACACTGGAAGGAAAGATTGTAAGATTGTCTGACAAGATAGCTTACATTCACCACGATATGGACGATGCAGTGCGGGCGGGTATCCTGAAGGAGAGTGATGTACCAAAGGAAGTCAGAGAGGTCATAGGCGATACATCGGGAAAACGTCTGGATATTTTTATTCATGATATTGTGACTGCCAGCATGGGAAAAAATGATATTGTGATGTCGGAGCCTGTGGAGGCGGCCATGAAGCAGATGAGGCAGTTCATGTCCGACAATGTGTATCATAATCCTGTAGCAAAGAGTGAGGAAGGCAAAGCAGTTCAGCTGATGGAAACTTTGTACCAGCATTTTATGAAGCATACGGATGAACTGCCGGCGGAGTTTCTGCTGCTTTTGTCGGAAGGTGATACAAAAGAGCAGGTGGTGTGTGATTATGTAGGGTCCATGACAGATCGGTTTGCCATTGCCATGTACGAAAGTATTTATATACCAAAGTGCTGGTCTATCTGAGATGCAGGATGGATCAGGTGAAGGCTTGAATACCTGAAACGGAATGTTTTTATTGAATTTTGAGATGCTGCAGGAGCTGGAATGGAAGAAATTTCCGGCAGCATATTTGTATAAAGAACGAAGGAGCAGCAATGTTTTATCCGGAAGAACTTGTAGAAGAGGTCAGGTCAAAAAGTGATATTGTGGACGTGGTGTCGGGATATGTGCGGCTTCAGAAAAAAGGCAGCAGCCACTGGGGCTTGTGCCCCTTCCACAATGAGAAGACACCTTCTTTTTCTGTCAGCGCCAGCAAACAGATTTACCATTGCTTTGGCTGTGGGGCAGGGGGGGATGTCTTTGGCTTTCTGATGAATTATGAGAATTATACTTTTCCAGAGGCAATGAAAATATTGGCGGACAGGGCCGGAGTGCAGCTTCCCGAACCTCAGGAGGGGGAAGAAGGGCGTGTCCGGGAGAAAAAGAGGGCGAGACTTCTGGAGGTGAATAAGGAGGCAGCCAAATTTTTCTTCTACCAGCTTCGCAGTCCAAGGGGAGAAATCGGGTATCAGTATTTGGAAAAGAGAGAATTATCCAGGGAGACCATGCATAGATTCGGCTTGGGGTATGCGGGGAAAAGCGGTGCGGAAGTGGTGCAGTATCTGCATGAAAAGGGATTTGAAGATGAAGTGATCAAAGAGGCTGGTCTGGCCAGTTACTCTGAGAAATACGGGTTGAAAAGTTTGTTCTGGAACCGGGTCATGTTTCCCATCCAGGATCGGAACAACCGGGTCATCGGGTTTGGCGGCAGGGTGATGGGGGACGGCGAGCCGAAGTATTTGAATTCTCCGGAGACGCCCATCTTTGATAAGAGACGGAATCTGTATGGGCTGAATTTTGCCAGAATGGCCAAGGCCGGTAATATGATACTGTGTGAAGGCTATATGGATGTGATTGCCATGCACCAGGCAGGATTTACCCAGGCAGTGGCTTCGCTGGGAACGGCGTTTACGGCGGAACAGGCGGCGCTGCTTGGCAGGTATACGGAGAATGTTCTGCTGGCATATGACAGTGACGGCGCCGGGGTTAAGGCGGCGCTCAGGAGTATCGGCATTCTTAGAGAGGCGGGGCTGACCGGCAAGGTAATCAATATGAAGCCTTATAAAGATCCGGATGAGTTTATGAAGGCTTTGGGCCGGGAAGCATTTGAGGAACGCATAGCACAGGCGGAGAACAGTTTCTTTTTTGAACTCAGGATACTGGAAGAGCAGTTTGATATGAGTGATCCGGAGGCGAAGACAAAATTCCACCGGGAGATTGCGAAGAAGCTCTGCGGATTTTCCGAGGCCGTGGAGAGGGAGAATTATCTCCAGGCGGTGGCCGATAAATATTTCATCAGTGTGGGGAATCTGAGGAATCTGGTAGAGGGTTACGCGGCACAGACAGGGCTGGCGAAACCGGTGGAGCGTCCGAAGACAGGGGTGCGTAAGAAGAACCCGGAAGAAAATGTGAAGCGCAACCAGAGGCTTTTACTCACGTGGATATCAGATGAACCTGCATTGTATGATAAAATAAAAACCTATATTTCTGCCGATGATTTTAAGGAGGAACTGTATCATCTGGTTGCGGAGAGACTGTTTGGAGATCTGGAGCAGGGAAAATTTCAGCCGGCAAGTATTATCGGTATGTTTGAGGATGAGGAAGAGCAGCGTCTGGCAGCAGAGATTTTCAATACCAATCTGCCCCGGCTTGAATCCATGCAGGAGAGGGAAAAGGCTTTCCATGATATATTGTATCAGGTAAAAAGTAGCAGTTATCAATATGAGATGACTCATATGGAAACAAGCGGCAAGACCTTTCATCAGATGGTCGAGGGCAAGCAGGCATTGGAAAAACTGCGCAAAACGCATATTTCCCTGGAATAAGGTAAAGCTATTGATAATTTATACTGCGCACCGATTAAATTTGCAATGCAGCCCGACTGCAGAGCGCCAGCCAGGTACTTTCCTGGAGGGATCATTGTAAATTCTGGCGGTCTGAAGTATATATGCTTAGATTGCGGAGCATCATGCGGTTTCTATAGGATTGGATTTTCAAAAGGGAGAAACAGCTTCCCGAGGAAGGATGGAATTATTACGATGGATGAAAACACACGGGCAAGGTTTGACGAGAAGATAAAGGAGCTTCTGGCCTTTGCAAAAAAGAAGAAAAACATACTGGAGTACCAGGAAATCTGTGATTTTTTTGCGGACATGCCTTTGGAAGAGGAACAGTTCGAGAAAATTCTGGAGGTGCTGGAGCAGCATAATGTGGATGTGTTCCGCATTACGGATGATGATGCGGATCCTGATCCGGATGAACTGCTGCTTGTGGAAGAGGAAGATGTGGATGTGGAAAATCTGGATCTGTCCATTCCTGACGGCATCAGCATTGAAGATCCGGTACGGATGTATCTGAAGGAAATCGGCAAAGTGCCGCTGCTTTCCGCAGATGAAGAGATTGAACTGGCCAGGAGGATGGAGCTGGGAGATCAGGATGCGAAGAAGCGGCTGGCGGAGGCGAACTTACGTCTGGTAGTCAGTATTGCAAAAAGGTATGTGGGGCGCGGTATGCTTTTCCTCGATCTGATTCAGGAGGGGAATCTGGGATTGATCAAAGCCGTGGAGAAATTTGATTACCGCAAGGGATATAAGTTTTCCACCTATGCTACCTGGTGGATTCGTCAGGCGATTACCAGAGCCATTGCCGACCAGGCCAGAACCATCAGAATCCCGGTGCATATGGTGGAGACCATTAATAAATTGATTCGCGTCAGCAGACAGCTGCTTCAGGAGCTTGGCCGTGAACCGACCCCGGAGGAGATTGCAGAGGAGATGAATATGCCTGTGGATCGGGTGCGGGAGATTATGAAGATCAGCCAGGAACCGGTTTCTATGGAGACGCCCATCGGCGAGGAGGAAGACAGCCATCTGGGTGATTTTATTGAGGATGACAATGTGCCCGCCCCGGCGGATGCGGCGGCATTTACCTTGTTAAAGGAGCAGCTGGTGGAGGTACTCAGCACCTTGACAGAGCGTGAGCAGAAGGTTCTGCGTCTCCGGTTCGGCCTGGATGACGGACGTGCCCGCACACTGGAAGAGGTCGGCAAGGAATTCAGCGTCACCAGAGAGCGTATCCGTCAGATTGAGGCAAAGGCACTCAGAAAGCTGCGCCACCCCAGCCGCAGCAGAAAATTAAAGGATTATCTGGATTGAGGAAAGCCTATTTGCCCCGGAGGCTGCAGATGCTTGCAGACATGGTGGCTCCTGGAAACAGGCTTGTGGACGTGGGCTGTGATCATGGCTATCTCTCCATTTATCTGGTGAGGGAGGGTGTGTGCCCCGGTGCATTGGCCATGGACATACGGAAAGGGCCTCTGGCGTGTGCGGAGGAACATATCATGGAATCCGGGCTGGGGGATTACATAGAAGTGAGATTGTCAGACGGCCTGGCAGCGTATGCAGAGGGAGAAGCCGAAACCATGGTATGTGCCGGTATGGGCGGCAGACTGATGGAGAAAATCCTGACGGACAGCATGGAGAAAGCAAGGCGGTTACAGGAACTGATTCTGCAGCCGCAGTCGGAACTGCAGGAATTCCGGGCTTTTTTGAGGAAGGCGGGCTTCACCGTGGTAAAGGAGAACGCTGTCTGTGAGGAGGGAAAGTATTATTTTGCCATGAAGGCGGTTCCTGATTCTGCAGTGGATTGTGCCATAATGAAGACGTCAGGACGGACAGCAGCGAAACGGCAGATGATTGAAAAGAAAACGTCAGAAAAAGAATCCATGGGGCAGTTATATGACAGGTTCGGAGAATTATTGCTGAAGGAACGGCATCCTGTATTGCTGGAGTTTCTTCTGCAGCGGCAGACATATGTGGAGCAGCTTCGGAAAAGCCTGGCAGTGCAGGATTCAAAAAAGGCGGAAGGACGCTGTGCGGAGTTGGATGGTGAAACCGCAGTCATAAAAGAGGCGTTATCTTTTTATGCATGAGAGGAGCATAGCGTTCTTCGCTGATTGTTTGCGCCGTCCAAAGAGGCGGCAGCAGTATCGACTGAAAGGCAGGATGGATATGGTTACGGTAACGATACACGGGAAAACCAGGGAGGTATCTCAGGGAATTACTTTGGAAGAGCTGGCGGCGGATTATCAGCAGGAATATGACTGTATGATTGCGGCTGCATCAATCAATGGCAAGATACGGGAACTGTTTAAGAAGGTGATAAAAGACTGTACGGTGGATTTTTTTACCATAAAGGACGATTTGGGACACAAAACATATGTTCGTGCAGCCACCATGCTGTTCTTAAAGAGTGTGTATGATTTGTTCGGTGCGGAAGCTGCCCAGGGCAGCTATGTTGAGTTTTCCATAGGCAGGGGAATCTATATCAGCACCTATGAGCATGTGCCCGCCGGCGCGGAACAGGCCGAGAAGCTGAAAAGCCGGATGCGCCAGCTGGCGGCAGAAAAGGTTCTGTTCAAGAAGCATACCTATCCTCTGGAGGATGCCATGGAGCTTTTCAAGGCCAGGGGGATGGCGGATAAGGCAAAGCTGTTCCGCTACCGGATGAGTTCCATGGTAAATATATACGAAATGGAAGGCTATTATGATTATTATTACGGATATATGCTTCCGAATGCCGGATATGTGAAGTGGTTTGATGTGATTCCTTATAAAAATGGATTTATGCTTCTGCTTCCGTTCAGAGAGAATCCCATGGAGGTGGGAGAATTTACGGAGCGCAGAAAGCTTTTTCAGACCATGGAGCGTGCCAGCGAGTGGGGCAGGATAGCCGGTATAGAGACAGTGGGAGACTTAAACGATCAGATATGTAACGGTTCCATGAGCGATTTGATACTGGTTCAGGAGGCGGAACAGGAGCGGAAGATCGGAGAAATTGCAAAGGAAATCGCGGACCGGGGCAATGTGAAATTTGTCATGATTGCGGGGCCTTCTTCCTCCGGCAAAACCAGCTTTTCCCATAGATTGTCCATACAGCTCCGCACATTGGGCAAGACCCCTCATCCTATTGCGCTGGATAACTATTTTGTGGACAGGGAACTGACGCCAAGGGATGAGAATGGGGATTATAATTTTGAATGCCTGGGTGCCATTGACGTAAAACTGTTTAATGAAGATATGGTGAGGCTGCTTGCCGGGGAACGGGTGGAACTGCCTTCCTTTAATTTCAAGATTGGCAAGAGGGAATATAAGGGCGATTATATGCAGCTGGGAGAAAACGATATTCTCGTCATTGAGGGAATTCATGGACTGAACGAGAAAATGTCCTATGCGCTGCCGGAGGAAAGTAAATTTAAGATTTATATCAGTGCCCTGACAACGTTAAATGTGGACAGACATAACAGAATATCCACCACGGACGGAAGACTGCTTCGGAGGCTGGTCCGTGATGCACGTACCAGAGGGTCCAGCGCCCAGAGGACGATTCAGATGTGGAATTCTGTGCGCAGGGGAGAAGAAGAGAATATATTCCCATTCCAGGAAGGGGCGGATGCGATGTTTAATTCCGCACTGATTTATGAGCTTGCGGTGTTAAAACCCTTTGTGGAACCACTGCTGTTTCAGATACCCAGGGAGGCGCCGGAGTATTATGAAGCCAAGCGGCTGTTGAAATTTCTGGATTATTTCCTCAGTGTTCCCAGTGAAAGTCTGCCCAATAATTCTCTGTGCAGGGAGTTCGTGGGAGGCAGCTGTTTTCATGTGTGATCTGCGTCTGCCCGACATGAAATAAGCGGCATTGTACATATGCAGAGGCCGAATCTGTATGATTTGATTGCACTGCATATCAGAGCCAGGGGTGTACAGGTGGACAATAAGGAAGAGGCGGATATGATATTTGATGTGGAGGAAGGGATTACGCCTTTCGACACAGATGTATTCATGGGAGAATATATATAAATCAGGAGCGTGCTGTTTGTCGGCACGCTCTTTTTAGGGGGATACCCGGTAAGGATTCTGATGCTTTCAGGGGGAGGGGAAGTGAAGTACAATTTTCAAATTCCCCTTTTCCACCTCGGCCTTTACTTCTCCGTTCATTTTATGTGTCAATTCTTTTACGATAAACAAACCCAGCCCGGAAGAGCCTTTCCTGCGGGCGGAATCGGCCTTGTAGAATCTGTCAAAGATCTGTTCGGGATCGGGAGTGTCATCCGGCGGCATGGAATTCATAAAGATAAGTTCACTGCCTTCCTGAAGGATGGAGATGCCGTCGGTGCCATGAATCAGCGCATTCTGTATCAGGTTCAGGAAAATGCGCCGCAGTGCTTCTTCTTCTGCCAGGACGGAGAATGTTTCCGATGCAAATGTGACATGGGGTGACGTGCCCGATGCTTCAAATCTGGTATACAGGCTTAAAAGGCAGTCACTGAGCAGGGGAAGTACCTGAATTTTTTCTATGGTAAGGGTGAACTCTTCACTGGTAAGTTTGGTATACAGAAACATTTCTTCCAGCATATCTTTAAGTTCCGTCAGCCTTTTTTGGGCAGCGTGGAGATAATGTGCTTCTTTGGCTGATGCAGCACCTTCCGCACATTCCAGGGCAAGCTGCACATAGCCTGATGCGCCCGTAAGAGGGGTGCGGATATCGTGGGCCAGACTGGTGATATTCTGCTTCAGCAGTTTCTCGCTTTTCTCATATTGGGTATGATTTGCATCCTTTGCCGTCAGAACCTGGTTCAGAAGGCTGCAGAAAATCAGCAGGGGCTTCTGACGGCTGTTTACGGCCAGCTCCATATGGCTTCCGCTTTGAATCTCCCTAAGCTGCGCAGTGAGGGAGCGGATTTCCATACGGAGCCGGATATAGAAGAAACATAGGAAGATGCAGGTAAGGCATAATGGGATAAGCAGGATGTTCATCAGGTTCTCCTTTTCCATGAAGGGGGATTGTACGGGTGGCGGCGTCAGATATCCTGTCTGGTCAGTGCGATGGAAGCAGCAGCCGTGTACAAAGCCATAAATACCAGACCGATGGCGAATACTTTCAGGTCGCCGATTCCGGTGCAGACGGACGGGCCGTAGGTCATATTAAAATAAAGTGTATAATCTGCCCACTGCCCCAGGTGGAACAGATTGGTAAGGTAAGAAAGGAAGGTTACTATAATGCCGCTGCCGAATAAAATTGTGCCCAGGATACCAAGAGCCGCGCTGCGTGTGAAGATGCAGATTGCGATAATCAGGGACGTAAATGCCGTTGAGATGAGCCATGCCCATGCCAGGTAGAATAAGATATTGTTCCAGCTCGTAAAAGGTACCAGGTGAGACAGAAAATTCATCAACAGACAAAAGCCGAAGGAAATCAACAGGTAGAGGAAGTTCACGAATCCGGCTGTCAGCACTTTGCTTACCACATAAGTCCATCGGTTCCTGTGAGCTGCCATGATATTTTTAATATAGCCGCTCTGGAAATCCATGCATACAAACAGAGCAACTACAATGCCGAGGATACTGCAATAGAATCCTCCGTCCATACCCACATCCCGAAACATTTCCAGTAAATCCATGTCGGCCAGGGCATTGCCTTCCGCTTCTAATTCTGCAAGCTCTTCCAGCTCAAACATGCCCATTTTCAGGGCTGTCTGCCGGCCGTCGGGTGTTTCCATAAGCCACACCAGCCAGCAGCACAGTGCCGAAAGGGATAACAGGATTGCCAGGCAGATATAAACAGAGGGGCTGCGCTTTATTCTATAAAGATCCATACGTAATAAATTAAACATTTTTCTCGTCTCCTATTTAAAGTTCCGCAGCTGCCCCGGCAACCCCGGAAGCTTAGAACAATTTCCGGCCGCGGAAAGAATGCGTCCGTAAATCGTTCTGGGTTGCCAGGGCATCTGCTGATTCCAGTTCCGCAGTTATGTGTTATGTGGTTTTGCCGTCCATTCGTTCCAGAAAGTATTCTTCCAGGTCCATATGATGGAAGCCGGAGGAATAGACCTGTATGTGGTGTTCCACCAGAAGCTGGTTCAGCCATGCGCCGTCTGTCAAATCATACAGGCGCAGTGTTCTGGTGTCATATACTTCGGTTCGTATTCCGGAGGCGTGTTCCGTAATCAGCGGCAGTGCACGGTTAATATCGTCCACTTCTATCTGGAAATAGGATTTGCATTTCTGTTCCAGACTTTCCCGGCTGATCTGCTCTATTAGAATGCCGTCTTTGATAATTCCATAATGGGTGGCGATTTTGCTTAACTCTCCCAGAATGTGGGAACTGATAATCAGCGTCTTGCCTTCTTCGTTTAACTTCTGTATCAATTGACGGATTTCCCGAATGCCTTCCGGGTCCAGTCCGTTGATGGGTTCGTCCAGAATGAGCAGATCCGGATTACCCAGGAGAGCCAGGGCGATGCCCAATCGCTGTTTCATGCCCATAGAGAAGAATCTTGCCTTCTTGCTCTCGGAGCCGGAGAGCCCTGTCAGGGAAAGTATTTTGTCCACCGTATCCTCCAGCCCCTGTTCTGCGGAAGAATGATGGCCTGCAGTACTGTGATTTGTAAGGCCAAGGCATTTGGCTTTCATAATCATATTCTGCCGCGCCGTCATATTTGGATACAAACCGGCGGATTCAATCAGGCATCCGATACGTCTTGCCGCATAAGGGTCGTTTACCGGTCTGCCGTAGAGGCGTATCTCGCCGGATGTGGGTTTGGCCAGACCGCAGAGCATTTTCAGGGTAGTTGATTTCCCGGCGCCGTTTCTTCCGATAAATCCATAGATGGCGCCCTCCTGTACCTTCAATTCCAAATGATTCACCACGGCCTTTTTGGTATATTCTTTGGTCAATGCCATTGTCTCTACGGCATAGTTTCTTGGAGGTTCCTTTTGGCTCATGATTCATATTCTCCTTTCCTGTCTTCTGCTTATTTCCGCGTTTCAGTGATCACATAAAACATACTAATCTTAAAAGTTTCAAAAAGCGCTTAGAAAAGTTAAAGAAAGGGTAAAGTTTTCAAAGGATAGTATAGCTTCCTGAGAATAATTTGTAAATGTTTGTATTTTTAAAAATTTTGAAAATGTAGAAAGAATTTTAGAAGATTATAGGTTTTTCTGTGAGATACTGCAAAAGTACGAAGTTTTATATCATTTTAAGTTTTTTCTTAAGAGCTTCGGACGAAACTTGCGGCGGTTTTGAGTTGCAGTATCAAACATTTCTCTTTTATAATAAGAAAGAACGAATTTAGACAATATGTGTTACAGATTTTCCTGTAACGCCCAAAAATTCAAAATTTTGATAGGAGGTATTTTGATGGAACAGCTGAATTTGACAGCTACAAAGGACAATGAGAAGATATACAAGATACTTGGAGATCTGATGAATGGGGATAAAGAGTTTCAGATTATGATTACAGTGCCGTCAGGAAAGGGTACGGCCGCCCACAGTACTGCACAGGATAAGCCGAAGACAGTGGTATCCAGGGATTTGGAGCAGGATGTGACGAATATGATACATGAAATCGGTGTACCAGCACATATCAAAGGATATCAGTATCTGAGGGAGGCAATTATGATGTCGGTGGATGATCCGGGAATGGTAAGTTCTATTACGAAAATTCTTTATCCAACCATAGCGAAAAGGTTCCAGACCACACCCAGCCGTGTGGAACGTGCCATCCGCCATGCCATTGAAGTGGCCTGGAGCAGGGGAAGAATGGAGACACTGGATGCGCTGTTTGGTTATACCATTGATACAGGGAAGGGGAAACCGACCAATTCGGAATTCATTGCGTTGATTGCCGACAGAATACGGCTTTCCTACCGGATGTAACAGTATGGCGGCTCCTTCTGAGATTTCTGCGGAAATTTATTATTTCATAATAAATTTTTACTGAAAGAAATGCTTTCCACTGAGCGCATATTGTTGTATAATAGAGACAAGTATATAGAAGGTTAAGTGGAGGTTACAATGAAGAAAATTCTTTTTGCAGCATCAGAGGGAGTGCCGTTTATCAAGACAGGCGGTTTGGCCGATGTGGTGGGCTCCCTGCCGAAATGTATCGACAAGCAGTATTTTGATGTAAGGGTCATTCTTCCCAAGTATGCCTGTATGAGACAAGAAATGAAAGACAAGATGAGATATGTGGCTCATTTTTACCTGGATTTCAACTGGAAGAGCGTCTATGTTGGAGTGATGGAAGCGGAAGAGAACGGTGTACATTATTATTTTGTAGATAATGAGTATTATTTCAGCGGTCCTAAGCCTTACACGGATGATGCCAGATGGGAGATTGAGCGGTATGCCTTTTTTTCCAAGGCAGTACTTTCCGTATTGCCGGTGGTCGGCTTCCGCCCGGATGTCATCCATTGCCATGACTGGCAGACGGGATTGATTCCGGTATACTTGAAAGAGCGTTTCCGGGAGGGGGATTTCTTCCGCGGAATGAAATCTGTTATTACCATTCACAATCTGAAATTCCAGGGGAAATGGGATACCAAAACGGTGAAGAATATCACCGGGCTGCCGGATTACTTTTTTACATCTGACAAATTGGAGGCATATAAGGATGCCAATCTGCTGAAGGGCGGCATTGTCTATGCGGATGCAGTGACAACGGTGAGCAGTACTTATGCGGAGGAAATCAAGACACCTTTTTACGGGGAGGGTCTGGATGGTCTGCTTCGGGCCAGAAGCCGGGATCTGCGGGGAATTGTAAACGGTATAGACTATGCGGAATTTAATCCTGAGACAGACACACATATTTCCAATCCCTATAGTGCGGTGACGTTCCGCAAGGAAAAGGTGAAGAACAAACGCGCCCTGCAGCAGGAGCTTGGCCTGCGTCAGGACGACAAGAAAATGATGATAGGAATTGTGTCCAGACTGACGGATCAAAAGGGGTTTGACCTGATTGCCTATATTATGAACGAATTATGTCAGGATGATATACAATTGGTGGTATTAGGCACCGGCGAAGAGCGCTATGAGAATATGTTCCGGCATTTTGACTGGAAATACAGTGATAAGGTGTCCGCTAATATATATTATTCGGATGATTTGTCCCATAAGATATACGCATCCTGTGACGCTTTCCTGATGCCGTCGCTGTTCGAGCCATGCGGATTGAGCCAGCTGATGGCCCTGCGTTATGGAACCATTCCTATTGTACGCGAGACAGGCGGTTTAAAGGATACAGTTGCACCATACAATGAATATGAAAGTTCCGGTACCGGTTTTAGTTTTTCCAATTACAATGCTCATGAAATGTTAAATACAATTCGCTATGCCGAACAGATTTATTATGATAAGAAGAGGGAATGGAATAAGCTGGTGGACAGAGCCATGGCAGCAGATTTTTCATGGCATGTGTCTGCGGCAAAATATCAGGAGATGTATGATTGGCTGGTAGGGTAAATATAACAGGAACTGAGGGCAGGAAAAACGGCTTCATAATGCAGGCCGGCATCCTGGCGGCGGCCGGGATCATCAGCCGGATTATAGGGCTGCTGTACAGGGGCCCTTTGCATAATGTCATTGGTGCTTTGGGATGGGGATATTATGGTTCTGCTTATAACTATTATACCATTATCCTTTTAATATCTTCTTACAGCATTCCCTCTGCAATTTCAAAAGTCATAGCACAGAAGCTGGCGGTAAAGGAGTACCGGAATGCACACAGGATATTCAAATGTGCGCTGGGATATGTGCTGGCAGTGGGGGGAGCGGCAAGTCTATTTCTGTATTTTGGTGCGGGGCTTTTTGTAAAAGGTGCATCCATTACGGTACTCAGGACGTTTGCGCCGACGATTTTCATTTATGGGATTCTGGGGGTGCTCAGAGGATATTTTCAGGCCCACAGGAGCATGGTTCAGACATCCATATCACAAATCTTAGAACAAATCGCCAATGCGGTGGTCAGCGTGGGAGCTGCTTATCTTCTGATCAGAACTGCCATGGGCAGCATGGAACTGCCGGCGGATGAGGCGGATTTGGTGAAGCGTGCGACTTATGGCGCGGTTGGAAGTGCTTTGGGTACAGGAGCAGGGGTGCTGGCGGCATTGTTGTTTATGACCGGGGTTTATCTTCTGAACCGCAGGATGATTGACAGGAGGGTAAAGCGCGACAGACATACGGAGCAGGAATCATATCAGGACATATTGAAGATGATTACCATGGTGGTGACCCCGTATATTATAAGCACTGCGGTTTATAACCTGAGCAGTGCGGTCAACAATAGTGTGTATTTGAAGGCATTTCTGGAAAAGCGTCAGCTGGCTGAGATGGAGCTGAGTTCCCGATGGGGGATTTTCGTAGGCCAGGCACAGACCATTTCCAATATCCCCATTGCGTTTGCCGCTGCCATGGGGGCTGCAATGATTCCTACGGTGGCGCAGGCGGTTGCTGCCGGGGAACTGGAGGAAACCAGGGAGAAGATTGCCGCGGCAGTGAAGATGATTATGTTAATCTCCATTCCCTGTGCGGTGGGACTTTTTGTGCTGGCCAGACCGGTGACAGGGCTGCTGTTTCATAATACCAGGGTGGAGGAAGACCTGGCAACCAATCTCTTAATGGCACTGTCCCTCTCCGTTGTGTTCTATGCATTGTCTACATTGAGTAACAATATTCTGCAGGGATTAGGGAAGGTGAATGTACCCATTATCAATGCGGGGATTGCCCTGGTGATTCAGACGGCGGCGGGGATTCTGCTGGTGGGATTAACGGATCTGGATCTGTATGCCATTGCCATTGCCAATACCGTATATTCCGGAATCATGTGTGTGTTGAATCAATTTGCCGTGTATAAGGCATTGGGATACCGGCAGGAAATATTGACGACATTTGTGGTGCCGGCCTTTGCATCGGTGCTGATGGGAGCCGTGGCGTGGGCAGCATACGAAGGAATATATTTGCTGACCTATTCTCCGAAGATATCCGTTGTCATAGCTATTATCCTGGCAGTCTGCGTTTACTGTGTATTGCTTTTGCTGTTCCGGGGTGTGACGGAAGAGGAACTGAGAGGTTTTCCCAAGGGATATCTTCTGATCAGGGCGGCCAAGAAGTGCAGGCTGATGAGGTAGAAGTAAAAGCTGCATGGCAGAATACAGGGCTTTTACAGTAAATCTCCATGCATTCCGGCTGCACCACCTTGCATGAAAGTAAGGCAATAAAGGGAATTGCCTGGAGGTTTACTGTGTGTCTGCACAAAATAGAATCATCCCCCGGGGCCGGTGAAGAAGGGGCGCCCTGGGGGATTTGTTTCTACAGGCTGATTGGAAAGCATATTGTTCCGTTTAGTCTTCTGCAAGACGGAGGGCGGAAATGTTGCTGTCGATTGCCATGGAAAAATTGGTATAGTAGACCACGAAACCAGGTTTGCTTCCGTTTGGTTTTTTCACATGTTTCTTCTGAACATAGTCAATTTCTACCTTTTCCTGTTCCCGCCCTTTGGAGTAATATGCGGCAAGCCGGGCGGCTTCTTCAAATGTGCGGTCGGGCAGTTCTTCCGCATTGCCTGATTTTACGATGACATGGGAGCCGGGCATTTGCTTTGCATGAAACCACCAGTCATTTCCGGCGGCAAATTTGAAGGTCAGTTCATCATTCTGGTAATTATTTTTCCCAACATACATATGAAAACCGTCGCTGCTGATATAGTGAAAAGGTCTGCTGGTGATTTTCTGCTTCTTTGCGCTGCTTTTTCTGCGGATATAGCCGCTTTCGGCCAGTTCTTCTTTGATTTGGGCCAGATCCTCTTCATAAAGCGCAATGTCAAGAGCGGCCTGGATGGATTCTAAGTGGTCAATTTCTTTCTTTACCTCTCTGGTAAGCTCCGTCAGGGCTTCATAGGTTCGTTTTAGTTTCCCATATTTTTCAAAATATTTTTTTGCATTTTCCGTGGCGGTCAGGGTGGGATCTAAGGGAATGGTTATGGTTTCGTTGGTGTAATAGTTCAGTGCTTCTAAGGATTTTGCGCCGGGTTCGGCATGGTAGCCGTAGGTATTCAGAAGCTCCCCGTAAACGCGGTAGAGATCCCGTTTTTCCGTGTCCTGCATCTGGTGCAGCTGCAGGTCGTATTTCCTGATATCCCGTTCCAGGGCAGTCTGCACGATGCGGCGCAGATCGGAAGATTTCTGGCGGATACGGGTAAGGGTATTTTTCTCCGCATAATAGTGTTCCAGCAGCAGTGACATGGAATCATAAGTGACGGTAGCATCCCCTGCCTGGGCGGCGGAGGATTGGGAAGCCGGTCTGCCATAGCCGTACATAGTCAGGGGAAGGGCACAGAATTCCTTCGGATTGCCGTTGGTGTATGCAATGTTAGGTGTAAACTGCTCTTCCCGGATGGCCGTCACCATGCGGCTGAATGCCTGATAGAGCTTTTCCATATCGGCTCCGGTCAGGGCAGCGGCTGGCCTGTCTCCGTCTACGCCGCTTTCGTAGCAGAGTTCCTGGGCAAGCACAGGGGAAATACCGGTGAAGCTGCCATAAACGGCCTTAAAGACGGGCTGGGGTTTGGCGTTCAGTATTGCGTGGAAGCTCTCATAATCCGTATCCAGGGCATTCTGCTTCTTCTGTGTCTGGGCGATGAAATAAGGCTTGCCCGGCAGGACTTCTCTGACGGAGCTGACAGCAGCGGATACTCTCTTAATGCTGTCAATGATAATATTATCTTCGCTGCAGAAGATGATATTACTGTGCTTTCCCATGATTTCCACAATCAAGGTCTTGCGGCGCAGATCCCCCATTTCATCTAAGTGTTCTATTCCGATGTGCACAATGCGCTCTAAGCCGGGCTGGGATATCTCCGTAATACGGCCGTTCTGCAGATGCTTGCGCAGCAGCATACAGAAATTCGGCGCTGTCATGGGGCTTGGTTTATTGGATTCCGTCAGATAGAGCAGCGGGAGGGAAGCTTCTGCGGAGATGAGCAGACGTTTCTGGCCTCCGGGCTGGCGGATGGTCAGAAGAAGTTCGTCCTCTTCGGGCTGTGCAATTTTATATAATCGTCCGCCGATTAACTCTTTTCTTAATTCCGATACAATATTTGCTATGGTAACACCATCAAATGCCATGGGTATGCCTCCTGTTTTGATTTAATCATATACTGTCCCTGGATACTGTGTTCAGGGTTCCGGTAAGATAACTATAGCTTTCTTCACAGGATATGTCAACCATTTCCCGGACAGCTGTCCTTTTGTAACAGTTCAGCCATGTCATTCATAAGTCGCCGGAATGTATATTTTCACCAATAATGCCAGGTCTTTGCCGACGACTTATTTCATGTCGGGCGTCCGCCCTATGGAAACGATTGTACAATTTGTCTTTT